>JBDTZQ010000032.1:0-24370 GCA_040005035.1 Betaproteobacteria bacterium | reverse complement strand
CCGCGCTGCTGGCGCGGCGCGCGGCGCAGTCGGTGCTCGGTCTGCTCATCGATCCCGCGTCCGCGGCGAAGGCGCACGCCATCGGCGTCGGGCGGACGGCGCCTTTCGCGCTCGGCGAGATTTCCGGCGTCGCCGGCCACACTCCGTACGAGGGCGAATTTCGCGTCGTGCACTTGAACGACGGGCGCTTCACCTGCACCGGCCCGATGTTCCGCGGCTTTCGCATGGAGCTCGGTCCGA
This sequence comes from Betaproteobacteria bacterium, assembly GCA_040005035.1. Taxonomy (GTDB): domain Bacteria; phylum Pseudomonadota; class Gammaproteobacteria; order Burkholderiales; family Casimicrobiaceae; genus PALSA-1003. The sequence goes on along the minus strand of JBDTZQ010000032.1, from coordinate 24,130 downwards.
TGGCGGTACTGGAGAAAGACGGCGTGCGCGTCGTGCTCGCGTCGAAGAAATGCCAGGCCGCAGACCAGGAGATGTTCCGCCACGTCGGCATCGAGCCACGCGAGCAGCGCGTGCTCGCGCTCAAGAGCTCGGTGCATTTTCGCGCCGACTTCGAGCCCATCGCGCGCGAAGTGCTCGTCGTGGTGGCGCCGGGCCCGGCGAAGGCCGATCCGACGATGTTCCACTGGTCGCGCCTGCGCCCCGGACTTCGCCTCAAGCCCAAGGGGCCTGCGTTCGCGCCGGCGCCCTGACGCAGCAGACGATGCGACGCCGTTACGTCATCGCGCTCATCAAGCACGAGACCAACACGTTCTCGCCGATTCCGACGCCGCTGAAGGCGTTCGGGCACGGTAACGGGCCCGCATTCGGCGACGCCGCACGGCTTCGCTTCGCCCGCACCAACACGCCGATGGGCGCCTATCTGGACATCGCGAAGAAGGAAAATGCCGAAGTGGTGACACCGGTCGCCGCCGAGGCGTGGCCCTCGAACAAGGCGTCGCGCGAAACCTTCGAGCAGCTCGTGCGTCCGCTCGAGGATGCCGTGCGCGCCGGATGCGACGCCGCGCTCCTGGACCTGCACGGCGCGATGGTGATCGAGGACTGCGACGACGCCGAAGGCGAGATCGTCAGGCGCCTGCGCGCGATCGCGCCGACGCTGCCGATCGCCGTGACGCTCGACTACCACACCAACCTGTGCGTCGACCTCGTGAACAATGCGACGGTGATCACCGGCTACAAGACCTACCCGCACGTCGACATGTACGACGCGGGCAAGCGTGCCGGCGAGATCCTGGTGCGCGCCCTGAACGGCGAGATCGAGCCCGTGATGGCGTGGGGCTGGCGCCCGATGCTAGCCTCGATCATGCGCCACGCGCCCGAAGACGGGCCTTCGGGCGACATCCTGCGCTATGCGCGCGAGATGGAGGACTCGGGCAAGGTGCTGGCCGCGACGCTGCTGCCATCGTTCCCGCATGCGGACACGCCCTACACCGGGGTGTCGGCGATCGTCGTCGCCGACGCCAAGGGTGGCGGCGGACGCGCGGTCGCGCAGGAAGTCTGCGATCGCATGCTCGACACCGCATGGGAACGGCGCGAGGAATATGCCTTCGCCGCGCCGCCCCTCGCCCTGTCGGTGGCGCGCGCGGCGTCGCTCGCCCCCGGCGCGCGAGGGCCGGTGCTGCTCATCGACCATTGCGACAACTGCGGCTCGGGTGGCGCGCAGGACGTGATGAACGTCGTCGCCGAGATACTCCGCCAGGAGCTCGACGATGTCGCCATCGCGCCGATCCGCGACGCACAGAGCGTGGCGCAGATGATCGCCGCCGGCGTCGGCCGCGAAGTGACGCTGGAGCTGGGTGGCAGGACGGCTATGCCGTCGATCGGGCTCGCCGGCGCGCCGCTTCGCCTCAGCGGACGCGTGCGCGCGATCACTGACGGCGAGTTCGTCATCACCGGGCCGATGTACACCGGCATCCGTACCTTCCTCGGCCGCACCGCCGTGCTCGACACCGGCCGCGCGCAGATCGTCGTCACCGAGAGAGCGCACGAACCCATGGACCTGGGCGTGTTTACGCATTGCGGCATCGATCCTGCCCGCAAGAAATTCATCATGCTGAAATCGCGCATCCATTATCGCGCCGGATTCAAGCCCATCGCTGCGCACATCGTCGAATGCGCCGGGGCCGGCGTCACCAACGCCGACCTGGGCGTATACCAGTACCGCAAGCTGCGGCGGCCGATCTGGCCGCTGGATGCCGACACCCGGGCCCAGGAGCACGCATGAACACGGGACTGCCATGCCGCCCTATCAGCTGCTGATCGACATCGGCAACACCTTCCTCAAGTGGGGCCTGTTCCGCGTCGGCGAAGAGGGCAACGCGCGCGACAACCGGCTCGAGTCCGGGCACGTCCTGCTCGAGGAAATGCCGGCGCTGGCGGCGCAGTTCTCGAAGTTCCGCGTTCCCGCGCAAATCGTGATTTCCAACGTTGCCGGCACGCGCGTGCGCTCGACCATGATCCGCGCGCTCGAGGTGTGGCCCGACGCGCCGGCGCCGCATTGGGTGATTCCGCAGGAGCAAGCGTGCGGCGTGCTCAACCGGTACCGCAATCCGGCACAACTCGGCAGCGACCGCTGGGCGGCGCTGATCGGTGCGCGCGCGCTGCTCGGCGACGCGCCGGTGCTGGTCGTCGTGTGCGGCACCGCGACGACCATCGACTTCCTCAAGTCCGACGGGGAATTCGTCGGCGGGGTCATCCTTCCTGGCGTCGGGCTGATGCTGCGCGCGCTGCATCAGCACACCGCGGCGCTCCCCGATGCCGACGGCGAGTACGTCGACACGCCGACGCAGACCGTCGACGCCATCGCCAGCGGCTGCCAGCACGCGCAGGCGGGGGCCATCGAGCGGCTCTATCACCTGCATGCCCCGCTCGAGCCCGGCCTGGTGTGCCTCGTTTCCGGCGGCGCGGCACGCGCGCTGTCGCCGCGCCTGACCATTCCCTTCGAGCTCCACGACAATCTGGTGCTCGAGGGGCTGTACCGCATCAGCCAGACGCTCGCGCGCTGACGCGGCGCCGGCGTTCCCTGCCGCTATCCCTCTCCCGCGCCCCTACCCCGGCCCCTCACCCGCCGGGAGAGGTGTTGAGTTTGGCGCCGCGAGGAGCACGGTGATTGGCGGTATGATCATGCGTATCCCACAGGAGAAGCACATGGACGCAACCCGAGAAGTTGTCATCCTGAGCGGCGTACGCACCCCCATCGGCGACTACGGCGGAAGCCTGAAGGACATCGCGCCGACCGAGCTCGCCGCGCGCGTCGTGAAGGAGGCGATCGCCCGCGCCAAGGTCGATCCGAAGGACGTCGGCCAGTGCGTATTCGGCAACGTGATCCACACCGAAGCCAAGGACATGTACCTGTCGCGCGTGGCGTGCATCAACGGCGGGCTTCCGGTCGAGACCGGCGCGCTGACGCTCAACCGGCTGTGCGGCAGCGGATTGCAGGCGGTGATCAGCGCCGCGCAATACGTGATGCTGGGTGACGCCGAGGCCGCCGTTGCCGGCGGCGCCGAGAGCATGAGTCGCGCGGCGTACGCCAATCTGACGCAGCGCTGGGGCTCGCGCATGGGCGACAGCAAGGACATCGACATGATGGTCGGCGCGCTCACCGATCCGTTCGACACCGTGCACATGGGCATCACCGCCGAGAATGTTGCCAACCAATGCGGCATCACGCGCGAGCAGCAGGACGCGTTCGCGGTGCAGAGCCATAAACGCGCCGCGGCGGCGACCACCGCCGGTCATTTCAAGAGCCAGATCCTGCCCATCGAGCTCAAGAGCAAGAAGGGGTCGGTGATGTTCGACGCCGACGAGCACGTGCGCGGTGACTCGACGGCCGAAGGGATGGCCAAGCTCAAGGCGATATTCGTCAAGGAAAACGGTAGCGTCACCGCCGGTAACGCCTCGGGCATCAACGACGCCGCGGCGGCGGTGGTACTGATGGAAAAAGGCGCCGCGCAGAGAAAGGGGCTCAAACCGATGGCGCGGCTGGTCGCCTATGGCCACGCCGGACTCGATCCGAAAATCATGGGGCTCGGGCCGGTGAGCGCGGTGAAGAAGGCGCTGGCCAAGGCGGGCATGAAGCTCGAGCAGATGGACGTCATCGAGTCCAACGAGGCATTCGCCGCGCAGGCGCTGGGCGTCAACAAGGAGCTCGGCATGGATCCGGCCAAGGTCAATCCGAACGGCGGCGCAATCGCGCTCGGCCATCCGATCGGCGCCACCGGCTGCATCCTTACCATCAAGGCGATGTACGAGTTGCATCGCACCGGCGGCCGCTATGCACTGGTGACGATGTGCATCGGCGGCGGCCAAGGTATCGCCGCCATCATCGAGCGCATGTAGACCAGCATCGGCAGCGCCGGCGCTGTCCAATAGCGATGTCACGCGTTCCCCACGCGCCGCGCCCATGACCTGGTCCATCGTTGCACGTTCCAAGAGCGGCGCCTTTGGGGTGGCGATCGCCAGCCGCTTTTTCGCGGTTGGCGCGCTGTGCCCGCATGCGCACAGCGGCATCGGCGCGCTGGCCACGCAGGCGCTGGTCAATCCGCAATACGGTCCGCGCGGTCTCACCATGCTCTCGCAAGGGCTCTCCGCGGCGGACGTGGTCTACGCGCTCACCGATGCCGACGGCGGCCGCCAGCACCGCCAGCTCCACGTCATCGACGCCGAAGGCAACATCGCCGCGCACACCGGCGTGGAATGCATCGACTGGTGTGGCCAGGTGACCGGCGTCGATTTCTCGGTCGCGGGCAACATGCTCGCCGGACCCCAGGTGATCGAGGACACCGCCCAGGCCTACGACGCGGGCAGCGATCTTCCGTTCGCCGAGCGCCTGATCGCCGCGATGGAGGCGGGCGAAGCCGCCGGCGGCGACAAACGCGGCAAGCAGGCCGCAGCGCTGCTCATCTGCGCGGCGGAGTCGTATCCGTTTCTCGACCTTCGCGTCGACGACCACCCCGATCCGCTGAGCGAGCTCCTGCGGCTGTACGTGAAGAGCCTCGAGCGCTATCAGCCTTTCGTAGCCTGCCTGCCGTCGCGGGCGCGTCCCGCCGGCCTCACCGACCGCGCGCAGATCGAGATGGAAGTCGAGCGCTTCCACGCGGCCGCGCACAAGCGCGCCCACCGCCCGTCCTAGCGTCGAAGTCGCGCGGGAGCGCGCGCAAGCGGGAAATTCGCTAAGATCGCTTGGTTGCGCCGCTTCGTGCCGGCCCCGCCACCGCCTGTTCTCCGGAGAACATCCATGCAAGCCACCTCCTGGATCAACCGCCTCCTCCAGCTCACGGCGGCGCTGCTCGCGGCATCCGCCGCCTGCGCGAGCGCGCAGACCCTGCGCTTCGGACTCGCCGAGGATCCCGACGTGCTCGATCCGACCCTGGCGCGCACTTTCGTCGGCCGCATCGTGTTCGCCTCGCTGTGCGACAAGCTGTTCGACATCGACGAGAAGCTCAACATCGTCCCGCAGCTCGCCACCGGCTATGAGTGGTCCGCCGACAGCAAGGCGCTGACCATCAAGGTGCGTCCGGGGGTCACCTTCCACGATGGCGAAAAGTTCGATGCCGCCGCGGTGAAGTACAACATCGAGCGCCACAAGACGCTGCCGGGATCGAACCGGCGCGGCGAGCTCGCGCTGGTGGCGAGCGTCGACGTCGTCGACCCGATGACGGCGCGCCTCAACCTGTCGGCGCCGTTTGCCCCGCTGCTCGCGCAGCTCGCCGACCGGGCCGGGATGATGGTCTCGCCCAAGGCCGCGCAGGAAGCGGGCGACAAGTTCGGCGTCAAACCGGTGTGCTCGGGACCGTTCCGCTTCGTCGAGCGCGTCGCGCAGGACAAGATCGTGGTCGAGCGCTATCCGAACTATTGGAACAAGGGCAGCGTTTTTCTCGAAAGGATCGTCTACACGCCGATCGTCGACGCGACGGTGCGCCTGGCCAACCTCAAATCGGGGCAGTTCGACCTCATCGAGCGCATGGCGCCTTCCGACGTCGCGGCGCTCAAGGCGGACAGCCGGTTCAAGGTCGCGACCATCACCGAGATCGGCTACCAGGGCATCACCATCAACGTCGGCAAGAGCGATCAGGCGCAGAAGAATCCGCTGGGCAAGGATCCCAGGGTTCGCGAAGCGTTCGAACTAGCGCTCGACCGTGAAGGCATCGTGCAGGTGGTGATGGAAAATGAAGCCACTGTCGGGAACCAGTGGGTCGCGCCCGACAACGCGTACTACGCGAAGAACATGCCGGTGCCCAAGCGCGACGTCGCGAAAGCGAAGGCGCTGCTCGCCGAAGCGGGCGTCCCGAATCCGAGCTTCACGCTGGTGACGGCGACGACGTCCGACGCGCAGAAAATCGCGCAGGTCGTGCAGGCGATGGTGAAGGAGGCGGGCTTCGACGTGAAGATCCAGTCGACCGAATTCGCGACCTCGCTCGACATGGCCGACAAGGGGCAGTTCGAAGCCTACGTGCTGGCGTGGAGCGGGCGCGCCGATCCCGACGGCAACATCTTCAGCTTCGACGCGTGCAAGCAGCCGCTCAACTACGCCGGCTACTGCAAGCCCGAGGTCGACGAGATCCTGACACGCTCGCGGACCGCGCGCGACAAGGCCGAGCGCCAGAAGGCGTACGACCAGCTCGCCGCGATCGCGCTCAAGGACCGTCCTATCGTTTACCTATTCCATCGCCACTGGCTCTGGGCGTATTCGAGCAAGCTATCGGGCTTGCGCACGATTCCCGACGGGCTCGTTCGCGTGCAGGGCCTTAAGCTCAACTAGACCCGGCGCGACGCTGAATCGTCGCTGAACCCATCCGCGGCCGCAGCCGCGGAGATCCCTTTGCTCAACTACTTACTGCAGCGACTGGCGACGATCGTACCGACGCTGTTCTTCGTGTCGGTGCTGATCTTCGGGCTGCAGCAACTCCTTCCCGGCGACGCGGCGCTGATCCTGGCCGGCGAAGACAACGATCCGAGCGTCATCGCGCACCTGCGTAGCACGCTGCATCTCGACGAGCCCTTCCCCGTGCGCTACGCGTACTGGGCCGGCGGCGTCCTTCGGGGCGACCTCGGCGAATCGCAGCGCATCAAGAAGCCGGTGCTCGACCTCATCCTCGAAAAGCTGCCGGTCACCCTAGAGCTCGCCTGCATCGCGATCGTCATCGCGCTCGTCATCGGAATCACCGCGGGAGTGATCTCGGCGGTGGCGCGCGACAGCGTGTGGGACTATGCCGCCAACATCTTCGCGCTGTGGGGATTGTCGACGCCCAATTTCTGGCTGGGCATCATGCTCATCTTGCTGTTCTCGGTGACACTCGGCTGGCTGCCGGCATCGGGCTACGTGAGTCCGTTCGAGGATCTCAAAGGCAATCTCGCCTCGATGATCATGCCCGCGTTCGTGCTCGGCAACGCCGGCGCCGCCGTGCTCATGCGCCACACGCGCAGCGCCATGCTGCAAGTGCTCTCGTCGGACTACGTACGCACCGCGCGCGCCAAGGGGCTCGACGAGCGCGTGGTCGTGCTCAAGCACGCGCTGCGCAACGCTTTGATCCCGATCATCACGCTGGGCGCGCTCGAGTTCGGCACGCTGCTCTCGGGCGCGGTGCTCACCGAGCAGGTGTTCAGCATCCCGGGCTTCGGCAAGCTGATCGTCGACGCGGTGTTCAATCGCGACTACGCCGTCGTGCAGGGCGTGGTGCTGTTCACCGCGACCGTGTACATCGCGCTCAACCTGATCGCGGACATGGGCTATTTCCTGGCCAACCCGCGCATGCGCGACTAGCGCGCCGACTCTTGCCATGACCACCGTTGCGTCGCCGCTCGCGTTGCCCCGCGCCGCCTCGCCCGGAAGGCGCGCGTGGCGCAAGCTGCTCAACCGCCGCGCCGCGGTCGTCGCCGGCGCGGTCGTCTTCGGCTTCATCCTGATCGCGTTGCTGGCACCGATGGTTGCGCCGTACGACCCGCTGCAGACCTCGTGGAGCGCGATCCGCAAGGCGCCCTCCGCGGCGCATTGGTTCGGCACCGACGAGATCGGGCGCGACGTGCTTTCGCGCGTGATATTCGGCGCTCGCGCGTCGCTGCTGGCCGGACTCGTGTCGGTGTGCATCTCGCTCGCCTTCGGCGTACCGATCGGGCTCATCGCCGGCTACGTCGGCGGCGTCACCGACGCGCTCATCTCGCGCGTCACCGATGCGATGCTGGCGTGCCCGTTCCTGATCCTCGCCATCGCGCTTGCCGCATTCCTGGGGCCGAGCCTCACCAACGCGATGATCGCGATCGGCATCTCGGCGACGCCGGTGTTCATCCGGCTCACCCGCGCGCAGGTGCTCGCGGTGAAGGTCGAGGAATACGTCGAGGCGGCGCGCGCCGTCGGCAATCCGCACTGGCGCATCGCGCTTCGCCACGTGCTGCCCAATGCCATGCCGCCGCTGATCGTGCAGGCGACGCTGGCGATCGCCGCCGCGGTCATCGCCGAGGCGAGCCTGTCGTTCCTCGGACTGGGCCAGCAGCCTCCGGCGCCGAGCTGGGGAAGCATGCTCAACACCGCCAAGAACTACATCGACAACTCCCCGTGGATGGCGGTGTGGCCCGGCGTGTCGATATTCCTACTGGTGCTCTCGTTCAACCTGCTCGGCGACGGCCTGCGCGATGCGCTCGATCCGCGCCGCTAGCGCCTTCGCACAAGCAAAATAAGGAAGAATACGATGAAGCTCGAAGGCTCCTGCCATTGCGGCGCGGTCAGATTCAGCGTGGAATCGCACACGCCGCAGCCGTACATGCGCTGCTACTGCTCGATCTGCCGCAAGACCGCCGGCGGCGGCGGATACGCGATCAACATCATGGGCGACGCCGAAACCCTCAAGGTCCGCGGCGAGCGCAACGTGTCGGTCTATCGCGCGCGCATCAAGGAAGAGGGCGCGGCGCGGGCGACGCTTTCGAGCTCACGCCGCCATTTCTGCGCCAAGTGCGCCAGCGCGCTGTGGGCGTGGGATCCGCAGTGGAAGGAATACGTCTATCCGTTCGCCTCGGCGATCGACACGCGGCTGCCCAAGCCTGAGCAGACGGTCGAGATGATGCTCAACTACGCCGCGCCGTGGTGCGACATTCCGAAGGGTCGCAAGCACACGCACTTCCGCGAGTACCCGAAGGAGTCGATCGCCGGCTGGCACAAGAAGCGCGGGCTCGAAGTCGGGTAGCCGCGCGCCGGCATCATGCCTGCTGCCGCAGCCAAAGCGCGGCCTCGCCGGTCGCGGTATCGTAGGAAAGCGCCGCCCCCGTCTGGTAAGCCGACTCATACGCCGCGACGCCAAGCTCGTGTCGCGCGCGCGCCCGCAGAGGCGCGATAAAGCGTTCATCGGGCGGCTCGCGTTGCAGCCCCATTCGCTTTAGTTGCTCGTCCGAGGCGCCCAGGAGCCTAACACCTTGGTGCCACGCTCCGCGCGCCATCCCCAATCCCGCGGTGACGTCGAGCGCGAACTGACTTTGCGATTTCGAGCCGATCGCCTCGCACAGTGCCAGCGCTTCGCGAAGCATCGCGACCGGGCTGTCGAGGTTGCCCAGCGCGGCCGACGCCGCTGCGAGATTTACCAGCGCGTTCGCGAGGTTGCTGCGATTTCCAAGAACGCGATTGAGTCGCAGCCCTTCTTCATACAGGGGCAGCGACGCCGACATCTCCCCCTCGGTACGCTGGAATTCCGCCAGCGCGTTGAGCGCAACGCAGATGCTGATCGTGTCGCCGATCTCGCGCGCCAGCATCAGCGCTGCCTCCAGGTGCGCGCGCGCCTCGTTGGAATTGTTCTGCGCCGCCGCGGTATGTCCCAGCCATGCGAGCGCACTGACCATGCCGGACTTGCTGCCGAGTTCGCGCATCAACGACAGGTCCTCCTCGAGATACCCGTGCGCTTCGCCGTAGCGGCCGCGAAAGAACGCTATCTGTCCGGCGGCGAAAAGAGCGTGTGCGCGCGCCAGCGTCGACGCTTTCGCCCCGGTCCGTAGCAGCGCCTCGTCGAGGACACGCGCGCCGAGCTCGAACAGGCCTCGATTGACCCAGTAGGCTCTGACTGCGCTCACCAGCCGCAACCCCTTCTGCGCACTGTCGGTGTCGCGGGCGCACCACGCATGAGCCCCGAGCAGGTTCTCGAGCTCGCTGTCGAGTCGCTTATACCAATCGCCCTGTGTCGGTCCCAGCAGTCCAGCCTGCGCCGCCTCGGCGAGGGCGACGTAAAAGCCGAGGTGGCGATCTCGCATCGCGTCTGCTTCAGCCGAATGCTCGAGCTTTTCCATCGCAAAATCACGGATCGTCTGCAACCATCGGTAGCTGGCAGGTGTTTCAGGGCTTTCGAAGATGACCAGCGACTTTTCGGTCAGGCTCGCCAGCAGTTCGAGCGCGTCGGGCTCCTTCACGATGCCGCCCGCGCAAACTTCCTCCGCCGCTTCGAGCGTGCAACCTCCCGCGAACACCGACAACCTCTGGAACATGGTCTTCTCGGCGTCGGTCAGCAGGTCATAGCTCCAGTCGATGAGCGCGCGCAGCGTCTGTTGGCGCGGCAGCGCGAGGCGACTCCCGCCACTCAACAGGCGCAGGCGGTCCTGGAGTCGCTCGGCGATCTTCTCCACCGAAAGCACCCTGACCCGGGCGGCGGCCAGCTCGATCGCCAGCGGTATGCCCTCGACGCGCCGGCAGATCTCGGTGATCGCGGCGGCGGTTTGAGACGTCAGCGCGAAGCCTGGCCGCTGCAACCGTGCGCGATCGAGGAAGAGAGCCACCGCCGGGAAATGCGCCAGTGCCTCGATGCCCATTTCGCGATGTTCGTCGGGAAGCGATAACGTCGACAAGGGATAGGTTTGTTCACCGGCGATGCGCAAAGCCTCGCGACTGGTGGCGATGATCCGCAAGTCAGGCGCTGCGCGCAGCAGCGCGTTGGCCATCTCCGCGCAGGCCCTGAGCACGTGCTCGCAGTTGTCGAGCACCAGCAGCAGTCGACGCGACTTGACGTGGCTCGTCAGCGCCTGCATCAGCGGAGTGCTTGCGTCCTGTCGCACCGCCATCGCCTGCGCCACCACTTGCGGCACGAGCGCAGCGTCGGTGATCGAATCCAACGCGACCAGCCACGCGCCGTCGGGATGCCGGTCGAGGGCCTCGGCGGCGAGCTGCAGCGCGAGCCGCGTCTTGCCGATACCTCCGGGACCGAGCAGGGTGATCAGGCGCGCGCTTTGCAGAAGCTGCCTTACATGCGCGAGGTCCTCCTCGCGGCCGATGAACGACGTAAGTTGCTCCGGAAGGTTGTTCGGCGTCGTATCGAACGAGCGCAGCGGAGGAAAATCCTGCAACAAATCAGGGTGCAGCACTTGATAGACGCGCTCCGGACGGTCGAGATCCCGAAGCAGCACCACACCCATCTCGCGTAGCGAGGCACCGGCAGGCATGCACGCTTGAACCGAATCGGCGACCGCCTCGGAGATCAGGGTCTGGCCGCCGTGCGCGGCACGCATGATGCGCGCCGCACGGTGGACCGCGATTCCGAAAAAATCGTTGTCGCGACGCTGCACGACGCCCAGGTGCAACCCACAGCGCACGCGCAGCGCAATGCCGGCCGTTGCTTCCGGATCGCGCAATGCCCGCTGCAACGTGACGGTGGCGCGGATTGCATCGCCCGGCTCGGCGAAGGCCGCGTGCAGCCCGTCGCCGGTGGTCTTGACTACCGTACCTCCGTGGGCGGTCACCGCCGCCTGCGACAGCGCATCGTGCCGAGCCAGCGCGTCGCGCATGGTCTCCGGATGCAGCTCCCACAGCCGGGTGCTGCCTTCGATGTCGCTGAACAGGAAAGTGACTGCGCCGCCCGACGGTTCAGGCATGGACAATTCCTGCGCCGATGCGGGTTATCGCTGCCTGCCACCGCTCCGGGCCAGCGCCGCAGCCCGCTCGCGCGGTGGTCAGCAACCGGCCGGCGCGCCGATCAGGTTTCAGCCTTCGACGGCTTCGACGGACCGCCACTTGGGCAGCTTCCGGCCTCGACCTGACCGCTGATCGCGTCGACGTCGGCCTGGGTCATGCCCTGGACCTTGAGGAGATCGCTGACGCTCTTGAAGCAACCGTTGGCGGTTCGGTACGCGACAATCGATTTGGCTTTGACAGCGCCGATGGCGGGCAACGCGGCAAGCTCGGTCTGGCTCGCCGCATTGAGATTGATCCCCGCAGCCAACGCAATTGGCGAGAAAGCAAGCAGCGATACCCAAAGCAGCAAAGGCTTCATGTCTTCAATCTCCGTGTGAGCAAGCGTGGGATGCTGCGCGAATACTACGGCGTGGTTCGACCCGCAGCAAGCGTCAGCGCTCGCGCGCGGGGTCGCCCACGGGCAGCACGTCCTTCGCCCAGTCGTTCGTTTTCCAGTTGGGAATAGGCGTCACGCAGCCCGCGCGCGGCACGAACTGCGACGGTTCCACGCGTGTGTAGCGGTGGATGTAGCGCGGGCAGTTCGGAAACACGTGCGTTACCGCCACGCAAACCACGAACTGCGCCTCGGGAAACTCGCGCAGCAGCGCGGGCTCCGACGAGAGTTCGGCCTTGCCCGACACGCGCAACCGCTTGGGCGCCTCGAAGTCGATGAACAGCATGCCCACCTTTTGCGTGGAGAGCACGTTCCCCATCGACAGGAACATGCCGTTACCGTCGTAGTTGGGAAACACCAGCGTGCGCGCATCGGTGGCGCGCACAAAGCCCGGGTCGCCACCTTTGTACGAGCACGCGGGTTGGCCGTGTTCGTCGACCGAGGCGAGGAAGAACATGTCGCGCGTCGCGATGAACGCGCAATCGGACTCACTCAACACATCGCCGACCAGCCGCTGCTCGAGGCGATCGGCGAGGCGGCGCGTGTCGAAGCGCTCCTGCAGCTCGCGGCTGCGCGGCGGGTAGAACTCGCTCATCCGGACAAACGAATCGGCGCTAGCGCTCGGCGAAGCCGATCTCGCGCAGGAACGCGCCGCGCTCCTGCGTGCCGAGATGGCCGGCGACGAGCTGGACGAATTCCTGCTGGCTGCCTGCTTTTTGCGCCGCGCGATTGACCACGACCTTGGCAATCGGACCCAGGTAGGCAGCGAGCCGCGTCGTCGTCTGGTCGACGAAGTCCTTGTCCAGCGGCAGTGTCTGCGTCTTCGCGGTCTCGCCGGTGGCGATGATGCGCGACGAGGCCGTGGCGCCCGGCGTGTTGTCGATGAAGCGCTGGCGTCCCGCGGAATCGGAGATGCTCTCCGCCAGCATCGCGTAGAGCTGCGAGACGTCGCGCGTCTGCGATGCCGCCTTGCGCAGCATCACCTTCGCCATCGGGCCCAGGTAGTGCGCGAGCTGGCGCTCGACCGTGCGCAGGACCGTCTCGTCCCATTCGACCGATGCCGGCGGCGGGCCCATCCTCACCGCCGCGAGGTTGATCTCGGTAGCGCCTATCGAATCGTCGGCGACCAGCGCGTCGCATGCCTGGCGAAGCGCGCGGTTGAAGGCACGCGCATTCTGGAAGCGCGACTCCGGGTTCTTTTCCAGCGCCGTGGCGACGACCGCGTCGATGGTCGGCGACAGCGCGAGTCGCGACACGCTCGACGGCGGTTTCGGGTCCTCGTGGCAGATCTTGTAGCCGATCGTCTCGAGCGCGCCGGAGAATGGCTTTTCGCCGGCGAGCAGCTCGTAGAGCACCACGGCGGCGCTGAACAGGTCGGAGCGCCGGTCGACCGTCTGTCCCTGGCACTGCTCGGGCGACATGTACGAAGGAGTCCCCATCACCATGCCCATCGTCGTCAGGTTCGACGTGTCGATGCGCGCTATGCCGAAGTCGGCAACCTTGAGCGCACCCGCCTTGGTGAGTATCAGATTCGCCGGCTTGATGTCGCGATGCACGACGCCGCGCTCGTGCGCGAAATCGAGCGCCTGCAGGAGCTGCGTCATCATCGCCGTGATCTGGCCCAGGTCGAAGTCGGCGCCTCGATTGATGAACTCGCGCAGCCCGGTGCCTTCGACGAACTCCATTACGATGAAGGCATTGGCGTCGTCCTCGCCATATTCGTAGACGCTGACGATGTTGGGATGCAGCAGCCTGCCTGCGGCGACAGCCTCGTTCTTGAAGCGTGCCATCGACTGCTCGACCAGGTCCGGGTCGACCAGGTCCTTGCGCACGGTCTTGATCGCGACCACGCGCTCGATACCGGGGTCGAAGGCCTTGTAGACGACACCCATCGCGCCCTTGCCCAGGACGCTCTGAATCTCGTACTTTCCAATTTTGACGGGGTCTGCCACGCGTTCGTCCCAGCGGTTGCTAGCCCTCCAGCATCTTGATCGCTTGGACCATGCTCGCCTTCATGCGGTTCACGGCCTCGGTGAGCACACCGATCTCGTCATGGCTGCGCGAATGGAAGTCGCCCGCCTCCAGGTTGCCCAGGCTGACCTCATCGGCGAACTTGGACAGCCGCTTCACGCGCCGGATCACCACGTAGTAGAGCAGCGCGTTGAGCATGGCAATGGTGAAAATGAAGATTCCTGCCAGCGAGAACAGGAACACCTTGAACGTGAAGCTCGCCCGCTGCGCCGGGATCGCCATCGGCACCGAAACCACCTGTGCGCCGACGATGTCGTTGACCTTCCAGCCGAAGCCGTTGTTCGAACCGTAGGTCTCGATCATGGTTCGCGGCGCTGCGTCGGGCGTGCTGTGGCAGGTCAGGCAAGTGGCGTCCTTGATCTGGATCGGACGCGCCAGGAACAGCGAGCGGCCTTCCGGGGTGTCGCGCTCGCCGACCAATTCCGCGCGCGCGGGGTTCTGGCGAAAGCCGTTGACGACGTCGACCTCCCACTCGGTGGCGTGATCGCGCGGATTGGTCGGGTTGAGCGTCGCTTCCTTGTAGGCGTAGTCGGGATACCTCTTGCGCATGTCCATGATGTGCTCGGTGGCCGCGTAGAACGGAATCGACTGCGGCACGAACTTGTACTTGAGCTGAGTCTCGAGCAGGGGCGAGACCTGGCGCTGCGTGTAGTTGCGCGTCGACGTCGCCGATTCCATCATCAGGCGCGCGTGCTGCAGCACTTCCTCGCGCGCGTTGTTCTGCAACACGTTGTACGCGACCAGCGCGGCAATGGTGAAGCCAACGGCGAAGATGGCGATCAGTGCGGCGTTGAACTTCCAGATCAGGGTCATGTGTGTGCTTCGCCTATTTTCCGACAGCGCGTTCCCACGGCCAGCGCCAGGTGCGCTCCTCGACCTTCTTTTCCTCTTTCGGCGGCTCGACCTTCGCCGCTGGCGGCGGCACCGCCGTCTTGGCGGCCGTGGCGTCGGGCGTCGCCGGCTTGCCGCTCGCTTCCATTACCGCCTTGAACGTCGGATCCGCCGCGATCTTGGCCTCGAATCGTTTCGCAAACGCACCCTTGTAGGGGCCGTTCAACCACGACTGCACCTCGGGATACGTGGCCTCGTGGTCGAGCACCGGCTCGCGCGCATTGGCGAAGCGCGCGATGCGAAGCGGCAACGCGTCCATGAAATCACGAGGCAGCGCGCCGACGAATGCCGTCGGCGCGCGTTCCGACGGAATCACCGCTTTCCCCGATGCGCGGCTGGCGAAGCCGCCACCTTTAACTTCGACACCGCCTGCATCGCCTTTGCTGGGCTCGACCACCCGTGCGCTGCCGGATTCCACGAAGACGTCGAGGGTATCGCCGGTCAGCCGCACGACCGCAGCGGCGTCCGAGGTGATGACCGAGCCCAGACCCGAGCGCATGCGCAGGCGCGTCGCCGTGGGCTTGGTGTCGAGCTTGAGCCAACCCTTGGACAGCCAGAATTCAGCGGAGGGCCGCAGCTTGGCGTCCCCCGGCGCGGCCGATACGACGTACAGCGCGCCCGGTCCAATCAGCCCAAGTGCACCGCCGTCGGTCATTTCGAGCTGGAATTGCGCCTTTTCGGGCACGTCGATGACATCGGTATCGCGGATGCGCACACCTTCGACCACCGCGTACCACGCCATTCCGCGCAGCAGGCGCGGCTTGCCGTCGATCAGCGTGACCGTGCCTACATCCGCGGCCAGGCAAGGCATCGCCGCGAGAAGCCAAATGGACGCCAACCACAGCCAGCGAATCTTCATTTCGTGGGGTTTCGAGCCCGTAGGGTCGATATGCATGCGTACAGCGAAGCATACTAGGCTCTCGCCCCCTCCCTAGTCAACGTGAATGCTCGGCATCCTGAGAGCGGAAAGCCCGACTCGTGGTCATGCCTTATACTTGCGCGAAGAACGCCGCCGAAACCCTGGAATGCCGCCTACTTCGCGCAATCTCGTCATCGTGTTCGCCGACATCACGGCAAGCACACGGCTATACGAGACGCTGGGCAACGTGGAGGCGCAGGCCACGATCGATCGGGTGCTCGGCATCGTCCGGCGCATCTGTGATTCGAGCGGCGGTCGGGTGATAAAGACCATCGGCGACGAGGTGATGGCGTCGTTCAACGACACCGACGTCGCGGCGCAGGCCGCGATCGAAATGCAGCAGAATGTCTCCCGGCAGCGCACCAGCCGCGGCGCGCCGATCGCGATTCACATCGGCATGGAATTCGGGCCGGCAATCGAGGATGCGGGCGACGTCTTCGGCGATTGCGTCAATGTCGCAGCGCGACTCACCGACTTGGCCAACGGCGGGCAGATCTTCACCTCCGCGCACACCGCGGGCGCGCTCTCGCCGTCGATGAAAAAGCGCACCCGCGACCAGGACGCGCAGACGCTCAAGGGCAAGGAAGCGGACGTTGCGCTGGTCGAGCTCACCTGGCAGGAATCCGACGACGAGATGACCATGATGTCGCCCCGACAGGCGCTCGCCCCGGCGAGCGTCAAGCTCAAGCACGGAACCCGCGACATCGTGCTCGGCGCCTCGCACTCGGTGCTCACGCTCGGACGCGACGAGCAGAACGACGTGATGATCGCCGACCGCAAGGCGTCGCGCCTGCACGCCCGGATCGAGCGCCGCCGCGACAAGTTCGTGCTCGTCGACCACAGCTCCAACGGCACCTACGTCACGGTCGACGGCGAGGCTGAAGTGGCGCTGCGCCGCGAGGAGCTGGTGCTGCGCGGCCGCGGCCGCGTCAGCTTCGGCCACGCCTACCAGGACGACCCGACCGAGGTCCTGGCTTTTTCCTGCATGGATTAGGGTTCGACAGCCCTCTACGCAGCGCCGGCGCGCCGCCGCGCGCCGCTCGCCCGGAACGCCTTGGGCCGCGCGATCCCGAACCCCTGCGCGTAGTCGACTCCGATGCGGCGCAGGCTCGCCAGCACCAGGTCGTTCTCCACGAATTCGGCGATGGTTCGCTTGCCCATCACATGGCCGATCCGGTTGATCGCCTCGACCATCGCGCTGTCGATCGGATCCTGCAGCATATCGCTCACGAAACTGCCGTCGATCTTGAGAAAGTCGACCGGCAGGTGCTTGAGGTAGCCGAAAGACGACATGCCCGCGCCGAAGTCGTCGAGCGAGAAGCGGCAGCCCAGCGCGCGCAGCTCGGCGATGAAATGCGCCGCCTTGCCGAGGTTGGCGATGGCGGTGGTCTCGGTGATCTCGAAGCAGATGGTATCGCCGGCGATCCCGGTCTCGGCGAGCTGCTCGCGGATGAAGTCGAGGAAGCGCTCGTCGCCGATCGACGCGCCCGAGAGGTTGATCATGTAGGTCGCCGCGGCGCGCGACGGGATGCGCATCTCGGCGAGCGTGGAGAACGCGGTGCTTATCACCCAGCGATCGATCGCCGACATCAGGCTGTAGCGTTCGGCCGCGGGGATGAACGCCATCGGCGGCACCAGCGCGCCGCGCTCATCGACCATGCGCACCAGGAGCTCGAACATCTGCGCCGGGCGCTGCGGATCGTTGACGGTGACGATTTCCTGCGAATACAGGCAGAACCGGTCCTCGTCGAGCGCGCCGTGGATGCGCGCCACCCACTCCATCTCGCCGTGGCGCACCGCCAGCTCGCTGTCCTTGGGATGGTAGACCTGGACGCGGTTGCGGCCTTTCTCCTTGGCGACGTAGCACGCCGCGTCGCCGGCGCTGAGCACGTCGGCCAATGTCATCGCTCCTTCCGGGATCGTGACCAGCCCGATGGAGACGCCGATGCTGAACGAGCGCGTGTGCCACACGAAATGGAAGTCGGTCACCGTCTGGCGCAGCACGTCGGCAATGCGCACCGCGTGCTCGCGCGGGCAATTCTCCAGCAGCACGCCGAACTCGTCGCCGCCCAGTCGCGCCAGCGTGTCGCCTTCGCGCAGGTGCTCCTGCAGCAGCATGCTGATCTGGCGCATCAACTCGTCGCCGGCGGCATGACCCGACGTGTCGTTGACCAGCTTGAACTGGTCGAGGTCGAGATACATCATCGCGTGGACGCGGCCGAGCTCGCGCGCGCTTGCCAGCGCAAGGCTCAGGCGGTGCTCGAACTCGCGGCGGTTGATGAGCCCGGTGAGCGCATCGTGGCTGGCCTGGTAGGAAAGCTGCGTCGCGTATTCGCGCTCGCGGCGAACATCGTGCAGCACCAGCACGACGCCGGCGATCGCTCCGCCGCGGTCGCGGATCGGCGCCGCCGATTCGTTGATCGCGATCTCGGTGCCGTCGCGCCGCAATAGCAGCACGTTGGCGGCGACCTTCATGCTCGCGCCCTCCTTGAGCACCATCTCCACCGGGCTCGGCAACGGGTTGCGAGTGGTTTCGTCGAGCGCCTTGCATACGACCTGCAGCGCGTTGCCGCGCGCATCGGTTTCACGCCAGCCGGTCAGCGCCTCGGCAACCGGATTCATGTAGTCGATGAGGCCGCTGACGTCGGTGGTGATCACCGCGTCGCCGATGGACTCCAGCGTGACCTGGGCGCGCTCCTTCTCGGCGAACAGCTGCGCCTCCGCCAGTTTGCGGTCGGTGATGTTGCTCACCGAGCCGGCCATGCGAACTGCGCGGCCCTCCGCGTTGCGCACCGAGCGACCGCGCGCGCGCGCATCCAGCGGTACTCGCCGGTCTTGGCGAGGCAGCGGAACTCGAGGTCGTAGTTCGCGTCGTCGCGAAGGTGCGCACGTATCGACTCCACTGCCGCCGCGCGATCGTCGGGATGCAGCAGCGCGAGAAAGGCGGCGGGCAAGTTCGCGAGCTCGTGATCGACGAGGCCGGCGAGCTCCTTGGCGCGTGGTGACAGGTACATCTCGTCGGTCTGCACGTTCCAGTCCCACAGGCCGTCGCTGCCGCCCATCACCGCCAGCGCGAAGCGCTCCTCGGCCAGGCGCAGCGCGGCTTCGAAGGAGTCGCTCTCGCGCAGCATGCGGCGCGACAGCGCGATGCCCAGCAGCACCAGGCTCACCGCCGCCAGCATGGTCACCACCATGAGCACCCGCTGCGCCACGCGCGACGCCTCGCCCAGCGTAGACGAGAACGCGTTTTCCAATGGAGTGAGTCTGCCATTGAGCTCGTCGATCTGCGTGAGTACCGGCTGTATGCGAGCCGGCTCGCCGGGATGGTCGATGACGAGGCGGCGAAGCTCGCCCCCGGCGGCGACGAGCTCGGTGATCACAGTGTCGGCCTCCGCCCAGATCGCGATCGCGCGATCGATGTAGACGACGTTGCGGAAGCGGCGGAACAACCGGATCATGCCGTCGATGTCCCCGGGGTGGTTCTTGCCGACGATGAATCCATGCCGCGCCACCCCGAGGTCGGGGTCGGCCTTCTCGAGCTCCTCGCGTGCGACGCGGTCGCCCAGCGGCACCGCGATCGCTTCCTCGAAGCGCCGATAGTCCTCCGCTGCGCCGGTTCGCGCGAAGCTGTTGAGGTAGTACACGGCGTCCTTCTGCGCCTTCGACCACAGGCTCTCGCCGCCGACGTAAGCGCGCACCGAGGAGAGGATGTCGACGCTGCCCACGCCGAGCAGCACCAGCAGCGCCACGATCGCCAGGAACGGCCAGATGATCAGCAGCAGCCGGCGGCTGATCCGGTACCGGGAAAGCATTGAAGGCGCGGCCATGCGGTGGCGAGTCAGGGGCTCACGTCCGTGCGCGGGTCACTTCGGCGCCGGATGAATGTTGTCGACCCAGTGTACCTGCTCAGGATTGGGCTCGACGTCAGCGATGTCGAGATTGACCACCACCGGGTCCTGCCCGCTTCTCACCAGCACACATGAAAGCGCGGCGTCGTCGCTGGCGTTGATCTCCTGATGCGGCACATAGGGTGGGATGTAGATGAAATCGCCCGGGCCGGCCTCCGCGGTGTATTCGAGGCGGTCGCCCCATTTCATGCGCGCCTTGCCGCTGACCACGTAGATCACGCTCTCGACCGGACCGTGGTGGTGCGCGCCGGTCTTCGCCTTCGGGTGGATGACGACCGTGCCTGCCCACAACTTCTGCGCGCCGGCGCGCGCCGCTGTGATCGCGGCAGCGCGATTCATTCCCGGGGTCTGCGGCGTGTCGACGTCCAGCTCGTCGCCGTGCACCACCACTACACCGCGCAGGCGCCACAGCGCAGGCTTCATGGGTTGAGCGACCAGGTGCCGGTGATCGGCGCATTGTTGCCCCATGCCCCGGACACGGTCATCGTGTTACCGGCGAGCGCGCCGCTGGCCGTTCCCCTGATCGGGCGGCCGGTCGTTGAGTGTCCTTCCAGTTCAATTTTCACGACTCCATCGGAAGCGATCGTGCCGCGCAAGCGCGAAGGCTCACTGCTGAAAGAACTGGCCCAAGCGGCTGCCAGTGTGCCCTGGTGCACGGTCAATATCACGTCCCAGCAGCGCGGAGACCGGTCGAGGTTGGTGGTGCACATTCGCCCCGGGTACGCGCCATCCCAGCGGCCGCTGCCTTTTGCGGCAGCATGGGTCGCGGAGTGTGGCGCGATGGCAACCTGCGCCGGCGCTTTCGGCTCGGCGACCGATTTGGGTTCGGCCTTTGGCTCAGTCGTCGCCTTCGCCGCGCCGGGACCGCTCGCCGGCGCAGCAAGGCGGCGTTGCGCATCCGCAGATTTTCCCGCAGAGCCGGCTGCCGTTTCCAGCGCTGCGTTCGCAGCCTTGCGAGCATCGTTGGCCTGCTTCTCGTTCTGTTCGGCCCTGACCAGGGCGTCCTTGGCCGCCTTCAACTCCCCCTGCATCCTTGCTTCGCGCTGCGCCGTCTCGGCCGCGACGCGCTCCTGCTCGGCTTTGCGCTTGCTCGCCTCGGCCTGCGTCAGGGCGTCTTTTGCGCTCTGCAGCTCGGCAAGAAGCTTCGCTTCCTTCTGCGAGACGGCCTTGTCCAGTTCCGCCTTGCGCTGCATGTCGGCAGCGCGCTGCGTCTGCTCCAGCCGCGCCTGCTCGGCGGCCTTTCCCTCGCGATCGGTGTAGAGCCAGTACGCGCCGGCAGCGAGCGCGAATACGAGCACCCCGATGCCGGTGCGCGCGGCGAGACGGGCGCCGGGCTGGCCGCGCCAGCGCGCCCCGCTCGGCAGCGCGGAGCCGTCAGCGTCGCTTATCGAGAATGTGCGTACCGGCTGTGCGATGTTCTTAAACTTCTTCTCGCCGAGCTGCCGGATCTGCAGCGTCAGCTTGTTCTGGATCTGGTCGTAGACGCTGCCCGAGATGCACACGCCACCGGGCTCGGCCACCGTCTGGATGCGCGCCGCGACGTTGACGCCGTCGCCCAGCAGATCGCCGCCCTGCACGATGACGTCACCCAGGTTGATGCCGATGCGAAACCACATGCGCTGGGCTTCGGGGAGTTGCTCGTTGCGCGTGCGCAGCGCCGCCTGTATCTCGGTGGCGCAGCGCACTGCCTCTACGGCGCTGGGAAATTCGGCGAGGATCGCGTCGCCGGCGGTGTTGAAAATACGGCCGCGATGCGCCTTGAGCAATTCGTCGAACACCGCGCGATGGCCACGGAAGGTGCGCACGGTGCGCTCTTCGGCCTCCCCCATCATCCTGCTGTAGCCGAACACGTCGGCCATGAGGATCGTCGCCAACCGGCGCTCGACCGGCGCCGTATCGCCTCCCGGCGCAACAGGGTTGTCCATGCAGCCTCTTTTGATCGCGCCGGCCGCGTTTTGCGCGCCGGCGATCCGAGAATCGCTGCCGCCTCACCCCCGGGCGCGGCGCCGCAACGTTATCGTTTGAAGTGTAAGCCAAAGCCCCGAAACCCGGTATCGGACGCCGCACCGGCGCCCTAGGGAGCCATACAATGTGGTTGCTACAATGCGCGCATCGGCCGCCCGAGCGAATTCCTGCACGGGCTCGAATCAGCGGCGCTCGCCGCTCCGAACCACGCGAGAGTCACGCACCCGTGCGCAGCGAGCAGAACAGATTCCGAAGCACGGATTGCCCTCGCGCTACACCAGCGCGGCCAGGCGCGACCGCGCTGCGTCGACGGCGATGCCGCCGCGCCGCGCGTAGTCGGCAAGCTGGTCGTCGCCGATCCTGCCGACCGCGAAGTACGTGGCCTCGGGGTGCGCGAGGTAGAAGCCCGACACCGACGCCGCGGGCAGCATGGCGTAGCTCTCGGTGATGCTCATGCCGAGCTTGCCCGCCTGCAGCAGATCGAACATCTCCGCCTTCACGGCGTGATCGGGGCACGCGGGATAGCCCGGGGCTGGACGAATGCCGCGGTATTCCTCGCGCACCAGCGCCGCGGCGTCGAGCGCTTCGCCGCGCGCGTAGCCCCACAGCTCGACGCGCACGAGGCGGTGCAGCCACTCGGCGAACGCTTCGGCAAGGCGATCGGCGATCGCCTTGAGCATGATTGCGCTGTAGTCGTCGTTGGCCGCGGCGAATTCGGCGAGCTTGCGCTCGATCCCCAGGCCCGCGGTAACAGCGAAGATGCCGGCGAAATCGGCGACGCCGCGCTCGCTTGGCGCGACGAAATCGGCGAGGCAGTAGTTGGGCTTTCCTGACGGGCGCAGGTTCTGCTGGCGCAGGTTGCGCCATGTCAGCGCTGCGTTGCTGCGCGCCTCGTCGCGATAGAACACGATGTCGTCCCCGACGCAATTCGCGGGAAGCAGTTCCACGACGCCGTGCGCGGTAAGCCAGCGCCCTTCGACGACGCGCCTCAACATCGCCTGGCCTTCGGCAAGAACGCCGCGCGCCGCCTCGCCGACCACCGCATCGTCGAGGATCGCCGGATACGCGCCCGACAACTCCCACGTCTGGAAAAACGGCGCCCAGTCGATGAGGCGCGCGAGCTCGCCCAGGTCGGCGTTCCTGAACTCGCGACGGCCGATGAGCGCCGGCCGAGTCGGTGCATGGCGCGTCCAGTCGGCGCGAAACGCATTGGCGCGCGCCGCGGCGAGCGTTATCAGCGCCGGACCTTTTTTCTGCGCGTGCTGGACGCGGATTTGCGCGTAGTCGGCAGCGACGCCCGCGACATAGTCATCCCTGAGCGAATCGGACAGCAGGTTGCTGGCGACGCCGACCGCGCGCGAGGCGTCAGGCACGTAGATCGTCACCCCCGAATAGCTTGGCGCGATCTTCACCGCGGTGTGTACGCGCGAGGTGGTCGCTCCACCGATGAGCAGCGGCTGTCGCATGCCCAGGCGCTGCATTTCCTGCGCGACGTGCGCCATCTCCTCTAGCGAAGGCGTGATCAGGCCCGACAGCCCGACGATGTCGGCGTTGCGCTCGACAGCGGTGTCGAGGATCTTCTTCGCCGGGACCATCACGCCGAGATCGATCACCTCGAAGTTGTTGCACTGGAGCACCACGCCGACGATGTTCTTGCCGATGTCGTGCACGTCGCCCTTCACCGTGGCCATCACGATCGTGCCTTTGGGCTTGCCGGCGTCGCCCGACTTTGCCTTCTCCGCCTCGATGTAGGGAATCAGGTGCGCCACCGCCTGCTTCATCACGCGCGCGCTTTTCACGACCTGGGGAAGAAACATCCGGCCGGCGCCGAACAGGTCGCCGACGATGTTCATTCCCGCCATCAACGGACCCTCGATAACCTCGATCGGCCGCGCGTATTGCAGACGCGCCTCCTCGGTGTCGTCGACGATGTGCGAGGTGACACCCTTGACCAGCGCGTGCGAAAGCCGCTCCTCGACGCTGCCGGCGCGCCACGCGAGGTCTTCGGTCGACGCCTTTCCGGTGGCCTTGTAGGTTTCGGCGAAGCTCACCAGCCGCTCGGTGGCGTCGGGGCGGCGGTTGAGCACGATGTCCTCGGCGAGCCCGCGCAGCTCTGGATCGAGCTGGTCGTACACGCCGAGCGATCCGGCGTTGACGATGCCCATGGTCATGCCGGCGCGGATCGCGTGGTACAGGAACACGGTGTGGATCGCCTCGCGCACGGGCTCGTTGCCGCGGAAGCTGAAGCTGACGTTCGAGATGCCGCCCGACACCTTGGCGTGCGGCAGGTTCGCCTTGATCCAGCGCGTGGCATCGATGAAATCGACCGCGTAATTGTTGTGCTCGTCGATGCCGGTGGCGATCGCGAACACGTTCGGGTCGATGACGATATCTTCCGGCGTAAAGCCTGCCTTGCCGACGAGCAGCTCGTAGCTGCGCTGCGCGATACCGGTCTTGCGCGCCAGCGTGTCCGCCTGGCCCTTTTCGTCGAACGCCATCACGATCACGGC
>JBDTZQ010000147.1:0-7366 GCA_040005035.1 Betaproteobacteria bacterium | reverse complement strand
CGATGATGTTTGCGGGCGGCGACCATACGGCCGTCCTCCCGCGCGACACGATCTACGCTGCGGTCATGATCATCTGCAATGGCGTTGTCGGCATCTGCATACTCGTAGGCGGGCTCGCGCATAGAGAGCAAACCTTTCGCGTGGAGGGCGCTGGTGCTGGTCTCGCTGCGCTGATAGTGATGGCAACGCTCGTGCTGGTGCTGCCGGCCTTCACGACCAGCACGCCGGGCGGCACTCTTTCCGGATCGCAGCTCGTCTTTGTAGCGGTAGCATCGGCGGTGCTTTGGGCGATCTTCGTGTTCATTCAAACCGTCCGACATCGCGACTATTTCATTCCTGTTGCGGACCCGGGCAACCCTGAGGTCCACGCCGAACCGCCGACGAGCCGGGAGGCATGGTCGAGCTTCGGCTTGCTTGTGGTCGCACTTGTCGCAGTCGTGGGCTTGGCCAAGATGCTGTCCCCCACCATTGAGCATGGAATTGCCGTGGCTGGTGCGCCGCAGGCCGTGATCGGTATCGTGATTGCGATGCTGGTCCTGCTCCCAGAAGCTTGGGCCGCTGCGCGCGCCGCAGCGGCAGATCGCCTTCAGACGAGCATGAACCTTGCCATTGGTTCGGCGCTCGCATGTATCGGTCTTACAGTCCCGGTCGTCGTTGTGGCTGCCATCGCGTTCGGCTTGCCCCTGACGCTTGGCCTGGAACCCAAGGACCTGGCGATGCTCGCGGTCACCTTGCTCGTGAGCGCAGTCACACTGGGCACCGGCCGCACCCACATGATGCAGGGAGCTGTGCACCTGGTAATTTTTGCCGCGTATTTATTCCTCGCGTTCGTGCCGTGAACTGAAAGCTTTGGGCCTTGGTAGGTGCCGGTTGTATTCAGTACCAGTTCTGTCCTGCGATCGAGGCACACGACTTCGGGGGAATTCGCGGGATCGTGGATGTTGACATCGTCGGCGCATTGCCGGCGCTTGTTGCGGCAATCTGCATACCTCAGTTTCGAAAGACGCCTTCGGGTCGGCTATTCGCGTAGGGCGTCGCGACCAGAACGACAGAGAGCCGTTACCCGACCTGCGTCCCGTTGCATTGCGCGTCGCGGCCGGCCAAGCGCAGACGTAACGCAGTCTTCCAGAAACCGGAGCAGTGGCGCAATCGACCCGGGGTGATCATGCGTATTGCTTGAAAGTGGAGATCGCGGCGAAGGGTCGCTCTTGCTGATCAGCCCAAAAATTCCACCGCGCCGGTTTCCAGGTTGTACATTGCGCCCGTGATCTTGATAGTACCTTTGGTTTCCAGTTCCGCAAGCACCGGGCTATCCTTCCGGATGCCGATTACGGTCAACTCGACGTTTTTGCGCGCCACGGCATCCACGAAAGCGTAGTTCTTCGCCGCGCGCCCGCCGGTGTACTCCGTCGCCTGCACGGCGGGTTTGATTTTGGCCAGGAGGCCAGTGAGATTGCCAAGCTCGGCGTTGTCGATGGCGCCCTTGATCGCTCCACATGCAGTGTGCCCCATCACCAATACGACCTTCGCACCAGCTAGCTTGCAGGCGAACTCCATGCTGCCGAGGATATCGCTGTTTTCGACGTTGCCCGCTACACGGCAATTGAAGATGTCACCGATGCCGAGGTCCATGATTACTTCGGCCGGAGCGCGTGAGTCGATGCAACTGAGCAACACCGCCGCCGGATACTGCCCCGCGGCGCTCGCCCTCTGCTCATTCAGGTAGTTGCGGTTTCTTCGCACCCCCTTGCGAAACCGCTCGTTTCCTTCCTTCATCGCTTTGATGATCTGCTCTGGCGTCATGGCGTCGCGCTGTGCCTTGGTCAACGCGTCGGCGCGTGCCGAACTCACGAAGAAAGCGCCGCCGGCAGCCTCGAGCATAGTCGCGGAGCCGGTCAACTTGAGAAAATTGCGGCGGCCTGAGCCGTCGCGGTCCCGAGCGTGTTCTAGTTCGTCGCACATGATCCAATCTCCTTGTTCGCATCGGTCCGTGACCAGAGGTCATATACGGGAATCGCGAGCAACCTTCGACGCATCTCGGCTTCCGAGGGGACGTCCAGAACGGACGCGTAAAAGCTACGCCATTGCGTTTGGGGGCTCAAGCAACGCGCTCACCACTCCCATGCTCTTCGCAACGGCGACGACAGGTTTGCGTTGACACCAGCATGCTACCGGTTCCGGACAGTGGCGGCCCGCCGCAATGTCTGCTCCAGGAGTGGCGCCGGCGGCGCGCTGGAGCGAAGCCCTTTTTGCCCCATTCGATGGCTCAGAATTACTAAATCCAACTGCTTGGTTTGCTCGATTGCGACACCGGCGTTGCGCGTTACTCCACTATGTCTTGCAACGGAATCAGACCTGAATCTAAAGAAATTTACGCGGCGTTACACGACATTAAAGGCCGCAGTGAGTGCGCGACTTACTTGGGCGGCCTTCTGGCGCGGCTCAATCGCGACTACATAATCGGAAACCCAACTTAGGAGCTAACAACAATGACCAAGTCGACTCGCGACAACCTTACCCCGCTTGATAGTGCGGATAAAATCATTGCCGAAGCAAATGTCTGCGTTCGATGATGACGCGGGAGACCGTCAGGTACTTGAAATCGGCGTTCGCGGTGCGAACAGCATCACGGTGATTCCTCCAAGTTAACCGCATGCTTTGCCGTGGCAGCGTGCGCGCTTTTGGCTTTGGCGTCGACCTCCGAGCTGCGCTCGCCCCCGCTTGTCTCCCGTTTCCACTTGTCGGCAGGCAGTGGTAAACCTGCGACCAGATGTTTACGTCAGCACTGCCAAACCTATTTTTTCACATCCTTGGAGGCGTCCGTCGCCTTGTTTGCAGCTTCCTTGGCATCCATGGCCGCATCCTTAGATTTATCCGCAGCGCGCGTCGCGTCCTTGGCCGCGTCGGCTGCCTTATCGGCCGATGCCTTCGAGTAGTCCGTGGCAGGCGGGGGCGATACCACGACCGTCGGTGGGGACGCAGGTGGCGATGGTTGTACGATTACGGGAGCGGGCTTGTCGCAGCCAACCAGAAATAGCGCCACTGCGACGCCACTGAAAATTGATTTATTCATCTTGTGTCCCCTGATTCGCGCGGTGAGCGCATACGTTAATTGACATCTCGACTCTGGCAATCAGCGAAGGGCTGAAATGGTTGTAGGACTGATGCTGACGCGGGCGGACGGGGTCGTTTGAACTTCATCGCCAATCGAATCTGTCGGGGAGAGTCACACATGAGTAAAAAAGACGAGTATTTCGCGTTGATGGAAGCGCAACTCAAGACGTGGGATGCCGAGGTAGATAAGCTTAAGGTCAAAGGTGAACAATTAAGCGCGGAGGCGAGCGCGAAACATGCCGAGCAGCTCAGAGCGATGCGTGCCAATCGAAATGCCGCGTACAAGAAATTGCAGGAAATCCTTGTGGCAAATGAATCGGCGTGGCAGCACATGCAATCCGGGATTGACACGGCGTAGGCATCGATGAAGAGCGCCTTGGATAAAGCCTCGTCGCGGTTCAAGAAATAGACGCCTACGAATTTACGAGCAGCCCCGGCGTTCGCCTGCTGCGCCGTGCAAAAATACTCCCATTGATTGAGCACGGACACCAGATCCTCGACGCGGGAGCATGACTTCGTCACCGCGGCTTCTGAGTAACCCATTGCCCAACGTCCGCTATCGCCCGACTCGGCTACGTAGGCAGCCGGTTCTTGATGGCTAGGTCAATAATCCTCTCGCGATCATAAAAGAGCTGGGTTCCATTGGCACGATTCGTCCCTTATCGCTTTAAGTCCTACACGGCAAGCCGCAAGAGTGACCAACTCAGATTAAGGTGGAAACATGCCACTCCGCGATGGTTCGCTCTTCAGCGTTCGGGCACGACGCAGGCTTTGTCGCGGTGTCACACTGCACATTGCCGCCAGCATCACTTGCTGCTGAAGCCGAAGACGCCATCCCAGTCAGCACCAGGTGGGCTCGCGCGGAAGTCGGCGATGCGCTCGCGGTAGACCCGGTACAGCCTCACTGCCGGCGCGACGGAAGCGAGCTGCTGCAGCAGCGCGTCGGCCTCGTCCCAGCGCTGTGCGCGGAAGTGCGCCAGCGCCTCATGGAAGCGGGCGATCTCAGCGAGCACTTCGCCATCGACCTCACCTTTCGCGCCGATCGGCTCGAAAATCGCGACGCGCTCCTGCTTTCCCTTCACGCGAACTCGGTCCACTTCTCGGTAGACAAATCCCTGGACCGCTCGCACGACGTTTTCGGACACGAGGATGCCGAGGCCATATTCCTTGGTGAGAGCCTCGAGGCGCGAGGCGAGGTTCACCGCGTCGCCCATCACTGTGTACGAGCGACGGAATTCGGAACCCATGTCGCCGACGCTCATCGTCCCGCAATTGATGCCGACGCCAATGCGCAGTGCGGGCCATCGCTTTTTCGCAAACACCGGGTCCAGCTCACGCAGCGCCTTCTGCATGGCGAGGCCGCATTCAAGCGCGCGTCGCGCGTGATTTGCATCGCGCACCGGCGCTCCCCAGAAGGCCATGATCTCGTCGCCGATGTACTTGTCGACGGTGCCGCGCTTGTCCTGGATGCAGACTGTCATCTTCGTGAAGTAGGTGTTGAGAAGGTCCTTCAGGTCTCGCGGCTTGCGGTTCTCCGAGATCGACGTGAAGTCGCGGATGTCGGCGAAGAGCACGGTCATTTCGAGGCTTTGGCCGTGCATTGAATAGCTCTCGGGCTGCTTCGCCATTTCGGCGACGATTTCCTTGGGGACGTAGGTGCCGAACAGAGTCGCCATCAGCTTCCGGTGGCGGGTTTCGGCGAAGTAGCCCCATGCCACGTCGAGAAAGTAGAGCACGCCGAGCATGACCAGCGGCCCGGCCAGCGGGAGTACGAGGTTGTGCGCCTGCCATGCCCACGCATTGACGCCGATTACGAGCCCGGACAGCGCAGCTACGACGAGTGTTGCCGCCAGTGCGGACAGTCGCGGCAGGAGCACCGCGAGCGGAATGCCGAGGAGGAGGATGGTGAGCACTGCGATGGCGAGCATCTCCGCCGGCCGCGACTTCATGGCGTTGTCCAGAGCGCCGGAGATGAGGTTGGCGTGGATCTCCACACCGGGGAGGTCTTCGCGCGTGGGCGTGGCGCGGACGTCGACGAGTCCCCGCGCCGAGGTGCCGACGATGACGATGCGGTCCTTCAGCTCGTCGGCGTTGAGCGTGCCCCGCATGACGTCGGTGGCCGAGACGTAGCGAAACCCTCCCTGGCTGCGGTAGGGAACGAGCGCGGTCATCCTCTCGTCGAGCGGAATGCGCACCGCGTCGCCGACGCGCACGAAGCGTATCCATCCCTGCGGCCGCTCGCCGGAATCG
Organism: Betaproteobacteria bacterium; assembly: GCA_040005035.1. Taxonomy (GTDB): domain Bacteria; phylum Pseudomonadota; class Gammaproteobacteria; order Burkholderiales; family Casimicrobiaceae; genus PALSA-1003. The sequence goes on along the minus strand of JBDTZQ010000147.1, from coordinate 2,002 downwards.
ACGATGGTGGTCTCGAGGGTGATCGGCGCGTTGCCGAGGTAGATGCGAAGGACGGCCAGCGACATCGCCTCGAAGAAGCCGTCCCCAACCTGCATGAACATGGGCACGCTTCGCGTCACGCCGTCCGGGTCGAGGGCGGGCTGCAGATGTCCCGCGGCGGTCGCGGCCGCCTGCAGCGGCGCAATGTTGGCGCTGTAGCCCGAAGCGCTGAAATGGCGGTATTCCGCGTTGGCGAGAGCGCTCGCGGCGAACGCCGGACGCGGCAGGACACCCGATCGTTCCTCCTGGGGGCTTACCAGGAACCCGAGGACCACGGGGCCCTTCGCGATCTCTTCGGCGAAGCGGCGGTCGTAGTCGAGCGAGGCGCGCGCGCGCTGCAAAAAAGCCTGGAATGGCGCATCGTCGCGCAATTCGCTCCCGGCGACCGCTTCGAGAACTGAAATGCCGGAACTCGGGTCCGCCTCGGGAAACGCAACGTCGAAGCCCACCACGCGGACCTGGTATCGAGCGAAGAGCTGATGCAGCATCAGCGCCAGCTTGTCGCGACCCCAGGGCCAGTGTCCCTCGGCATTGAGACTTCGCTCGTCGATGTCGACGATCACGATGCGGGGGTCGCGCGTCTCGGACAGGAACAGGCGTACTCTCTCGTCGTAGGCCCAGCGCTCGAGCTGCGTCAGCGGACGGAATTCTTTCCAGCCGGCGGCGTCAAGGAGCAGGACGGCAACCAGCGCCAGTCCGATTCCGACGCGGACGAGGGTACTCAGCGAGACTTTCGGGATCCAGCGGGCGGTCTTTGCCACGGGGCGTGCGCTATGCTGCCGGAGGGCCAAGCATAAAAGATGCCGCGCCGCTTGTGGAATATTCGTCGGAACTGGGCACCGGCAGAAGCGCCTAATTGCGGATATGCAGCACCGCCGACACTTTTAGCGGTGGAGTCTGTGCTCGGGCAGACAACTGCACGGCACTTTGACCCGCATCCGCCAACCGGCCAGAATGACACTTGACTCTACGAGAGCGCACCAAATGCGTTGGAACAACAATGATGAGGATCCGCGGCGCCGCCTGCTGATCAAGGCGCTCGCCGCGGGGCTATTCTCCACAGCAGTTTGGAGCGGCGGCGCGAGCGCGCAGGTGCTGGGCGCCCGGCCGGCCCGGCTGCAGGCGGGGAAGTCGATCTACCGGATCGAAGGCGAGGTGCGGATCAACGGCCAGCCGGCCACCGTCGACACGCGCATCGCCGCCAACGCGACCATCGAGACCGGAAAGAACAGCGAGGTCGTCTACGCCGTGGGCGAAAGTGCCATCCTTCAGCGCAGCGAGAGCCATGTGACGCTGGAGACGACAGCACCCGATTCGATGATCGTGTCCGGCATGCAGCTGCTGACGGGGAAAATTCTCTCGGTGTTCGCGAGTGGCAGGCCGGTACGCATGACGACCAAGAACGCGTCCATCGGCATTCGCGGAACGGGCGTCTACATGGAGTCGGATCCGGAGCGGACTTACCTGTGCACCTGTTACGGGACCACCGACATCGTCGCAGTGAACGATCCGACCAGCCGCGAGACCGTGGTGTCGAGCCAACATGACCGGCCGCTCTACATTCTGGCCGGAGCGCAGCCCGGGCAGAACATCCGCGCCGCGCCGTTCATCAATCACACCGACCAGGAGCTGATGCTGATCGAGGCGCTGGTCGGTCGCACGCCGCCGTTCGTGTTCCCGAGGAACAACTACAATCGACCGCGGCGCGGGTATTGATCCGCCGACAGGCGCTATTGCGGCGCGCCGTTCAAGGCCCAGTTTAAGAAGAGATCGTATTTCGCGCGCGCGGGTTGCCCGGGCGCCACGCTGGTGTCGAAGCCCTCGCCGGGCCCGCCACGGTGATGCACGCCCTGCGGCTTGCGCAACAGCTCACTGGCGACGATCTCGGTGAAATTGATGCGGCTTTTCACCTCGGCGTAGTACCAGGCGTCGTCGGTTGCATTGCCGGCGGTGCCGTCGCCAT
>JBDTZQ010000146.1:0-7467 GCA_040005035.1 Betaproteobacteria bacterium | reverse complement strand
GCGGTGACGCAGCCGTTGCACTCGATGCAGCGCTCGGCGTCGCAGAGAAATTTCATTCGGGCCATGGTGACTCCTAATCGCTCTCGTGCGGCTCGGTCGTTCTCAGACCCTGGCGACCTGACACAGCGTCGTCTTGGATTCCTGCATCATGGTCACGCTGTCGTAGCCGTAGGTCGTGGCCGTGTTCACCGCTTCGCCGCGTACGATCGGGGCTGCGCCTTCGGGGTAGAACTCGAGCATGTCCTTGCCCTGCCACCATCCCGAGAAGTGGAACGGGATGAACGTGGTGCCGGGGCCGACGCGCTCGGTGACCATTGCCTTGACCTTGATCTGCGCCTTGGTGGGCGACTGCACCCACACGTACTCGCCGTCCTTGATGCCGCGATCGTTGGCGTCCTTCGGATTTATCTCGACGAAGTTCTCCTGCTGCAGCTCGGCGAGCCACGCATTCGACCGTGTCTCCTCGCCGCCGCCCTCGTACTCGACCAGGCGTCCGCTGGTGAGCACCAGTGGGAAGTTCTTGGCGACACCGTCGTCGACGTTCTTCTGCTGCACGGTCTTGTACAAGGTCGGCAGGCGCCAGAACGCCATTTTGTCGGCGTGCGTCGGGTACTTCGCCACCATGTCCGGGCGCGGCGAGTACAGCGGCTCGCGATGCTGCGGAATGCCGTCGGGGAAGTTCCACACGATCGCGCGCGCCTTGGCGTTGCCGAACGGGTGGTTGCCGTGGTTTTTCATGAACACGCGGATCTGCCCGCCGGAGAGGTCGGTCTTCCAGTTCTTGCCCTCGGCGAGTTTTTTCTCGTCGTCGGTGAGCTCGTCCCACCAGCCGAGTTTCTTCAGCAGCACGTGGTCGAGCTCGGGATAGCCGGTGGTCAGGTCGCCGCCCTTCGGATACGAGCCGTCGGCGGCGAGCAGGTCGACACCTTCGCGCTCGACGCCGAAGTTGGCGCGGAAGCATCCGCCGCCGTCCATCATGCGCGCCGAGGTGTTGTAGAGATTCGGCGAGCCCGGATGCTTGAGGTCGGGATTGCCGTAGCACGGCCATGGCAGGCCGAAGTAATCGCCGTCGCACGGCCCGCCCTTGGCGCGCAGCGACTTCACGTCGAAGGTCGCCATGTTCTTCATGTGCAGCTTGAGACGCTCGGGTGACTGTCCCGTGTAGCCGATCGACCACGCGCCGCGATTGACTTCGCGCAGCACCGACTCGGGTTCTGGCTCCTCCATCTTGTTGGCGTCCGGCTTCACCATCTTGTAGTTCTTCATGAACTCTTTGTCGAAGCCGAACTTCTTCGCGAACGCGAGCATGATCGCGTGGTCGGTCTGCGAATCGAACAACGGGCTGATCACGCGCTCGCGCCACTGTATCGAGCGGTTCGACGCGGTTACCGAGCCCGAGGTCTCGAACTGCGTGCACGCCGGCATCAGGTAAACGCCGTCCTTGCGCACCATCGCCGCCATCGCCGCGCTGGCCGAGGGATACGGGTCGATGATGACCAGCGTATCGAGCTTTTTCATCGCCTCGAGCATTTCGGGCCCGCGCGTCTGACTGTTGGGCGCATGGCCCCAGAACACCAGCGCGCGCAGGTTCGAGTCCTGGTCGATCAGGTCGTTCTTCTCGAGCACGCCGTCGATCCAGCGCGACACGGTCATGCCCGACTTCTCCATCATCGCCTGCGAGGCGTACTGCTTCTTGATCCACTCGTAGTCGACGCCCCACACCGCCGCCCAGTGCTTCCACGAGCCGGTGGCGAGGCCGTAGTACGCCGGCAGCGAATCCGGGTTGGGGCCGATATCGGTGGCACCCTGCACGTTGTCGTGACCGCGGAAGATGTTGGTGCCGCCGCCGGAGACGCCGACGTTGCCGAGCGCCAGCTGCAGGATGCACGACGCGCGCACGATGGCGTTGCCGATGGTGTGCTGCGTCTGGCCCATGCACCAGACCACCGTCGACGGCTTGTTCTTGGCCATCATCTCGGCGATCTTGAAGACCTGCGCCTCGGGGACGCCGCAAACTTCCTCGACCTTGTCGGGGGTCCACTTGGTCAGGATCTCTTCCCTGACCTTGTCCATGCCGTAGACGCGGTCCGAGATGTACTGCTTGTCTTCCCAGCCGTTCTTGAACACGTGATAGAGCATGCCGAACAGGAACGGAATGTCGGTTCCCGAGCGGATGCGCACGTACTCGTCGGCCTTCGCCGCAGTGCGCGTGAAGCGCGGATCGACGACGATCATGCGCGAGCCGGTTTCCTTGGCGTGCAGCATGTGCAGCATCGACACCGGGTGCGCCTCGGCCGCGTTCGAGCCGATGTACATCGCGCACTTGGTGTTCTGCATGTCGTTGTACGAGTTCGTCATCGCGCCGTAGCCCCACGTGTTGGCTACGCCGGCAACGGTCGTCGAGTGGCAGATACGCGCCTGGTGGTCCATGTTGTTGGTGCCGAAGAACGACACGAACTTGCGCATCAGGTACGACTGCTCGTTGCTGTGCTTGGAGCTGCCGACCCAGAACACCGAGTCGGGACCTGACTCCTTGCGCAGCGCGAGCAGGCGATCGCCGACCTCGTTGACGGCGGCGTCCCACGTCATCGTCTGCCACTTGCCGTTGACCAGCTTCATCGGCGTCTTCAGCCGATGCGAGTTCTCGTGCATGCCGTGCTCGCGTACCGACGCGCCCTTGGCGCAATGCGCGCCGAGATTGAGCGGCGAATCGAACACCGGCTCCTGGCGGACCCACACGCCGTTGTCGACGATGGCGTCGACCGCACACCCCACCGAGCAGTGCGTGCACACCGTGCGCTTGGTCTCGAGGTTGCCGGCCGCGCCTTCGGCGGCGGCGTCGGCCTTGCCGATCAGGTTGAACGGCAGCTGGCTTGCGAACGCCCCGGCCCCGGCGACGAGACCCGAACGCTTCAGAAACGCCCGCCGATCCATCGTCGGGAGCTTCCCGGCGGGTCGGCGGAGTCGTGGACGCGCTGCACCTGCAGTTTCGCGGGTCTTGGTGAGCAGCATGGTCCGGTCCTCCTCCTATGAATGCTTCGTGAACTGCTGATGCGTCAACTACCCTCGTGCCAACCGTCGTGCGCGTCCCCCGGGAAAGGGGTTGAGGAATTTTCCCGGAGCATCGCGCAAGTGTGCGGTGGCGATTAGAGCTTCGCCGTCTTGTAGTAAGTCTGGACGTGCTGGGTGGCGGCGTAGCCGCCATCGCCGGAGAGCGCTGCGGGTGCAGCGTCGACGACATTGCCTGCGGTGATCGATCGCGCCGCGACTGCGGTGGCGGTGGCGCCGGCGCCGGCGGCGCCGAGTGCGAGCAGGAAGCGGCGTCGCTTCAGGTCGGCACGTGTCAGAGGAATTTTTTCGGATGTGACCGGATCGGGACGATCGCCCTGCTTGATCGCGCGCATGTGCATCTCCGAAAAGTGGCTCGTGACGTTGTGATAGGTGAGCGTCTCCGCACTACGACTCGATGGCGAACGAGTCACGTTCGATCACCAGGAAGCCGCACGCGAATTGTGCAACCCGAGCGTAGTACATTGCAACAGCTTTATTGCATATTGCATTGCAGCATTTCTCGGCCCACGGCTCGATGTTCAGGCGGAAAAATTCGCGCTGCACGTCGAAGGCGAATGCGCGGCCCTGCCCGCTTGTCGGGCCCGCAGCGTTGTCGCCGGTGATGAGAAGACGCATGGTCTCGAGCACCGCCGCGACGTGGTCCTCGAACATGGTGACGCCGGGCTGCCGCGCCAGGTGCAGCTGTGCGAGCGACGCGCGCACCTGGACGAGCAGCGGCGTACCGCTGGCGCCTTTGGCGTACGCGCTGCCGTGCAGGCTGACTTCGCTTTGGCCGACCCCGACGAACAGCGTCTGGTACTCGGCCGCGACCGCCTGCGCGTCGGCGCCGGCGCTGGCGTCGACCAGCGCGCGCCACGACCCGGCGAGTGCCGCCGCGGATTCGGATGCGCCGGTGCCTTCGGCGACCTCGAGCGGTCCGGACGACCCCAGCGTGGCCAGTAGCGCTGCGTCCGGCGGCTGCGCGAAGAGCCGCGAAAGCAGCGCGTAGAAATCCGCTCGCGCCTGGTCCTCGGGGGCGAGCTTCTCGGCGAACGTGATCGGCGCGCTTTCCATCTCGCGGGTCGTTCGTCAGCGCGAGGCGCCGCCGAGCTCCTTTTGCATCTTGTCGATCACCCGGCAGTCGCCGCACATTTTCAGCCGGTCGAGCGAGCCGGGCTCGGCGAACATCGAATGCCCGGCGAGCTTGGCGAGCATGTTGCCGATCATCTTCTCGGTGCCGAGCGGCTTGCCGCAGCGCGTGCAGGCGAAGATCGCCGCCTCGTTGACCACGCGCGGCTGCTTCGCCTCCGGCGTGAGCGACAGGCGCGGCACCAGCCGGATCGCATCCTCCGGGCACGTCACCGCACACAGCCCGCACTGCACGCACTGGGTTTCGATGAAGCGAAGCTGCGGGGCGTCGGACTGCGGATGATCGATGATCGCACCCTCGGGGCACGCGCCGACGCACGCCAGGCACAGCGTGCAGCGATCGCGGTTGACGTCGATGGCACCGAAGGGCGCGCCCGCCGGCAGCGCGATCTCGCGCACCGGCGTCGGGGCGTGGGCAAGCAAATGCTCGAGCGCAAGGTAGAGCGTCGTGCGCTTGTCGTCTGTCCAGCGGAAGCTCGCCGGAATGCGCACCGCGAGCGCCGGCTGCAGCGCCCAGACGTCGCGCTCGAGCGACGCGATGTCGGCGCAGCGCAGCAGGTTGAAGTGGTCGCCCTGGTAGCCCAGCGCCTGCGCGATCGTCCGGGCGAAGCCCATCTGCCGCTCGATCGCGTCGCGGTACTGCGGCGCCTCGGCGCCGGTCGCGAGCACGGCGAGCCCGCTCGCGCCGTAAGCGAGCGCGCCCAGCCACGCGTCGATGCCGGCGGCGGCCATGTGCTGGATCTCGACCGGAATCACGCGCGCCGGCAAGCCCTTGCCGCGCCGTCCCAGGCGCTCGATGAGCGCGCGCCCGGCCTCGTCGTGGAACAGCAGGCACGCGTCGCGCCCGCCCGCGTCGCGGTAGGTGGAAAGCAGCGTGCGCACGCGCGTGCCCAGCTCCGGCACCGACGGATACTTGTAAGTAAGCGCGCCCGACGGGCACACCGTGGTGCAGGCGCCGCAGCCGACGCACAGGTGCGGTTCGACGCGGATGTGATCGCCGTCGGGCACGATCGCCTCCGCCGAGCACACGTCGAGGCACAGGTTGCATCCTGGCTTGCGCGAGCGGCTGTGTGCGCAGATCGACGCCTTGTACTCGAAGAACTTGGGCTTCTCGAATTCGCCGATCGCGGTCGCGATCTCGACGACCGCGGCCGCCTGCGCGGCGACGTCGCTTCCCGGGCGCCAGTAGCCCTGCGGCGGCTGGTGCATGGCGAACATCGGTGCCTCACCCAGGTCGAGGACGAGGTCGAATCGCTCGCTGCGCAATGTGTCCTTGCGGTCGAAGTCGATGGCGCCGATCGCGCCGCAGGCGACGACGCATTGCCGGTGGTCGCGGCACTTGTCGAGGTCGATCTGGTAGCTATAGTCGATCGCCTGCTCCGGACAGACGCGGATGCACGCGTTGCAGCGCGTGCACACGTCGAGGTCGATGGGATTGTCCTGCGTCCACTCGACCTCGAACGCGCCGAGCCAGCCGGCGGCGCGCTGTGGCGTGCCGCTGTACACCGGATACTCGCGCTCGGTCGGAAGCTCGCTGCCGCGCGCATCGCCGGTGATCAGCACCGTCACCGCGAGCTGCTCCTTCAGGCGCTCCGCCCATTGCAGCGCGAGGCCGGCCGGACCCGCGATGAGAAGCTGGCCTTCGGAGTTGAAGCCGACATTCGGCACGGGCGGCGGATCGAGCAGCGTCGCCGCCGCGAGCAGCGCGGCTATTTTCGGTGTCGCCTGCGCGGCCTCTGCCGACCATCCCGCGCTCTCACGGATGTTCACGAAGCGGATCGCGTGGGTCTTGCCGCCGTCCTCGGCGACGTCGCCGAACAATCGCGCCTCCTGCGTGCAGGCGACGATCATGTCGCCGGCGGCACTGTCGGCGAAGCGCGCCAGCTCCTTCTGGCAAAGCTGCGTGTGCACCGGCAGCTCGCCGATCCGAGCCAAGGCGCGAGCGAGCGCCGCCGCATCAAGCAGCATTGTCGCGTTGCACGAGCACAAATGCAGCGTCTTGTCGTCGAGGCTCATCGAGCACCTTCGCGCGGCGCGCCGGGGCTCATCGCACACCCGTGCTGGAGGCGGACGGTAGCGCTCATGTCGTTGTTGGCTTGCTCGCCGGATCGGGCTGTGTCTCGGGCGCATCCGACTCCTCCGGCACGGCTGTGGCGTTGGCATCCGCCGCGGACGAATCCGCCGGCGGAGGGTGCGACGGCACCGCTGCCGGATCACTTGCGCCCGCCGAAAGCTGCGCTGTCACGGTTGAAGGAGCGGGCGTCGCCGATGGTGTCACGAAGCTCTGCGCGTGAACCAGCCGTTGCAGCACGCTTTCCGGGATCGGATCGGAGCGCGTGTAGTCGTCGATGTAGGTGTCCAGCCCGTCCATGACGTTGAAGCGCGGGTCGCGCAGCAGCTTCTTCAGCGCCGCTCGCCTGAGCGCGTCATCGACGGGCGCCTTGGCGTCGAAAAACCGGGTGAAGTCGGATTCGGGCGTAAGCGTATGCACCGGCGGCAGCGCCGGTGCGCTGGCCTCAGCCGTCGTCGGCGCGGTCATGCCCCGGGCCGATAGGCTCGACTTCGGTTCCGACGGACTCGCCTTCGGTTCCCGCGAACCCGCTTCCGATTCCGGCGAGCGCCCGTGGGGTACGGCTGCGCGGGCGTCGGCTGCCGAAGCGTCCTGCAGCGGGGCTCCCGAAGGAGCGGCCGCGGGCGATTCGCTCTTTCGCGTGACACCCGCGGCGCCGCGACGGGCCGCATGCTTGCGTTGCGACCAGCTCCTGAGCGACGACGCCGGCGCGTCGCCGGGAGGATCGGGCTTGGTGGGGGTGTTCACGTCTTGGTCCCGGTCTTTGTCGAGTCACCGCTCTGGCCGTCGCGCTCGTAGAGCTCGTTGCGCCGCGATTTGCGCTTCGGTTCCGGGCGGTAGTGCTCCGCAACGAAGGGTTCGATCCATGCGCGGATCTCCGCCGGCAGCGGCACCGCCTCGACCTGCTCGCCGCCGTCGAGCAGGCGTCCCGCCTCGTTGTAGCTCACCGTCACGCGCTTCGGGATGATCGCGAGCGCGCCGTCGGGCGCGGCGCCGTCCGCGTTCTCAGTACCGCCATCCGCCTCGCGGCTTCTCCACATCACGAACGCTTTCGGCGCATCGGTGCTGATGTTGAGGAAGTAGCCTTCGCTCTCGGAGCGGTGCAGCTCGATCGCGAACCCGGTGACGCGCCAGCGCGCACATGCGGGGTCGTCGCGCTCCTTGAACGTCGCCGCCGGCCGGTCGTCGCGTTCGAC
>JBDTZQ010000031.1:0-24735 GCA_040005035.1 Betaproteobacteria bacterium | reverse complement strand
ATCGACGACAAGGCCAAGGGCGGCATTCCCACCGGCGGCTGCGCGATCATCATGACGACCAAGGATCCCGCGAAGCAAAAGGCCGCGTGGGAGTACGCCAAGTTCATCACCGGCCCCGAGGCGCAGAAGATCATCGTCGAGATTACCGGCTACCTTCCACTCAACAAGCGCGCCACCGGGCCCGACTATCTCGGACCGTTTTACGACAAGAACCCGAACTTTCGCACGGTCGCTCTCGAAAGCGAGCGCGCGGTTCCGTGGCAGGGCTATCCGGGCGACACGGTGCGCATCTGGCGCGCGCAGCGCGACATCATCAACGAGGTGATGCGCGGACAGATCGCCCCCGACGCCGGGCTCGACAAGCTCGTGCGCGAGACGCAGGCGATGATGAAGTGATTGGCGCGGGTAGCGCATGAGCCTGCCGCCGTCGGGACGTGCGGGTCTCCTGTTCGACCTCGACGGCACCCTGGCGCAGACGGAGGACCTGCACCACGCCGCGTTCAATGCACTGCTCGCCGACGACGGCCGCGCGCTCGACCATGCGGCCTTCGTGCGCCATGTGTCGGGCCGCTCGAACGAGGACATCACCGCGTACCTGTTTCCCGGGAAGGACGACGCGGAGCGCGAGCGCCTGGCCCAGCGCAAGGAGCGCGAGTTCCGCGCGCTGGCCGCGGACGGGGTTGAGGCGACGCCCGGCGCGCATGCACTGCTCGACTGGGCACGCGCGCGCGGCATCGCCACCGGCCTCGTCACCAACGCGCCGAGGGAGAACGCCGACCTGATGCTCGAGGTCCTGCGCCTGAACGGCGCCTTCGACATCGTCGTCAGCGGCGCCGAGCTTGCGCACAGCAAGCCGCATCCCGATCCGTATCTCGCCGCGCTGGACGCGCTCGCGCTCGACGCTCGGCGAACGGTCGCCGTCGAGGACTCGCGTACGGGTATTGCCGCGGCGCGCGCCGCCGGGCTCGACGTCGTCGCGATGGCCGGCGCGGCGACGCTCGCGTCGGTCGCGGACAGCGGCGCGGCGCTCACTGTCGAGGACATGACTGACGTCCGTCTCTACGTATTCCTTGCCGATCGCCTTCGCGTCGCGCTCTAGCGTCGCGGCCGCCGCGAGCGCAACGAATCGGCGGCGAGCGATCTCGCGCGCGCCGCACGGTGCCGCTGATGCGCGCGTCAGCGAATGCCGGCACGCATGAAGGATTGCACGAACTGGCGCTGGAACAGCAGGAACGCCACTAGCAGCGGCGCGGCGCTCAGCAGTGTGGCGGCCGTGATGATCGGCCAGATGATGCCTTGGTCCCCCGACGAGAAGATCTGCAAGCCCACGGTTAGCGGCCGCGCGCTGACCGAGTTGGTCACAATCAGCGGCCATAGGAAGTTGTTCCAGTGGAAGCTGACCGAGACAAGGCCGTAGGCGAGATAAACCGGCTTGGCGAGCGGGACATACACCGACAGGAGCGTGCGCAGCGAGCCCGCGCCCTCGATGCGCGCCGCGTCGTCGAGCTCCTTCGGTACGCTCTTGAAGGTCTGGCGCATGAGGAAAATGCCGAAGGCCGAGCCGAAGTACGGCATCGCGATGGCGACGATGGTGTCGATCAACCCCATCGCGTTCAGCGTCCGGTAGTTCTCGATGATCAGCGCGTCCGGCAGGATCATGAGCTGCAGCAGCACCAGCACGAACAGCAGGTCGCGTCCTGGGAAGCGAAAACGGGCGAAGGCGTAGCCCGCCAGCGTCGACAGCGTGAACTGGACGACGATCACCAGCGTGACCAGGATGAACGTGTTGAGAAAGTAGCGCGGGAACGGTGCGGCGTTCCACACGTACGCGAAGTTGGCGAGCGTAAGTGGAGCGAACCCGTCGGACGAGGGTCCGGCCACGGGGTGGAACGCCGTCCACGCGCAAAGCGCGAGCGGAAAGACCCACAGTATCGCGAGCAGCCACGCGGCCAGCGTCTCCAGCGCGCGCGAGTATGGCGTTTCGGCGCCGATTTTCACCGGTAGTGGGTCCTGCGCTCTAGCAGCAGAAACTGGCCGATGGCGACGACACCGAGAATCACCAGCAACACCATCGACATCGCCGCCGCGTAGCTCGTCTCCCAGTAGCGGAAGCCGGTCTCGTAGACGTAGTAGAGCAGGAGCATGCTGGCGTTGTCGGGACCGCCCTTGGTCATGACGATGATGTGGTCGACCAGGCGAAAGGCGTTGACGATGGCGTTGACGAGGACGAACAGCGTCGTCGGCATGAGCAGCGGGAATGTCACTCGCCAGAAGAAATACCAGCGCGACGCTCCCTCGAGCGCCGCGGCCTCGGCGAGGTTGAGCGGCAGGCTCTGCAGCGCCGCGAGGTAGAAGATCATGAAAAAGCCCGCCTCTTTCCAGATCGCGACGGCGATGACGCTGCCGAGCGCCGTGTCGGGCTGGCCGAGCCAGTTGTGCGGCGCGCGACCGAACAGCGACAGCAGCGCGTTGAGCGGCCCGATCTGCGGCGAATAGATGAGCAGCCAGATGTTCGCGACCGCGACCATCGCCAGCACCGTCGGCGCGAAGTAGGCCATGCGCACGAGTACGCGACCAGGGAGCGCGCGGTTGACCAGCAGCGCCATCAGCACGGCAAGCGCAATCGACAGCGGTATCGTGCCGAGCGCGTACCAGGCGTTGTTGGCGAGCGCCTTGACGAAGATCGGGTCGTCGATCATCGACCGGTAGTTCTCGATGCCGATGAAGCGCGACGCGCGGCCCGCCTTCGGATCGGAGAACAGGCTAGTCACGAAGGTCGCGATCGCCGGGTAGTAGGTGTACGTGACCAGGAACAGCGCAGCCGGCGCGAACAGCGCCCAGCCGACCCAGGGCGCGTCGATCGCGTCATCGTGCGCGCGGTGGCGGCGGCGCTTTCTCGTGAACATGGCGGACTCGCGCGGCCCGCGTCGCCTTGGCGGCGGCGCGGGCGCGCAAAGTCATTACTTGTAGCTGCGCAGGATGCGGGTGGCCTCGGCCTGCGCGTCGGCAAGCGCCTTGTCCGGCGTCTTCGTGCCGGTCAGCGACGCCTCGATCGCGTCCTCGAGCGCCTTGGTCGTTCGCGGCCCCGCATGCGTCTCGAACTCGGGCGCGCAAAACGGCAGCTGCTGCAACGCGACCCCAGCCGGCCCGAAGTCCTTGGCGTACTGCTTCATCGCCGGCAGGTCCCACGCGTCCTGTCGGCCCGCGACATAGCCGGTGGCGATGCCCCAGCGCGAGGCCTGATCGGGACTCGTCATCCACTTGACGAAGCGAAAGCTCGCGTCCAGCTGCTCGGGTGAACTCTTCTTGAAGATGTAGATGTTGCCGCCACCGGTCGCCGAGCCGCGCTGCTTGCGCTCGGGCAGCATCGCGACGCCAAACGGGAACTTGGCGTTGTTCTTGACGTTGGTGAGGTTGCCGGTCGAGTGGAACATGATTGCGGCGCGGCCGCCGATGAACTCGTTGGGCGCGTTGCCGGTGTCGATCACGCCTTCCTGCATGACCTTGTGTTTGCGCGAAAGGTCGGTCCAGAACTGCAGCGCTTCCACCGTCGCCGGCGCGTCGAGGTAAGTCTCGGTGCCGGCCTCGTTGGTGAGCTTTGCCTTGTTCTGCGTCGTGAAGCCCTGCAGGAACCAGTGCGAGGTCACGCCCGACGGGATGATCAGCCCCCATTGCGTCACCTTGCCCGTTGCGTCGCGAACGGTGAGCTTCCTGCCGTATTCGACCAGCTCGTCCCAGTTCTGCGGCCCGCGCTCGGGGTCGAGCCCCGCGGCCTTGAACGCGTCCTTGTTCCAGTACATGACTTGGGTCGAGCGCTGGAAGGGCACACCGTAGGTCTTGCCCAGGTAGCGGCCGTTCATCATGAAGGCCGGGAAGAAGCCGTCAAGCCACGCCTTGTCGGCGGGCGTCTTGATGAACTGGTCCATCGGCGCGACGGCATCCTCGTCGATCAGCGTCAGCGAATCCGAGGCGACCAGCACCGCGACCTGCGGCGGGCTGCCGGTCTTGTTGGCGGTCAGCGCCTTGGCGAGGGTTTCGCCGTAGTTGCCCGAATAGATCGGCTTGACCTTGACGTCGGGATTCGCCTTCTCGAAATCCGCCGCGAGCCCGTCGATGATCTTGGTAAGCGGCCCGCTCACCGCGATCGGGTAGTAAAACGCAATCTCCACGGCCTGCGCAGGCAGCGCGCAGGCCATCGCGACCCAGGTCATCAGTACCGCTATGGTTTTCACCGGCCAATCCTTCATCGTCGTCTCCTCGTTGTGATGTTATGAATGTGAGTGCTTCACGCGCGACGTCAGCCCGACGCGCTCACGCTGTCGCCGCTCTCGCGGTCGAATAGATGCAGGGCCGACGCGGGCCACGCGAGTCGCACGCTGTCACCGATCGCTGCCCCGCTCTGCCGTTCCGCGCGCACCAGCAGCTCCTCGGTGCCGACACGGCAGCGCAGGATGGTGTCAGCGCCCAGATACTCGCGGCCGATGACTGTCGACGCGACGCCGTTGTCCGCCGACAAGGCGATATCCTCCGCGCGGATGCCCGCGAGCATCAGCGGCGACGCGCCGGCGATCACCGCCGTGCCGTTCGAGCCGGCGATCGCCGCGTGAGCGCCATGCGCCTCGAGCGCAATCAGATTCATGGCAGGCTGCCCGATGAAACGCGCGGCAAACAGTGCTGACGGACGCGAGTACATTGCCTCGGGCGAGGCGATCTGCTGCACGCGTCCGCCGTCGAGCAGAACGACCTGGTCGGCCATCGTCATCGCCTCGACCTGGTCGTGCGTCACGTACAGCATGGTGATGCCGAGCTTGCGTTGCAGCGCCAGTATCTCCACTCGCATCTCGTTGCGTAGCTTGGCGTCGAGATTGGACATTGGCTCGTCCATCAGGCACACGGGCGCTTCGGCGATGATCGCGCGGCCCATTGCGACGCGCTGCTGCTGCCCGCCCGAAAGTTGCGAAGGACGGCGCTCGAGCAGCGCCGTCAATCCCAGCAGCGAGGCCACGCGGTCGAGCCGTGCCTTGCGCGTCTCGGGGTCGACCCGGCGCACACGCAGGCCGAAGGAAATATTCTCGGCCACCGTCAGGTGCGGGAACAGCGCATAGAACTGGAAGACCATCGACACGCGGCGCTCGTGCGGCGGCAGGCGTGTGACGTCGACGTCGTCGATGACGATGCGCCCGGAGGTCGGGCGGTCGAGTCCCGCGACGAGTCGCAGCAGCGTCGACTTGCCGCAGCCGGAGGGGCCTAGCAGCACGGTGAGGCTGCCCTTCGGAACCTCGAATGAGACGTCGTCCAGTGCGCGCACTTCGTCCCAGTGCTTCGACAGGTGCTCGATGCGGATCGGATTCAACGCCGTTTTCCTGCGTGCTACGCGGCGAGCGCCGGATAGCGCGCGAGCACGTCCACCAGCTCGGCGTGCACGCCCGGGGCGCCCGCGACGATATGACCGCTGTCGAGAAATCCGTCGCCGCCGCTGAAAGTAGTCACCACGCCACCCGCCTCCTGGACCAGCAGGCTGCCGGCGCCGACGTCCCAGGGGTTAAGGCCTTTCTCCCAGTGGCCGTCGAGGAAGCCCGCCGCGACGTAGGCGAGATCCAGCGCCGCCGCGCCGGGCCGACGCACGCCCGCGCAGCGCTGCATGATCTGGCGCAGCGAGTCCATGTAGTCGTCGAGGTAGCGCCAGTCGCGGAAGGGCAGGCCGGTGCCGATCATCGCCTCGCGAAGTCCCGGGCGATCGGCGACGCGAATGCGCACGCCGTCCAGGAAGGCGCCGTGGCCGCGGATCGCAGTGAACATGCGCCCGCTGGTCGGGTCGTGCACGACGCCGACCATCACCTCCTCGCCGATGCGCAGCGCGATCGACACGCAGTAATGCGGAAACCCGTGCAGGAAGTTCGTCGTGCCGTCGAGGGGATCGATGAGCCAGGTGTGGCTCGACTGCCCCGCCTCGCCGGATTCCTCGGCCTTGATCGCGTGGTCTGGAAATCGCGCGGTGAGGCTGTGGATGATCACGCGCTCGGCGCCCCGGTCGACGACGCTGACGAAATCGTTTGCGTTCTTGCGCTCGATCACCAGTGCGGCGCGCGTCGCCGCGCCCTCGCGAATGACGGCGGCCGCCGCGCGCGCGGCGGTGACGGCAGCGTCGAGGTAGCCGTCGAGGTCGTCCGCGCCGGTGAGTTCGGGGGTCGGCATGCGTCTTTAGTGGAATGGAAACGGCCCTTCGAACACACCGACGTTGAGCGTGTGCGTGAACAGCGACTTTCCGGTCCAGCGATGCAGCTGGAAGCCCGGCGGCTCGAGCGTGAACGAGTCCATGCCGTTGGGGCGCAAGTCGAGTGCCGCCTGATGCGCCGTGCTCGGGCACGAAGATACGATCGTCCCGCCAAAGCGGATCTGCGTCGAGCGATGGACGTGTCCGCACAGCACGCGCTCGACTTGGCGGTGGCGGCCGATCACCGCCTCCAGCGCCTCCGCGCCCTCCATGCCCACCTCGTCGATGTGCTTGAGACCGGTGACGAAGGGCGCGTGGTGCATGATGACCAGCGTCGGCACATCGGGCCGCGTGGCAAGGGTCCGGTCGAGCCACGCAAGACGCGCGTCGCAGACGAGACCGCGAGTGCGGCCCTGCACGACCGAGTCGAGCGCGACGATCCGCAGCGGCCAGTCGTCGACGCTGTAAAGGATGAACTCGCCGTCGGTGGGCAGGTAGCGCTGATCGGCGAAGGCCTCGCGAAACGCCGCCGCGCGATCGTGGTTGCCGGGGATGACGTAGAAGGGTGCGCGCAGATCGGCGAGGATCTCGCGCAGATGAGCGTAGGCCGCGGGCTCTCCCTTGTCGGCCAGGTCGCCGGTGATGAGGACCACGTCCGGCTGCGGATCGAGGCGGTTCAGGTGGGCGATGGCGTCGCGCAACATCGTCGCGGTGTCGACGCGTCCATACGCAACTTGGCCCTTGGGCATCACGTGCAGATCGGAGATTTGTGCGAGCAGCATTGGGGATTGCGCGAGGCGCGGGCGGGCGGCGGCTACTGCCGCGGGTTCGGAGTCGAGCCTCGCATCCTCCTGTTGCAGTTATGTGAAATTATTTATACCCTGCGAACAAATGTACAGCAAGCGGTCCGCCGGGGGAATAGCATGAGCGACGCGCAGGAGCCCGCGCTGGCGGTGCGTGCCGCCTGGCTGTACTACGTCCACGGACTCACCCAGGCGCAGGTCGCCGACCATCTCGCGCTCTCGCGCGTCAAGGTGCACCGCCTGATCGCCCAGGCGCATCGGCAGGATTCGGTCAAGGTGTTCGTCGAGGGAAGTGCCGGCGACTGCGTGACGCTCGAGCAGCAGCTTAAGTCCGCTTATGGCCTCGGCTTCGTCCGAGTGGTGCCGTCGGACATCGACGTGCCACCCCGCCCAGAAGGCTCGCTCTTCCGCGGCCTCGGCTCGGCGACCGCGCTGTTCCTGCACCAGTACCTCGAGCAGCATCCGAAATGCTCCGTCGGCGTCGGCCACGGGCGCACGCTCGCGGCCGTGGCCGACGCGCTGCCGCGCGTTCCGCGTCCCGGCGCGTCCTTCGTGTCGATCCTCGGCAGCCTGACGCGACGCTCGACAGCGAATCCCTTCGACGTGATCTATCGCTTCGCCGAGCGCACCGGGGCCGCAGGCTATTTCGTTCCCGCGCCGTTCTTCGTCGATTCGGTCGACGACGCCGAGATCTTCCGCGGTCAGCGGGTCGTGCGCGACGTCCTCGAGCGCGCGCGCAAGACCGACCTGCTCATCGTCGGCATCGGCAACCTCAGCAACACGCCCGCGATCTACGCGGGCGAGCGCAAGGCGCTCAAGGCGCTGGGCGTCGTCGCCGAAGTGCTCGGCCAGTTCCTCGATCGCGATGGACGCGAGGTGCGCTGCGACATGGCCGCCCGCTCGATCAGCCTCCGCCTTTCGGAGCTGCGCGGGCGGCGGGTGATTGGCGTGGCCGGCGGCGTCGAGAAGGCGGCCGCCATCCGCGCGACGCTGGCGAGCACGCTGCTGGCGGGCCTGGTGATCGATGAAGCCACGGCACGCGAGGTCGTCAAGGTTCGTCCCGCCCTTGCGCGGACTTCACGCGCTGCGCGCGCGGCGCAGGCGTCGACGCGATGATTCGCAGCGACCTCCACGCAATCCCGCAAGGGATCGCCGGCGCATGACCCGCGCCGACGCCGGTACGCTGCGAGCGTTCGCCGTCGAGCTCTCGCGATCGGCGACGGCAACGATCGCGCATGCCTGCGCCAAACCCGCCGAATCGACGACCAAGGTCGACGCCGGCGATTGGGTGACTCCCTTCGACCGCGCGGTCGACGCCGACGTGCGCGCGCGCATCGCCGCGCGCTATCCGACGCACGCCGTGGTCGGCGAGGAGCTGGGTCGCGGGGATGGTGCCGTGGACGCCGAGCTCACGTGGCAGGTCGATCCGATCGACGGCACGCTAAATTTCGTGCATGGCCTGCCGTGGGTTGCTTTCAGCGCCGCGGTCAGCGACGCCCAAGGCGTGGTCGCGGGGGTTGTCGCCGACGCGTTCCGTGGCATCGTTTATAGCGCGCAACGCGGCGGCGGTGCATTCGTCGACGAGGTGGCGGTGCGCTGCGCGAGCGTCGACCGGATCGCCGGCGGCGTGTTCCTGACCGAATGGTCGCGGCAGGCCCCGTGGCGGGACATGCATCGCTATCTCGACCGCATCGCGGACCATGCGGCAGGCACGCGAATCATGGGCTCGAGCGCGCTCGCGTTGGCGCTCGTTGGGGCAGGGCGCGCGAGCGGAGCGATCCTCGGCGGACACTACAATCGCTGGGACGTCGACGCCGGGGCGCTGATCGCGCGCGAAGCCGGGGCGAGCATCTACGGCCGCACGGGACCGCACGCTGGCGTGCCGATGGACGGCATTCTCGCCGCGCCTTCAGGTGTCGCCGACGCGCTGTGGCGGGCATGGACCGCCGGCGAGCCCTAGCGCGGGGGCGGCCACGCGCGACGCGGGGTGCAAAGCCGATGCTCGTCTGTCGTATGCCTTGCAACGCAAAAGGGTACATGCACCTACGGCTGGAGCCATCAAATGACGCCCAATGAATCGATGACCGCGATCGTCTGTCACGGTCCCAAGGACTATCGGGTCGAGACGATCGGCAAGCCTTCCCCCGGCCGCAATGAGCTGGTGATTCGCATCGCCGCCTGCGGCATCTGCGCGAGCGACTGCAAGTGCTGGTCCGGCGCGAAGATGTTCTGGAGCGGCGCGAGCCCGTGGGTCAAGGCGCCGGTCGTGCCGGGGCACGAATTCTTCGGCCATGTCGAGATGCTGGGCGAAGGCGCGGCCGAGCACTTCGGCATCGCCAAGGGCGACCGCGTCATCGCCGAGCAGATCGTTCCCTGCGAGAAATGCCGCTACTGCCGCTCAGGCAAATACTGGATGTGCGAGGTGCACAACATTTTCGGCTTCCAGCGCCAGGTCGCCGACGGCGGCATGGCCCAGTTCATGCGGATCCCGCCGACGGCGATCGTCCACAAAGTCCCGCACGAGATGCCGCTCGACGACGCGGCGATCATCGAGCCGTTGTCGTGCGCCATCCACGCGGTGCAGCGCGGCGACATACAGCTCGACGATGTCGTCGTCATCGCCGGCGCGGGTCCGATCGGTCTGATGATGGTTCAGGTCGCGCACCTGAAAACGCCGCGCAAGCTGGTCGTCATCGACCTCGTCCCCGAGCGTCTCGATCTCGCGCTTCGCTTCGGCGCCGATGTCGTGATCCACCCGGACAAGGAGGACGCCGCGAAGGCCGTGCGCGCGCTGACCGGCGGCTACGGCTGCGACGTCTACATCGAGGCGACAGGCTCGCCGACCGGGCCGGTGCAGGGGCTGGAGCTGATCCGCAAGCTGGGCCGATTCGTCGAGTTCTCGGTGTTCGGCAAGGACACCACGGCGGACTGGTCGATCATCGGCGACCGCAAGGAGCTCGACATTCGAGGCGCGCATCTCGGCCCGTATTGCTACCCCATTGCGATCGATCTCTTGTCGCGCGGACTCGTGACGTCCAAGGGCATCGTCACGCACGGGTACACGCTCGAGCAATGGGACGAGGCCATCGCCATGGCGGATTCGCTCGATTCGATCAAGGTGCTGATGAGGCCCAGAGCCTGAGCGCCATGGCTATCGAGCACGTCATCGGCGTCGACATCGGCACGCAGAGCACCAAGGCGCTGCTGTGCGACGCGCGCGGTCGCATCGTCGCGCAGCACGCGATCGGCTATCACCCGGACACGCCGCGCCCCTCGTGGGCGGAGCAGTCGGCGTCGGTGTGGCTGGACGCGGTGGAGCGCGCGATCCGCGGCTGCCTCGACGCGGCGGCGCGAGCCGATCGCGGATTCTTGCCGGTATCGGTACGTGCGGTCTGCGTCAGCGGGCTGTACGGAGGCTCGGGCGTCCCGATAGACGCGGCGATGCAGCCGACACACCCCTGCCTCATCTGGATGGACCGGCGCGCCACCGCCGAAGTGGACTGGGTTCGTGCCCATCTCGACATGGACCGCCTGTACGACATCACCGGCAACGGCGTCGACAGCTATTACGGCTACACCAAGATGATGTGGCTGCGCGACCACCGCTCGGAGGCGTTTGCGCGCACGCGCTGGTTCGTCCCGCCCAACGCCTTCGTCGTTCATGCGCTGACCGGCGAGCTGGCTGTCGATCGCTCGTCGGCGGGCAACATCGGCGGGGTCTACGACTATCGCAACGCCTGCTGGTCGGAACCGATGCTGGCCGCACTCGGCATTCCGGTGTCGATGATGCCGTCGCGGCTGGTGGCGTCGACCGAAGTCGTCGGCACCGTCACTGCTGCTGCCGCCGCGCGCACCGGACTCGCCGTCGGAACGAAGGTCGTTGCCGGTGGCGTCGATGCCGCGGTCGCGACGCTCGCCGCCGGCGTCACCTCGCCGGGCCATCACGTCGCGATGATCGGCACCAGCATGTGCTGGGGATTCGTGAGCCCGACCGTCGACGCGCGCCACGGCCTGGTCAGCATGCCTTATGTCTTCGGCGACGATCTCTACGTGTTCGGCGGCGCGATCACCGCGGGCTCCGCGGTGACGTGGTTCGTCAACGAGTTCTGCCGTGATCTGGGCGCTATGGGCGACCCCGCGGCCGCGACGCGCGCGCTCGTCACGCTCGAGGCCGAGGCGCGCGACGTTCCCGAGGGCGCCGACGGCATCGTGTTCCTGCCGTACCTCATGGGCGAGCGCAGCCCCATCTGGGACGCGCGCGCCAGCGGCGCCTTCGTCGGGCTCAACCTCTTCCACCGCCGCGAGCACGCTTATCGGGCAGTGCTCGAGGGTGTGAGTTTCGCGCTGCGCGACAACATCGAGGCCGGCATGCGGGGAGCCGCGCGGCTCGACGAGCGGTTGGTCGTCGTCGGCGGCGCCGCGCGATCGGACCTTTGGATGCAGATCATCGCCGACGTCTCGGGGCGGCCCGTGCACACCATCGAGGAGGACGTCGAAGCCGCGATGGGCTCGGCGCTGCTCGCCGCCTACGCGGTAGGGCTGTGCGACGGCGACGGCGTACGGCGCGGCTGGGTGACGCTCACCGAGCGAGCGCTGCCGCGGCCGGCGGCGAGCGCCCGCTACGACGAAGTGTTCGCGGTGTACAAGGCGCTCTATCCGTCGCTGCGCGACTCGATGCACGCGTTGGCGAACGGTGCGGCAGCGCATCGGACGCCGGCTTAGGCGTCGGCGCCAATCGAGAAACGCAATGTAACGTGGAAAGAATCCGGTCGGATCACACGCGCCACCGCGCCGGCGGCATCTCCTAGGGCCGGATGTACGCCCAGCCCTGCTGCTGGCGCAACATGAGCTCCACCACCCCCGCCGGCACGTAGCCGACGCTGTTGAGCATGTCGGCGCGGACCAGCTTCTGCCCCTTCATCGTGTTGTCGCAGGCCACCACCTTCACCCCGGCCGCGGTGGCCTCGTCGACGCGCGCGCCGACCGCCGAGTCCATTTTCAGCATCCCGATGCCCGGCCCGTACGCCACGATTTCGACATCGACGTTGGACGCGCCAAGATCGGTCTGTATGTTCTTCGCGTTGTTGAGCGCGAGGTTCCACTTGGCGGGGTCGGCGTCGCTGACCTGGATGACGACCCGGTTTCGCTGCGCGATGACGCCTTGCGCCTGCGCTGCGGCGATACCGGCGAGGGTGGCCGCGACCAGCGCGAGCGTGACCAGCGCGTGGCGGGCGATGCGTGATGTGATCATGCGATTCCTTGGGTGATGCCGCGCCTCGAGCGCGGCGGACGGGCACATTTTACGCCAACGCGCCGCACCTCGCCCGCGTCGAGACGGCGACGACGGCTCTCGCGTAGAATCGCGCGCTTGCATCCATGAAGCCCGTTGCCCACATGCCGCTTTCCGCGGCGCTTCTGATCGTCGCGGCCAGCGCGTGCTTCACGTCGGTCGACGTCACGGTCAAATACCTGTCGCAGCGCTATCCGGTCCCGCTGCTTGTGTGGGCGCGCTGGGGCGCGCAGATGCTGATCATGCTCGCGGTGCTCGGGCCGACGATGCGCTGGAACCTCGTTCGCACCGACCGGCCGGTGATACACGTGGTGCGTGCGTGTGTGCTGGTGTGCTCCGGGACATGTTTTTTCGCGGCGCTCAAATATCTGCCCATCGCCGAGGCCACCGCGCTCAATTTCACGGCGCCGATCCTGGTGACGCTGATGGCGGGATGGTTCCTCGGCGAGCATCTCACCAAGCCGCGCTGGGCGTTCGTCGTCGCGGGGTTCGTCGGCATGCTGCTGATCGTGCGACCCGGGACCGAGGTGCTGACGCCGGCCGCCATCTTCGCGCTCGCCGCCGCCGGGCTTTACGCAACGTTTCAGATATTGACCCGCAAGCTCGCGGGCGAGGATCTGATGGCGCTGCTGTTCATCCCGAGCCTGGTCGGAACGGTGCTGTTCTCGATCGCGGTGCCGTTCTTTCACTACAGCGCGTGGTATCCGATCTCGGACGTTCTGCTCTTCGTCGGCATCGGCGTGATGGGATCCATCGGGCACCTGCTGTTCATCCGTGCCTTCAAGATGGCTTCGGCATCGGCGATCGCACCGTTCACTTACATGCAGCTCGTCTGGTCGACGCTGGCGGGCTGGATCATCTTCGGATCGTTTCCGGATGCGTGGACGCTCTCGGGGATCGTCGTGATCGCCGGGAGCGGCATCGCGCTCACCTGGTACGAGCGCTGGCGGGCAAGCCTGCCGCCCGCGGAGCCGATTGCGGTCGACTGAAGGCGACGCACACGAAGGCACCGTGAGCGGCGCGGTACAATGACGTACGGCACCCGCATTCCGCTCGGTGCCGGGCTCCGGAGCGAACAACAATGACAACTGAAAAGCCGCGCGTCGGCTTCATCGGCCTAGGGCTGATGGGACACGGCATGGCCAAGAATCTCGTCGCCAAAGGATTTCCGCTGACGGTGCGCATTCACCGCAACCGCAAGCCCGCCGAAGACATCCTCGCCGCGGGCGCCAAGGAAGTGAAAACCAGCGCGGAGCTTGCACGCGCCTCCGACATCGTGATCCTGTGCGTCACCGGTTCGCCGCAGATCGAGGAGATCATGTACGGCGAGAATGGCATCCTGAGCGCGGCGCGCGAAGGCCTGATCGTCGTCGACACGTCGACCGCGGAGCCCGCTTCGACCGCGAAGATACGCGACGACCTCGCCAAGAAGGGTGTGCGCTACGTCGACGCGCCGCTGGCGCGGACGCCCAAGGAAGCCGAGGAAGGACGCCTCAACACCATGGTCGGCGCCGACGACGCGACGTTCGCGCAAATCAAGCCGGTGCTGTCGGCGTACTGCGAGAACGTGATCCACATCGGGCCGCCCGGACAGGGGCACATGCTCAAGCTCATCAACAATTTCATCGCGCAGGCGATCGCCACCGCGACTGCGGAAGCGTGCGCGGCGTGCGCCAAGTCCGGGGTGTCGATCAAGAAGCTGCACGAAGTCATCTCGGCGGGCGGGGTCAACTCGGGCATTTTCCAGATGATGGTCGGCAAGATGCTCGAAGGCGGCGACCTTTCCGGTCTCAAGTTCACGCTGGTCAACGCGATGAAGGATCTGCGCTACTACACGCACTTCGCGGAAAGCCTCCCGGTTTCCGCGATTATCGGCGAGGCCGTGCATCAGAGCATCGTCAACGCCAATCTCATGGGATACGGCGACAAGTACGTCGCGTCGCTGATCGAGGTGCAGGAGAAGCTCGCCGGCGTCAAGATCGTCGGAGCGTAAGACTTGGCCAGCGCCACTGCCCCGCTCTGGGACAACCCGCTCGGCACCGACGGCTTCGAGTTCGTCGAGTACGCCGCGCCCGATCCGGCGGCGCTCGGGCGCCTGTTCGAGCAGCTCGGCTTCACCGCGGTGGCGCGACATCGCTCGAAGAACGTGCTGCTCTACGCCCAAGGTGGCGTCAACTTCATCGTCAACGCCGAGCCCGACAGCTTCGCCCAAGGCTTCGCCCGCGTGCACGGACCGTCGATCTGCGCGATGGCGTTTCGCGTCAAGGATGCGGCGCTGGCGTATCGCAAGGCGGTGGCGCAGGGCGCGTGGGGCGTCGAGGCCCGGCCCGGCCCGATGGAGCTCAACATCCCCGCGATCAAGGGCATCGGCGATTCGCTGATCTATCTCGTCGACCGTTATCCGGGAGCCGCGGCGAGCGGCGGCGTGAGCATCTACGACATCGACTTCGTGCCCCTGCCCGGTGTCCTGCAACACCCGCGCGGGGCCGGCCTCACCATGATCGATCACCTCACGCACAACGTGCACCGGGGGCGCATGGAGGAGTGGGCGGGCTTCTACGAGCGCCTGTTCAACTTCCGCGAGGTTCGCTACTTCGACATCGAGGGCAAGCTCACCGGCCTGAAGAGCAAGGCCATGACGAGTCCCTGCGGCAAGATCCGCATCCCGATCAACGAGAGCTCCGACGACAAGAGCCAGATCCAGGAATACCTGGTCGCCTACCACGGCGAAGGCATCCAGCACGTCGCGCTGGGCACCGACGACATCTACGCGACCGTCGAGGCGCTGCGAGAGCGCGAGGTCGCGTTCCAGTCGACACCCGACACGTACTACGACCTGCTGGCGACGCGGCTGCCGGGGCACAAGGAGGACGTCGCGCGGCTCAAGCGCAACGGCATCCTCATCGACGGTGCGCCGGTGGAGGACGAAATGCTGCTGCAAATCTTCACGCAGACCGTGATCGGGCCGATCTTTTTCGAGACCATCCAGCGCAAGGGCAACGAGGGTTTCGGCGAAGGCAACTTCCGCGCGCTGTTCGAATCGATCGAGCTCGACCAGATACGGCGCGGAGTACTCAAAGCCTAGCGCACGCGCATCGATGACCCCCGGTCGATGACCTTGTCTCCGGTGGCCTTCGCGCTGCTGCGCCGGCTTTCCGACGGCGAGCTGCACTCGGGCGAAACGCTGGCCTCCGCCGTCGGCATGACCCGCGCCCGCGTCTCACAGCTCCTCAGCGAAGCCGAGAACGCCGGTCTCTCCCTCGAGCGCGTGCGCGGACGCGGCTACCGGCTCGTCGACGCGACGCCGTTTCTCGATGCCGACGCCGTCCTGCACGCGATCGGCGCGCGCGCCCCCGGCGTGTCGATCGAGATCGTCGACAGCGTCGATTCGACCAATGCCGAGTTGCTGCGCCGGGCGGCGCACGCCGACATTCATCGTCACCTGCTGGTGGCGGAGTGGCAGCATTCCGGCCGCGGCCGGCGCGGACGCGAGTGGACTGCTATCGCGGGAGGCAGCCTGACCTTCACGCTCGGATGGCGCTTTGAGCAGCCGGTGGGTTTCCTCTCGGCGTTGCCCCTGGCAGTGGGCGTGGCGATCGTGCGCGCGCTCGATGCCGCCGGCGTACCGGGCGTCGGCCTCAAATGGCCCAACGATCTGGTCCACGACGGTGCCAAGGTGGGCGGCATTCTGATCGAGCTTGCCGGCGATGCGCTCGGCCCGTCGGTGGTCGCGGTCGGCGTCGGCATCAACGTGCGCTTTCCTCCCGCGGCGCGCGGTGCCATCGCGCAGCCCGTGACCGATCTCGCGTCGATCGCGGGTGCGCCCGATCGCAACCACCTGCTCGCGGAACTCGCTGTCGAATTGAGCGCGGCACTCGAGCGCTATGCGCGCGACGGCTTCGCAGCTTTTCGCGCGGAGTGGCGGCGCCGCGATGCGCTGCACGACCGCTTCGTGGAGGTTCGCCTGCCTGACGGCTCGTCGGCGCACGGCATCGTCGCCGGGGTCGACGAGCGCGGCGCGCTGCTGGTCGATCGCGACGGCCGGCGCCAGCGCTTCATCAGCGGCGAGGTCTCGGTGCGCGGAGCCATCCGTTGATCCTGGTCCTCGATTGCGGGCACAGCCGGCTGGCGTGGGGCCTCGCCGCCGAGCGCGGATGGCTGGCGCGCGGCGCCGTCCCGAACCAGGAGATCGGCACGCTGGCGCTGCGCAGCTGGCAGAACATGCCGCGGCCGACGAGCGCGGTCGGCGTCAACGTCGCGGGGGAAGCGACGCGCGTGCGCGTCGAGGCGCAGCTCACGCGATGGCGGACGATGCCGCATTGGCTGACCGCGTCGGAAGAAGCGTGCGGTGTTCGCAATGGCTACGCGCATCCTTTGCAGCTCGGCGCCGATCGCTGGGCGGCGCTGGTGGCGGCGCGCACGCGCGCGGCAGCCGAGCTCTTCCCGTCGCCGTGCGTGGTCGTCAACGTGCGCACCGCGATCAGCATCGACGCGCTCGATGCGTCGGGTGTCTTTCGCGGCGGCATCGTCGTGCCGGGATTGAATCTGATGATGCAATCGCTGGCGGCGAACACCGCGCTCAAGATGCCTCCGGGACGCTACGACGACTTCCCGGTCAGCAACGCCGATGCGCTCGCCTCCGGCGCGGTGCAGGCGGTGTGCGGCGCGATCGAGCAGATGCGCGCGCGGCTGGCGGTCGACAGCGTTGCGGTGAGGTGCCTGCTCTCAGGGGGTGCGGCCAGCGAGCTCGCCCCCCACCTTACGGGCCCGGTGGAGGTCGTGGATAATCTGGTGCTCGAAGGCGCACTGGTGCTGGCACAGGCTGGGTGAGGCGTCACGACCCGATGAGAACACTCTTTTTCCTTCTGCTGCTTGCCAACCTGACGCTGTTCGGGTTCATCAAGCTCGACAGCATGAGCGGCGGCGAAGCCGTGCGCCTCTCGCAGCAAGTGCAGCCGGACAGGATCAAGCTGCTCACGCCGCAACAGGTCGCCGCGCTCGGGCCGGCGAAGGTTGCCGCGCTCGCCGACGTCTGCGTGGAATGGGGTCCGATGTCGGATGCCGAACGCGTGCGCGCGCTGTCGACCATCGAGCCGCTCGACCTCGGCAGGCTGATCACGCAGAGAAAAGTCGAAGTCATCGCCAGCTACTGGTTGTTCCTGCCGCCGGCGGCGACCAAGGCAGCCGCCGACCGCCGCGTCGACGAGCTCAAGGCGCAGGGCATACGCGAAGCCACCGTCATTGACAGCGGCACGCAGCGACTCGCGATCTCGCTCGGAGCGTTCCGCACCGAAGACGCGGCGCAGTCGCGCTTGAACACGCTGCAGGCGCAGGGCGTGAAAAACGCCAGGGTGGCCCAGCGCACGCAGTCGGTCCAGCAGACCGCGCTGGTGGTGCGCGATCCCCCCGCGCCGGCCGTCGTCCGGCTCAAGGAATTGCAGGGGGGTTTTCCGGGGACCGAGGTAAAGATCGGAACGTGCGAGAGGACGTCGTGAACCACGCCTCACGGCCGGTTGGCGGCGACGACTTCGCGTTCGCGATTCGCGATGCTCTCACCGGCCAGGACGTCGAGGAGGCCCGACTGCTTTTCGCGGAATACGCGCGCTGGCTCGGCGAGGATCTGTGCTTCCAGGGATTCGCCGCCGAGCTTGCCGGCCTTCCGGGAGACTACGTACCGCCGCGCGGCCGGCTGCTGCTCGTGGGACCCCCGGGACGCGCCTTCGGCTGCGTCGCACTTCGTCCGCTCGATGGTCGCGTCGGCGAGGTCAAGCGCATGTATGTGCAGCCGGCGCGGCGTGGCGAAGGCTGGGGCCGCCGGCTTGCCGCCGCGATCCTTACCCAGGCGCAGGCGATCGGGTATCGCGAGCTGGTGCTCGACACCCTGTCGCGCCTCGCTGCGGCGCGCGCGGTGTACGCCGAGTTGGGATTCGAGGAGTGCGCGCCGTATTACGACAATCCGCTGCCCGGCGTCGTCTACATGAAACTGCGCCTCGCGCCCGGCTAAGGCGCCTAAAGGCAGGTCCACGATGCATCTATCGCGCAGCGAAGCCGACGTCATCGAAGCGCGCACGGCGCATCTCGAAGCGCAGACCGGCGTCCAGGTCGCGACGGCGGTGGTGGGCAAGTCGGATCACTATGCCGAGATTCCATGGAAGGCGTTCGCGCTCGGCGCGGCGCTGGCGGCGCTGGCCGTCGTGGCCTTCGATGCCCTGCACCCGGACTGGGTCTCGTCGCATGCGGCGCTGGCGCACGCGTTGGCGATTCTGGGAACCGGCGCTGCCGATGCGCTGCTCGCGATATTCATCCCCGCGTACGGCCGTGTCTTTCTCTCCTCCGCGCACGCCGCCGACGAGGTGCGACATTACGCCGAGTCGATGTTCCTGCGCCGACGCATGTTCGACTCGCGCGGTCGCAACGGCATCCTGGTGCTGATCAGCTGCTTCGAGCGGCGCGTCGAGATCATCGCCGACACCGGCCTCGACTCCAGGGTGGGCGCGGCGCAGTGGCGCACGGTAGTCGACTCGATGACGCCTCACCTCGTCGCCGGCAACGTGGCGCTGGCGCTGCAGGGGGGACTGCAGCGCCTCGAGCAAATTTTGCGCGACAAGGGCCTCGAGCCGGCATGGGACGACCGCAACGACATCGCCGATCGGCCGATCGAAGAGCGGGGCGCGAAATGAGCGCGCTCGCGCACATGGGTTCAGGATCCGGGCAGCGCGCATCGCCTCGCTGGCTCACGCTGCGCGCGGTCGCTGTGCTGGCGTGCTGCGCGAGCGCTGTCACGTTGTCGCATGCCGCGGACGTGCCTTACCTCACCGGACGCGTCGTCGACAACGCCGAGATCCTCAAGCCCGCCACGCGCGACGCGCTGACCAATTCGCTCAAGGCGCACGAGCAGGCGACGAGCAACCAGGTTGCGGTCCTCACGGTGCCGACGATCAACGGCGATTCGATCGAGGAGTACGCGACCAAAGTGTTCGAGAACTGGAAACTCGGGCAGAAGGGCAAGGACAACGGCGTGCTGGTGATCGTCGTGCCCAAGGACCGCAAGATGCGCATCGAGGTCGGCTACGGTCTCGAAGGAGCGCTCACCGACGCGCAGGCGAGCCGGATCATCCGCAACGTGATGACGCCGGCGTTCAAGGAGGGCAACTACGACAAGGGAGTAAGCGAAGGCGTCGCCGCGATCGTCGCCACGCTCGAAGGCAAGGGTGAGTCGGTGGCGGCTGCGGAACCGGCTTCCTCGGCGTCGGGAAGCAGTTCCAGCCTGCACTTCAGCGGTCCCGAGCTTGCATGGCCGGAGCGCATCCTGCTCGGCGCCTTCATCTTCGGAATCATCGGGCTGTTCACCTTCCTCGGCATCATGACGCCCGGCGTGGGCTGGTTCCTGTACGTGTTCCTGATCCCATTCTGGGCGATGTTTCCGATGGTGATCGTCGGCCCGCGAGGCGCGCTGGTCCTGCTCGGCATCTACGTCGTCGGCTATCCCATCGCCAAGCTCATCCTGTCGCGCACCGCGTGGTACCAGAAGGCTGCGCAGGACCTGAAGAAAACGGGGCACGCCAGCGTCGGCGGATTCGCGGTTTCAACCGGAGGAGGCTCGTCGGGCGGATCGTCGTCGAGCGGCGGCGGCTTCTCCGGCGGAGGCGGCAGTTCGGGTGGCGGCGGCAGCTCGGGCAGCTGGTGATGCACGCCGCGATGTCAGCGCACGAAATGTCATGAGTCCGAGCGCAGCGCCCGAGCGTTTTTTCGAGGACTACCCCGTCGGCAGCGTGTTCGAGGCGGGCCCGGTGCGGATCAGCGAGGCCGACATCGTCGACTTCGCGAAGCGCTATGATCCGCAGCCGTTTCACGTCGACGCCGCGGCTGCGCTTCACGGACCGTACGGCGGCATCATCGCCAGCGGCTGGCAGACGACCGCACTCACCATGCGCCTGTGCGTCGAGCGTTATCTGAGCGCGGAATCGAGCCTGGGCTCACCTGGCATCGACGAACTGCGCTGGATGCGTCCGGTTCGGCCCGGCGACGTGCTCACGGTGCGCGTCACGGTAGAAGAGGCGCGGCGCTCTCGATCGCGGCCGGACCGCGGTCTGGTGCGCACGCTCATCGAGACGCGCAATCAGGCGGGCGAGATCGTGATGTCGATGCGGGCGATGAACCTGATGCTGCTTCGCGATCCGGGCGCGCCGACCGATTGAGCCAGGGCAGTGCGGCAGACCTGCAGCAGCGCCTCGCTCTTCAGGCGCGCGCGCTGACGCCGTAGCTGTGTCCGTCGCCACGCGGCCACGCCGGCGGTTCGATGCGAACCTCGCGGTAGCCCGCGTCGCGCAGGAGCGCCGTCATTTCGTCTTCCCCGTGCCAGGTGAAGACGACGGTCTCGTCGTCACGCTCGACGATCTGGCCCGCGACGCGCCGTTCGTAGCGGCTCATGCACAGGATTCGACGGTGCTTCGCGTCGGCAGCGGTCTCGCAGCGATGCATGACCTGCGAGCCGTCGGCGAGGGCGACGTTGCGAAACTCGACGATCGGGGCGCCGGGCGGATGCAGCGCCGCGTCCGGCACGAACAGGTCGAGCAGCAGCACCGCGGGATCGACCAGATGCGCTCGCAGGCACGCCAGTGCGTCGCGCAGCTGGTCGCGCGCCGTGAGGAGCTGCAGCGAGCCTGCGGCAACGAACGCCGCGCTGTAGCGAAAAGGCAGATTCAGCGCAGCGATGTTCTGCCGGAACAGCGGCGCCTCGCGGCCGGCGTGGCGAAGCCGCGCGGCACAACTCGCCAGCATGGACTCCGACGTATCGACGCCGTGCATGCGATAGCCTGCCGCGGCAAGCGGCAGGAGCAAGCGTCCCGATCCGGCCATCGCCTCGAGCACCGGCCCGGCATCGCGCGGCAGGCGCTTTCGATACCAGTCGAGCTCGGCGACTCCAGCGATCGGCTTGTCGGCATCGTAGAACCGGGTTGCCAGCGCCCCGTAGCTGGTCGCGGTGGGACTCGACGCGCGGTCCGCGCTGCCGACGTTCAGGTCTGCTCCCATGGAAGGCCTTCCTTGCGCCATCCCGACACCTTGCTGCGCTGATGCTGTTCGTCCAGCGGGCCTTCGAATCCCTCGAGCACGTTGATGACTTCGCTGAATCCTGCCTGTTCGAGCGCGATGCCCGCGTCGACCGATCGTTGTCCGCTGCGGCATATGAGCACGACGGGACGGTCGACGCTCGCGATCTTCTTGACCTGGCCGACGAAATGCGGGTTGATCGTCCAGTCGGGGCCATCGTTCCACGCCACGTGGTGCGCCCCAGAGGGATGTCCGACGAAAAGGAATTCGATCTCGCTGCGGCAATCGACCAGCACGGCGTCGGCATTGCGCTGCAGGAATTCATGCGCATCGCGGGGCTTGAGGTGCTTCATGGGTGGCTCCGGCGCAACCTTAGCACCCGCGGGGCGCACCTTCAAATCGCGGCTTTCGCGGAAGCCGGGGCGACGTCAGGCGCGCTGTGCGAGCGCGGTGCGCGAGGCGCTGCCGATCGCGTCGACCCACCGCATCGCGGCGCTCACCGCGCCGGTCCAGCGCAGGAAGCCGTGGATCATGCCGCTGCATTCGACCAGGCGGACCGAGACGCCGTCAGCGGCCAGCCGTTGCGCGTATTCGAGTCCGTCGTCGCGCAGCACGTCGCATTCGGCGACGGCGATCACGGCAGGGGCGAGTCCGGCCAGGCTCGATGCCGCGAGCGGCGAGAGCTCCGCGGCGTGCGCGTCGGCGCCGGCGCGATACGCGTCCCAGTACCACTGCATCTGTGCCGCGCTCAGGTTGAATCCGCTGGAGAACTGCCGGTACGAAGCACGCTCGCAGCGCGCGTCCAGCGCCGGGTAGAGCAGGATCTGCAGTTGCGGCTGCGCCGCACCGTCGGCACGCAGGCGCAGGCACAGCGCCGCGGCGAGATTGCCCCCCGAACTGTCGCCGCCCACGCCGAAGCGCTCGCCGTCGGCGCCGAGCTCGCGCGCGTTGGCGCGCGCCCATTGCCACGCAGCGGCGACGTCGTCGAGCGCCGCCGGGTAGACGTGCTCCGGCGCGCATCGATAGTTGACCGCGACGATGACCGCTTCGGTGTGCCGCGCGAGGTGACGGCACAGGCGGTCGTGCGAGGCGAGCGAGCCGGTGACCCATCCGCCGCCGTGGGCGTATACGATCAGCGGCGGCGTCGCCCCGTCCGTCGGCGCGTGGGGCCGGTACACGCGCACCGCGACCGGTGGACCATCGCCGGGCACGTGCGCGTCGACGATCGACGCCAGGGCAGCCGGCTCACCGCCGAGTACCTCGGGCGCATGCTCGGCGGCGGCGCGCAACGCGGCGATCTCCGGCGCGCCCGGCGCGGGCGCGACGTTGAACACCGTGGTGAGCAGGCGCTGGATGTCGGGATCTAGCATGGTGCCTCCGCCGCGATCTTACTTCAGGACCGCGGCCCGCCGCGCGCCGCCGGGCGATCTGAAGGTTGACAAGGGCCGTCCGAGCCCTTACCTTCCAACGTAGCGCCGATTTGATTCGGGGGAAACCCCGCAGCTTGCGGGCGCTCTATAAATGTGGCTAAAGCGGATTTCGACGCAACGCCCGCCGTAACCGGGCCAACTGCGTGGCAACTTCGGAAACCCGCTCGGCGGCACGCTGAACGGGTTTTTTGTTTGGACGACAGGAAAATGGCAATGCGCGACCAATCCGACCTGCTGGCGCAACTCATGCGCGAGCGCATCCTCGTGCTCGATGGCGCAATGGGGACCATGATCCAGGCGTGCCGCTTCGGCGAGGCCGACTATCGCGGTGCGGCTGCGTGCGGGTTGCAGGCCCACGCGCACGATCTGAAGGGCGACAACGACCTGCTGGCGTTGACACGCCCGGACTCGATCCGCGACATCCACGACAGCTTCCTCGAGGCGGGCGCCGACATCATCGAGACCAACACCTTCAACGCGACCTCGATCGCGCAGGCCGACTATGGGCTGCAGGGGCGGGTGCATGAGATCAACGCCGCGGCGGCGCGGCTGGCGCGCGAGCGCGCCGATGCCTGGAGCATCAAGACGCCGGCCAAGCCGCGCTTCGTCGCCGGCGCGCTGGGACCGACCAACCGTACCGCGACGATCTCACCCGACGTCAACGACCCCGGATTTCGCAACGTGAGCTACGACGAGCTGGTCGTGGCGTACACGGACTCGGTGGACGCGCTGGTCCAGGGCGGGGTCGACCTGCTGCTGGTGGAGACCGTCTTCGACACGCTCAATGCCAAGGCGGCGCTGTGGGCGATCGAGCGCTATTTCGACGAGCACGCGATGCGCCTGCCGCTCATCGTTTCCGGAACCATCACCGACGCGTCCGGCCGCACGCTCTCCGGACAGACGCCGGAAGCGTTCTGGAACTCGGTGCGCCACGTGCGCCCGCTGGCGGTGGGGCTCAACTGCGCGCTGGGCGCGGCGCTGATGCGGCCCTATATCGAGGAGCTCTCGACGGTCGCCGACACGTTCATCTCGTGCTATCCCAACGCCGGGCTGCCCAACCCGATGAGCGAGACCGGTTACGACGAGACGCCCGAGACGACGGCGCGGCTGCTCGGCGAGTTCGCGCGGAGCGGGTTCGTCAACATCGTCGGCGGCTGTTGCGGGACGACGCCTGAACACATTCGCGCGATTGCCGCGGCGGTCGAGAACGTGCCACCGCGCCGCGTCGAGCGTGTGCCGCCGGAAGGGGCACTGCCGCCGCGCGGCGGGCGCGCGGCGGCAGAGGCGCAGGTCTGAAGCGCTTTCACTTTCGCGCGACGGTGCGCTGATGCCGTCCGTGCGTCCAGGCGCGATGCGCCTGGCCGGCCTCGAGCCGCTCACCATCGACGACGATTCGCTGTTCGTCAACGTCGGCGAGCGCACCAACGTCACCGGATCGCGGGCCTTCGCCAAGCTGATCCTCGCCGGCGACTACGCCGGCGCGGTCGAGGTCGCGCGATCGCAGGTGCAGAACGGCGCGCAGATCATCGACGTCAACCTGGACGAGGCGATGCTCGACTCGAAGGCGGCGATGGTGCGCTTTCTGCAGCTCATCGCTGGCGAGCCCGACATCTCACGCGTGCCGCTGATGATCGACTCCTCGAAATGGGAGGTCATCGAGGCGGGCCTGAAATGCGTGCAGGGCAAGCCGGTGGTGAATTCGATATCGCTCAAGGAAGGCGAGGCCGAGTTCCTGCGCCAGGCGCGCCTGGTCAGACGGTACGGCGCGGCGGCGATCGTCATGGCCTTCGACGAAAAAGGCCAGGCCGACACCTTCGAGCGCAAGACGCGGATCTGCGCGCGTGCCTACGAACTGCTCACCCGCCAGGTCGGCTTCCCACCCGAGGACATTGTCTTCGACCCGAACATCTTCGCCATCGCCACCGGCATCGAGGAGCACAACAACTA
>JBDTZQ010000145.1:0-7507 GCA_040005035.1 Betaproteobacteria bacterium | reverse complement strand
TGCTGGACCGACGAGTGCTTTCACAACATGGCGTCGACGGGCCTCAAGAGCATCGTCGACGCGCTCGCCGGACGCCGGCCCGAGTTCGTCGTCAACCGCGATGTGCTCGACCACCCGCGAGTCAAATCCTGGCTCACCGCGTGATCGCCGGCGACAAGCCGTGCCGTCGATGATGTCCTGCTGAAAGGGATCGCCATGGCGCTGCTGGTGACTGGACTGCTTGTTTTCTTCGCGCCGCATTTCCTGCCCATGGCGCGGGGACGGCGCGCGTCGCTTCTCGCGCAATGGGGAGAAGGCCGCTACAAGGGCGTGTTCTCGGCGGTCTCGGGTGTCGGCCTGTTGCTGATCATCGCGGGCTACGCGTATGCCGAACGCGGCGCGCAATGGTTCGCGCCCTCGCCGCTGGCGCGCTCCATCGCGCCGGAGGCGATGACGCTGGTGTTCATCCTGCTCGCGTCGTCGCACGGCACGTCGCACATCCGCGCCTGGATCAAGCATCCGATGCTCGTCGCAGTGTTGATCTGGAGCGTGCTGCACCTACTCGCCAACGGCGATGCGCGCGGAACGATCCTGTTTGGCAGCTTCGCGGCGTACGCCCTCATCGACCTCGTGTCGGCTGTTTCGCGTGGCGCATTCGTCGCGTTCGCGCCACGCTGGAAAAGCGACGCGATCGCGGTGGTCGCAGGTGCGGTGGTGGCGCTTCTGGTGATGCTGCTGCACCGGATCCTGTTCGGGGTTGGCGTCGTTTCCTTCGGCGTGTAGGCGCGACGCTCAGCCTCCCTCTGCCGTCATGCTGCGGCGTCGGACGTTCGAAGCAAACATTGCCGCGTCGATATGATGTTGGCATAATCGGGGATGGCCTGCACCAATGCGTCCCCCGGCATCAAGTTCGATCGTGCGGCGCGGCTGCTCTGCGCGGTCGCTGCGTTCGCCGTCGCTGCACCCGTTGCGGCGTCGGATGCGTTGTCGGTGCGCCCGATGTTTCCCTACAACAACGTGTGGAACGTCGCGATCGACACCCTGCCGCTCGACGTCAATTCCAACGACTACGTCACCACCATCGGCGCCGGCGCGCCCGCGCACGCGGACTTCGGCACCGTCTACGCCGGCGCGCCCAACGGCATCCCCTATGTTGTGGTGACCGGCGCGCAACCGCGCGTGGGAGTGAGTTTCACCTACGCGTCGGAAAGCGATCCCGGCCCCTATCCGATACCCCCGGATGCGCCGATCGAGGGTGGTCCGCAAAGCTCGGGCGACCGCCACATCCTCATCGTCGATCGCGACGCAGGCCGGCTCTACGAGTTGTTCGCGGCGTATCCCAACGGGGAAGGAACCTGGCGCGCTGGCTCCGGGGCGATATTCGACCTCAACGGCAACGCGCTTCGTCCTGCGAACTGGACGTCCGCCGACGCGGCGGGCCTTCCCATCCTGCCGGGTCTCGTGCGCTACGAGGAAGTGATCGCGGGCGAGATCCCCCATGCGCTGCGCTTCACCGCGCCGCAGACCCGCAATACGTACGTCTGGCCGGCACGGCACAAGGCATCGAACCTGACCGGAATCGCCTATCCGCCGATGGGCCAGCGCTTCCGCCTCAAGGCGGGCGTGAACATCAGCACCTTCGGTCCGCGCATGCAAGTGATCCTGCGCGCGCTCAAGCGCTACGGCATGTTCCTGGCCGACAACGGCAGCTCGTGGTTCCTGAGCGGTGCGCCGGATCCTCGTTGGGACGACGACGAGCTCAGCCAGATGTCGCGCCTGCGGGGCGCCGATTTCGAAGCGGTCGACGAGTCGTCGCTGATGGTCGATCCGAACTCGGGGGTCACCAATGCGTCGGCGCCGTCGGCGCCGGCGGCGACCACTGCCATCGAATTCCATTGCCCCAGCGCCGACCGCTACCTGATGAGCGCGGACCCCGCGCTCATCGCTGCGCTCGACAATGCCTGCGTGCCCGGATGGCTGCGCACGGGCGAGTCGCTAAGCGTCTACGCGCAGACGGCGTACGTCTCGACGAACAGCCGGGGACTGTGCGTATCTCCAGGCCGTCACGGAGACAACTTCAACGCCGGATCCGACGCGCGCGGCCTGGCTTGCGATGCGTCGAACCGCCGGTTCCCGAATGTGTGGCCGCAAGTCGCGGTCGCCGCGCCCTCGCCCGCACTGCCCGGCGACGTCGATGGCAGCTGCGACGTCGGATCGATCGCGGTGTTCGGCGTGGTCGATACACGCCCGGACCTCAATCATCGCTACACGACGTCGATCACCGCTCGCGACCAGATGCTGGCGCTCGGATGGAGTGCATCCGGCAAGGGCGCATTGGGCGTCGCGATGTGCGCGCCCGCGCCGTGATGCGAGAGCGCTATTCGCTGGAGGGCTTCGTCGGCTCCTTGACCGGCGCATCCGCGCACTTGAGCGTCTTCGCCCAGTAATCGTTGCCCGGGCCGTAGAACGCGGCAAGTTTCGATTCCACCGCGAACCCGCCGCGGTTCGCGGCGCGCATCATGCGCAGCCCTTCGCAGTTGGCGCGGAGCTCGTCCTGCGTGGGCACGGTGGCGTGGGCGCACTCGTGGAAGAAGATGAGGTCGTGCATCGCCGGCGGCAACGATGCGAGCTTGGTTGCATTCCACGTGATCGTGTAGCCATCGCCGTCGCGGTCGGTGCGCGCGACATGATTGAGCACGACGACGCGGCTGTCCGGCCCACCGTCGACTTCGTTCACCGGTTTCCCGCCCGAGCGGCAAGTCGCCGTCGCGCCGTCGCTGAACGTGAACGCCGACGCATCGACCGCGATCACGAATCCGCACAGCGAGAGAACGAGCGCCTTGATCATCGCGGCGTCTACCTCGCCGGCACGTAGCCGTTCTTACCGACGTTGATGCGCTCCGCGACGAGGCCGCCATCGGGTCGGCGCACGGCGTACACAGCGACGTTGGCGCCGGGCACGAGCGTGGACCGGTCCGCAGGCTCGATCAGTTCCACCGGCGTCGTCGCGGGAACCGCCACCACCTTTTCGCCACCCGCATAGGCAAGCGTCAACCTGAGGCTTTCTGGCGCGGCGGAAGACTTGGTGACGGTCGCGCTGGTCGTCGTGCTGCGTGTCGGTGCGGCGCCGGTGGCGCTGCTCACGGTCGCGTTGGCCATCGTGCTCCCTGGCGCGCCGGCCATCGGACGATGACCTTCGCCGGTGCCGCGCATCGACTCCGCGAAGATATGCACCTCGACCGCGGTCAGCGTTGCGTCGGCGGCGGGGATCGCGGTCGTGCCGATGTACGCCCCCTGCAAGATGCGCTCCAGTGCCGACGCCGAGCGCGCGCCGATGCGCGTCGAATCATCGAGGGTGACCCTAACCGGATCGCCACCGCCGCGCGGTCGAAGCTGGAGCGCCGCGCCGTCGAGCGCGACGACCACGGCGTCGATGCGTTGCGCCGGCACCGGTTGGGGTTGCGCCGTCAGCGCGACAAGGGCACCCGCCACCAGGGTGCAAAAGGGCAGCAACCGGCGGGCGATCCGGCGGGCGCCCTCGGTCGCCCGATCGTCAGGATCTCGCATGCCATCATGGTAGCGCAGCGGCGGCTCGACCGCTTAGCCCGCACGGCGCGCGAGCTGGCCTGTCCGGGTCGCGAACGCATCCATCGCGTCGCCGCGCGCGTATCATCAAGCGAAGGACACGCTTCCATGACCCAACCTGTCGTCGCATTCGTGGCCGCGCTTGCCGTCTTCTGCCTGTGCGATTTCGCGTGGCTGGGATTCATCGCCAAGGGCTTCTACCAGGCGCAGATCGGCACGCTGATGCTCGACACGCCGAGGTGGAGCGCCGCCGCATTGTTCTACCCGATGTACGTCGCCGGCATCGTGTTTTTCTGCGTGGCGCCGGCACTCGCGCAGGGATCGTGGGCGCGCGCGCTTGGGCTCGGCGTGGTCCTCGGCCTGCTGGCTTACGGCACCTACGATCTGTCCAATCTGGCCACGCTCAAGGGATGGAGCGTGAGCCTCGCCGTGGTCGACGTGCTCTGGGGCATGGCGGTCACCGGCGCCGCCGCGACGGTCGGGTATCTGGCGGCGCGCGCCGTCTAGCGCGCGCACTGCGAATGCACCGGCACAATGCACAGCGCCCCCGCACACGCGGTGCGTAGGGCCGCGCGGGCGGCGACCGTGCAACCGCATGCGGTGTTCGCCTGGGACTGGTCACACTCCAGCAGATGGTCTGCGCGCTGGTGCACGCGGTCGAGCATCCGCCGAGCGCCGTGCGCGTGATCGACGTTGCGCTTATCCGGGCGTGCGAAGCTTCATGAAAGTGGCGCGCCTGCGGCGCTGGAGCCTGGTTGCGGGCGCTAGCGTGGTCGCACTGGGGGCCGTCGCGTACTCGAGCTTTCTCGGCTACCTGTACTTCCAGCAGGAACGGCTCATTTTCCCGGGGCGCGCGCTCGCACCCGATTTCGCGTTCCATTTCGACCAGCGCTTCGAGGACGTCCGCATCGCGGTGCCGGGCGCGACGCTGCACGCGCTCCATTTCATGCAAGAGCATCCGCGCGGCCTGGTGTTCTTTCTCCACGGCAATGCGGGAAACCTGCAGTCGTGGACCACCGGTCTCGACTTCTATCGTCGTGTGAACTACGACCTGTTCATGCTGGACTATCGAGGATACGGCAAGAGCACGGGCGCCATACAAAGCGAGGAGCAGCTCAACGCCGACGTGCGCGCCGCGTGGGACACCATCGCCCCGCGCTATCGCGGCAAGCCCATCGTGGTCTACGGCCGGTCGCTGGGAACGGGCCTGGCGGTGAAACTTGCAGCCGAGATCAATCCTCAGCTGCTCGTCCTCGTTTCACCGTATTCGAGCCTCGCCGCGGCCGCCAAGGAAGCGTATCCGATCGCCCCGGAATGGCTGCTCAAGTACCCGCTTCGAACCGACCAGATCATCGGCACGGTGAAGTCGCCCATCATGATCGTCCACGGCGACCAGGACCGCCGCATCGCTGTGGCGCATGCGGATCGCCTCGCCCGGCTCACTCGCTCGCCGACCGAGATGGTCGTCATCGAGGGCGCGGGTCACAACGATATCCAGCGCTTTCCCGCGTACGCCGACGCGCTCGCGTCACGGTTGGGGTCGCTGCGAGCGGACTAAAGGCGGCACCATCGGCGCGCCAGGGTTGCAGGCGGACCCCCGTGGGCATAGCATGGCCTTTTTCGGCTCGGGAGAATGACATGTTCAAGCCATCGAAGCGC
Organism: Betaproteobacteria bacterium; assembly: GCA_040005035.1. Taxonomy (GTDB): domain Bacteria; phylum Pseudomonadota; class Gammaproteobacteria; order Burkholderiales; family Casimicrobiaceae; genus PALSA-1003. Next base: position 2,284 of record JBDTZQ010000145.1, on the reverse strand, counting down.
GCAGCAGCCATCGGCGCCGCGCTTGCGCTGTTCGCCGCGGGCGCGCAAGCGGTCACCTGCGATATCGTCATCGATCGGACCGGGGCGGTCGTCTATCAGGATGTGACACCTCCGGTCGACATGTCCGATCGCGGTGCCGCGGCTCGCGAAAAAATGCGTCAGCGCGGTGAGCAGCTCATGATCATCGACGCCGAGCAATGCCCACGCCTGGTGTTCTCCAGCATCAGCGGCGCTACCGGCACCGCCAGCGTCGAGGAGATCGTCTCCGGCATGCGCCCGTACATCGGCGTCACCGGCGGCATGGGCGCAAGCGCGCGCCCCGGTGCGAGCGGAAACATCTCCGCCGGTCCGGCGAGTCCGGTGTCCGCGCAGGCGGTACGGCTGCCGGCAGCCACGAACCGCTCGTACTAGAGCGCGCTCGCACTATCGCTGGCAGCGCCGTCGCGCGACGCTGCTGGGGCAGGTCGGGCGCGGCGTTTTTCCGCCGCCCGCAGCGTCTCCGCCGCGAGCGGCGCTCCGTAGCCGTCGATCAGGCTTCGTACTTGAATGACAACGCCACGCGGGCGCGGTAGGCGACGACCTTGCCGTTTTCGATCTTGACGTCGAGCTTGACGATGTCGGCAATGCGCAGATCGCGCAATGACGCCGACGCGACGGCGACGGCGCTCTTCACTGCATCCTCCCACGATACTGCGCTGGTGCCGACCAGCTCGGTGATGCGATAGACGCTGTCGGCAGACTGCTTCTTTCGGGGTTTCGACTTGGCCACGGTTCCAACTCCTCCTTGGTGAAGGGTCGCGCAGAAAATCGCGCGCTGCGGATGATGCGTGACTAGTTGTATGCCCGGTTGTGGGCGTTGTCAATGCGCAGTATTCATGCTGCGACGCGGCGATGGAGCCGGCGTGGACGGGCGCGCACACGGCGAGTTCGCGGCACCCTTCAGTGCCGCTCCTGCCATTGCACCTTCGGCACGGTGAAGGCCACGCACGCGCCGCACGCGGTGATCGCCGCGAGCATCAAGAAAATCACGCGATACGCGTGATCCAAATGCGCGGCAACCGCCGCGCGCTCTTCGGCAGTGAGCCGCGCGATCGACGAGGGACCCTCCTCGACGACCTGACGCAGCACGCGATCGAGCCCGCCCCCTGGATCGCCCACCATCGCGAACAGGACGGCGCCGACGATCGCCACACCAAGCGCTCCGCCGATCGAGCGGGAAAGCGAGACCGAAGCGGTTGCCGCGCCGAGTGATTCACGCCCGGCGGCGACCTGAACCGTCACCTGCGTCGGCGGCATGACGGTGCCCAGGCCCACGCCAACCAGCATCGTCAGCGCCAGAATCACCGGCGTCGGTGCGACTGCGACGCTGACCGCAAGCGTGGCGAACGCGAGCGTCGAGATGGACAGTCCCACCCACGGGAACACATTCACCCGACCGGTGCGAGTGATCAACTGCCCGACGATCGCCGAGGTGACGACCATCGACAGCGTGATCGGCAGCAGGAGCACGCCGGATTCGCCCACGCGAAGCCCGCGGCCCAGCTGCAGATAGAGCGGAAGATAGAGGATGGTGGAGAACAGCGCCGCCGCGAAGCAGACCACCACGGCGTCGGAGCGCGCGATCGCCGGCACCCGCAACAACCGGATCGGAATTACCGGGTCGGCGGCGCGTCGCTCCCAGAGCGCGAGCAGGACAAGACCGACGAGCGCAGCGGCGGCGAGTCCGAGAAGCGTGGGCGAGGTCCATGCGAGACGGTGACCGCCGGACGAGAGAACGAACAGCAGTAACGGCGTCGCCGTGCAGAACAGCACTGCGCCCAGAACGTCGGGGCGGAACGGCGCGCGCGGCGGCATCGGCGATACCGGGATGCGCAGCGCGAGAAGCGCAGCGAGGGCTCCGAGCGGAATGTTGATCACGAACACCGCCCGCCAGGTCAGTTGCTCGGTAAGATACGCGCCCAGCACCGGGCCCGAGGTACTGGCGAGCGCGAACACCGTCGCGAAATAGCCCGAGAAGCGTCCGCGCTCGCGAGGTGAGACATGCTCGCCGATCAGCGCCTGCGCCAGAGTCATGAGGCCGCCGCCACCCAGGCCCTGGAGCGCCCGCGCCACGATCAGCGCGAGAAGGTTGGGCGCGAGCGCGCAGGCCAGCGACGCGGCGGTGAAAATCAACAGCGCCACCAGAAGCATGCGCCGGCGCCCGAAGCGATCCCCCAGGTGCCCGTACAGCGGCGCGCCGATGGTGGCGCTGAGCAAATACGCCACGATCACCCACGACAGGTCG
>JBDTZQ010000144.1:0-7516 GCA_040005035.1 Betaproteobacteria bacterium | reverse complement strand
ACCAGCCCACGTAGTACAGCCGCACGGGTGCGGTCGCGGGGTCCTGCCAGCTCTCCACTTTTTCGACACGCTGGCCGGCCTCGAGCAGCGTGATCTTGGTCTTGATCCCGATCTGGCCGAGTTGCTGCTGCAGGAACTGCGTAACCTTCTGCGCGGTGGTGTGGTTGTACGCCGACCAGAGCTCGGTCTCGAAGCCGTTCGGATAGCCCGCTTCCGTCATGAGCTGCTTCGCCTTCGCGACATCGTAGGGCCACGGGCCGATTTTCACGGCGTACTCCACGCCCTCCGGCGCGATGCCTTCGGCGGGTGCTGCGTAGCCGCTGAACGCGACCTTGGCCAGCGCCTCCTTGTTGATCGAGTAGGCGATCGCCTGGCGCACCTTCGGATTGTCGAAGGGTTTTTGCTGCGTATTCATCGACAGGTAACGCAGAACGATCGAAGGCGCCGCGACGACGTCGAGCTCGGGCTTGGTCTTGAGCATCTCCGCCTGCTCGTAGGGCAGCGGGAAGGTGAAGTGCGCCTCGCCGGTCTGCATCAGCGCCGCGCGCGAGTTGTTGTCGACGACCGGCTTCCAGGTGATGGTGTCGACTTTCGGGTAGCCCTTTTTCCAGTAGCCGTCGAACTTGGCCACCTTGAGATAGTCGGTGCGCTGCCATTCGACGAACTTGAACGGGCCGGTCCCGACGGGATTCGACGCAATGTCCTTGCCGTACTTGGTCAGCGCAGTCGGGCTGATCATCACGGTCGACGGATGCGCAAGCTGCGCGATGAACGGCGAGAACGGCGTCTTCAGCGTGATGCGCGCGGTAGCGTCATCCACCGCCTCGGTCTTGGCGATGTTGTTGTTGTACAGGCCGTAGCGCTTGAGCTTGTTCTCCGGGTTGGTGACGCGATCGAGGTTTGCCTTGACCGCGTCGGCTTTGAAGTCGGTTCCGTCGTGGAACTTGACTCCACGCTTGAGCTTGATCGTATAGACCAAGCCGTCGGAACTCACCGTATAGCTGTCGGCGAGCACGGGAATGAGCTTCATGTCCTTGTCGAAGCCGAACAAGCCCTCGTAGAACGACTTGGCCATCGCCTGCGAGAGCGTGTCGTTGGCGTCGTACGGGTCGGTGGTGGTGAAGGTCGACGCGACGGCGAAGACCACGTCCTTCGCGGCGAAGGCCGGTGCCGCGGCCAACGCACCCAGCGCTGCGGCGGCGAGGAAGATCGAGCGGGCAAGGGGCTGGACAAAGGGTTTCATGCGAGGTCTCCGGTGAGCGAAAGGTGAGGCTGGCAGCGAATGGTGGCAATCGTCGAAGGTCAATACAGGGAGGATATGCGATGCGTGGCGACGAAATGGCCCGGTTCGACTTCGGTGAGCGGCGCAACGAGGGGCTCGTCGCCGACCGCGCGGATCGGGCTGGGCACTTCGTCCGATGATAGCTCCGTTTTGCGGCGTCGTCGCGTCGGATCGGCGACCGGCACGGCAGCGAGGAGCTTGCGCGTATAGGGGTGCTGCGGGTTCTCGAACACGGCGCGCCGGGACCCGATCTCGACGATCTGCCCGAGATACATGACCGCCACCCGATGGCTTATCCGCTCCACCACCGCCATGTCGTGCGAGATGAACAGATAAGCCAGCCCGAACTCCGACTGCAGGTCGAGCAGCAGGTTGACGATCTGCGCGCGGATCGACACGTCCAGCGCCGAAACCGCTTCGTCGGCGACGATGAGCTTAGGCTGCAGCGCCAGCGCGCGGGCGATGGCGACGCGCTGGCGCTGACCTCCGGAGAACTCGTGCGGATACCGCGCCGCCGCGTCCGGCGATAGTCCGACGTGACGTAGCAGCCATTCCACGCGATCCTCTGCGGCGCTACCCTTGGCTACGCCGTGCACGTACAGCGGCTCGGCGACCGAGAAACCGACCGTAAGACGCGGATCGAGCGAGGCGAACGGGTCCTGAAACACCATCTGTATTTCCCGGCGCAACGGCCGAACAGCGTCGGCCGACAGTTTGGCGATGTCGCGCCCGCCGAACTCGATGCTGCCGGCGTCGATGTCGACCAGGCGCAGCAGCGAACGGCCGGTGGTGGACTTTCCGCATCCCGATTCGCCGACCAGCGACAGCGTCTCGCCGGCGTCGATGTCGAAGCTCACTTTCTCGACCGCGTGCACCTGACGACGCACCCGGCTGAAAAAGCCGGTGCGGATCGGAAAGCGCGTCTGCAGGCCGCGTACGCGCAACAGCGGTGCCGGGGCCGCGGCTGCGGCGCGGGGCGGCGCGCCGGCGACCGCCTCGGCCGCCGGGGTCGAGTCGGGCACCGGAAAGCGCTCCGGCCGGTCGGTGCCCTGCATCGAGCCCAGGCGCGGCACGGCGGCGAGCAGCAAGCGCGTGTAGGGATGCTGCGGGGAGTGGAAGATCTGCACTGCGGGCCCCGTTTCCACCATCTCGCCGCGAAACATCACGATTACCCGGTCGGCGATCTCGGCGACGACGCCCATGTCGTGCGTGATGAACACGACCGACATGTGCATTTCCTGCTGCAAGAGCCGCATGAGCTCGAGTATCTGCGCCTGGATGGTGACGTCGAGCGCCGTGGTCGGCTCGTCCGCGATGAGCAATCGCGGCTTGCACGACAGCGCCATCGCTATCATGACGCGCTGGCGCATCCCGCCGGAGAGCTGGTGCGGATGCCGTCCGAGCACCTGCTTCGCTTCCGGAATGCGCACCTGCTCGAGCATACGCAGCGCCTCGCGCTGCGCCGATGCGAAATCCTTGCCCTGGTGCAGCCGGATCGATTCCGCGATCTGCTCGCCGATGGTGAACACGGGGTTGAGCGAGGTCATCGGCTCCTGGAAGATCATCGCGATCTCGGCGCCGCGGATCGACTGCATGGTCGACGACGACGCGCGCGCGAGATCGAGGCGCGCGCCCTGCGGACGCTCGAACCACATCGAGCCCGACGTGATCGTGCCGCCGCCATGCTCGACCAGCCGCATCAGCGAGAGCGCCGTGACCGACTTGCCCGATCCCGACTCGCCGACGATGGCCACGGTCTCGGCGCGACGCACCTCGAAGCTCGCGTTGCGTATCGCGTGGACGATACGCTCGGTGCTGCGAAACTCGACCGAAAGATCCTTGACGACCAGCACCGGCGCTGCGCCGGGCTCGGTGTTCATCACCGTGACTGCAGCGTCGGTCATCGCACCGATCCGTGGGTCGCCGATGGGCTCGCCTGGCGGCGGATCTGATCGATGGTCGCGTTCATCGTGATCGCCTGCGGGTCGACGCGAAGGTGCAGGAGCGAGGGCCGGTCGGCGACGAGCGCGCGTGAAAGCGCCGGTTCGAACTCCGCGGTGCGAGTCACCGTCTCGCCCAGCGCGCCGTACGCGCGCGCCAGCGCCGCGAAATCCGGATTGGCGATGTCGGTTCCGATCACGCGCCCCGGATACTCGCGCTCCTGGTGCATGCGTATGGTCCCGTACATGCCGTTGTCGACGACGATGAACACGACATTGGCGCCGTACTGAACGGCGGTCGCGATCTCCTGTCCATTCATCTGGAAGCAGCCGTCGCCGTTCCACGAGACCACCGTGCGCCCAGGACAGGCAAGCTTCGCCGCGACGGCTGCCGGCACCGCATAGCCCATCGAGCCATTGTACGGCGCGAGCTGCGTGCGCCAGGGGCGATGCCGGTACAGGCGGTGTGCCCACACCGTGTAGTTGCCGGCACCGCTGGCGAGGATCGCATCCTTGGGCAAGCGCTCGCGCAACGTCGCGACCACTTTCCACAGGTCGACCGCGCCCACGACCGCACGCGGCGACTGCCAGGCCTCGTAGTCGGTGTGCGCTTCCAGCACGCTGCCGCTCCACGTCGGGTGCGACGGCGCGGGCAGCGCGGCGAGCGCTTCGGCGAACGCAGGAATCGACGCGGTAATGGAGAGCGCCGGATAATACACCCGCGCCGCGTCATCGCTGTCGGGCAGGACGTGCACCAGCGAAGCGACGTGGCCGGGTGCGCAGGGCAGCGTGTAGCCACCGGTGACCATCTCACCCAGGCGCTCGCCGATGACCAGCAGCAGGTCTGCGCCGCGTACGCGCGCGGCGAGCTTCGGGTTGATGCCGATCCCGACCTCGCCGGCATAGTTCGCATGATCGTTGTCGAACACGTCCTGGTTGCGAAACGCGCTCGCCACGGGCAGCGCAAAGGCCTCCGCGAATCGCTGCAGGTCGACGCACGCCGCCGCCGTCCAGCCGCCGCCGCCGGCGACTACCAGCGGGGTCCGTGCACGCGCCAGCATCGAGCTCAGGGTTTCCATCTGCGCCGGCGCAGGGGCGAGAGAGGCGACTTCGGTGCGCGGTGTGTCGATCGCGTCGACGTGCGCGGTCAGCATGTCCTCGGGCAGCGCCAGCACCACCGGGCCGCGGCGGCCGGACAGCGCGACGTGGAATGCGCGCGCCACGTATTCGGGAATGCGCTCGGCGCGATCGATCTGCGCGACCCACTTGGCGATGCCGCCGTACATTTTCGTGTAGTCGATCTCCTGAAAAGCCTCGCGGTCGCGAAAGTCGCCGCCCACCTGGCCGATGAACACGATCAACGGCGTCGAATCCTGCTGCGCGGTGTGGATGCCGATCGCGGCATTGCATGCGCCGGGCCCGCGCGTCACGAACACAATGCCGGGGCGGCCGGTGAGCTTGCCATAGGCTTCGCCCATGTACGCGGCGCCGCCTTCCTGGCGGCAAACGATGAGCTTGACGGACTCGCGCACGTCGTAGAGCGCGTCGAGCACCGCGAGGTAGCTCTCGCCAGGAACGCAGAACGCGAGGTCGACACCCTGAAGCACGAGGTTGTCGACGAGTATGCGGCCGCCGGTGCGCATGAAGGAGGGGTGCAGTGGGGTAGAAGCGCGGCCATTCTACACGCTGCCTGAGGCACGATCCGGAAGGCCGCGGCAGGCGAGCGATCCTGGAACGACGCCGGGCCGTATAATCGGCACGGTCCGCCGCGCACGAGGGAGAACAGGCCACCGATGGTCGAACTGATCACGCTGCAGGAAGCGCTTGCGTTCAGCATGGGCGCGCTGCTCTTCGGGCTGATCACGGCGCGCCTTCGGCCGGAGCTGCGCCGTTCGATCTTAATCACCTTGCTGCTGATCGGCGCCGGGCTGGGTGGGCTGGCGCTGCTGGCGAACTACGAGATCATTCCGCCGCGCCTCGCTATCGCGGTCGTGCCGCGCGAGATCTGCCTGCTGATCGTCGCGCTCGGCAACATCCGGATCTACATCACGTTCCTGGTCAACGTCGTCCTGGCGCGACGTGCCGTGCCGCGCATCGTCGGCGAGGTCGCGATCGCGCTGTCGCTGATCATCTTCACGCTGATCAGGCTCGACGCGGTGGGCGTCAATCTGCCGGGCCTGATCGCAACCTCGACGGTCGGCGTCGCCGCGCTGGGATTCGCGCTGCAATCGACGCTGGTCAACCTTATGGGCGGCATCTCGCTGCAGCTCGACAACACGTATCGCATCGGCGACTGGATCGAGATGGACGGGGGCGTCACCGGAGAAGTGGTCGGGATCCGATGGCGTTATACCGCGCTGGCGACGGTGAGCAATGTCACGATCATCGTTCCCAACGGGCAGATGATGAACAGCCGCGTCACGCTGATCGGCCGGCGTGGCGACTTGCGCATTCCGTGGCGGCGCGCGGTCGAGTTCACGGTCGGCTACGAGTGGACGCCCGGGCAGGTCATCGCGGTGGTCAACGGCGCGCTCGCGCGCGTGACCATTCCGTTGGTTTCCCCCGACCCACAGGCGCATTGTCTTTGCATCGGCTTCGACGGCAACGCCGTCAAATATGTCGTGTTCTATTGGCTCACCGACCTGCGCCAGTACGTTCCCACCGATTCGAAGGTGCGCGTCCATGTGCTCGCCGCGCTCGGGCGCGCCGGGATGGAGATTCCGATCGCGCGCTCCGACCTCTACCTGCACTCGGCCGCGCGCAAGCAAGCCAAAACGCTCGGGCAGGAGCAGTCGTCGCGCCGAGACCTGCTCAAGTCGCTCGAGCTCTTCGCAGCGCTCACCGACGACGAGGCGCAGGCGCTCGCCGCCCAGCTGGGACCTACCCCACTGGCGATCGGCGATGTCGCGACCCAGCAGGGCGAGCCGTCCGATTCGCTATACATACTGGCGCGTGGAGAAGTTGGCATTTTCCGCGACGCCGGGGCCGGCGCGTCCGCGACACGTCAGCGCCTGGCGAGCCTGGCCGCGCCGGCGTACTTCGGCGAGATGGGTTTGCTCACCGGGCAGGCGCGGACCGCGACGGTGATCGCCGAATCGGAGGCGCTGTGCTATCGGCTCGACAAGCGCGGCTTCGAGTCGATCATCCGCGCACGTCCGGAAATTGCCGACGCCATGTCGCAGACGGTGGCGGCGCGCGCGGCAGCCAACGATGCCACGCTCGCTTCGCTCTCTGCCGAGGCGCGCGCCCGCGCCACCGGTTCGCGCGCCAACGACATCGTGCGGCGGATCCGGGACTTTTTCGGGCTCTGATCGCTCGTCAGAGGGCGGGCGCGAGGTCGTCGCGGCGAAGCAGGAAGACGTTGCCCTCGTCGGACGCCGTGGTGAGCCAGATGAACGGCATGTCGGGAAACGCGTCTTCGGTGACGGCTCGGTTGTGACCGACTTCGACGACCAGCAGCCCGTCGGGATTGAGGAAGTCGGCGACCTTGGCGAGGATGATGCGCACGGCGTCCAGGCCGTCGTCGCCGCCCGCCAGCGCGATCTCCGGCTCGTGCCGATACTCCGCGGGCAGCTCGGTCATCGACACATCGTTGACGTACGGCGGATTGCTGATAATGAGATCGTAGCTCTTGTCGTTCAGATTCGAGAACATGTCGGAGCGCACCAGGTTGATGCGGTCCTGCATGCCGTGGTCGGCGACGTTGCGCTGCGCAACGGCGAGGGCTTCCGGCGAGATGTCGGCGGCGTCGACGTCGACATTGGGAAAGTGATGCGCCAGCAGGATCGCTAGACACCCCGAGCCGGTGCACAGGTCGAGCGCAGTCTCCACGGTGTTGGATGCGGCCAGCCACGGCTCGAGCGCCTCGGGCAGAAGCTCGGCGATGAAAGAGCGCGGGATGATCACGCGCTCGTCGACATAGAAGCGGAAATCGCCCAGCCAGGCCTCGCGAGTCAGATATGCCGCGGGGATGCGCTCGCTGACACGCCGCTCGAGGATGGCGTGTACGTCGGCACGCTCTGCCTGCGTGAGGCGCGCGTCGAGAAAAGGGTCGAGCCGGTCGAGCGGAAGATGCAGCGTGTGCAGCACGAGGTAGACCGCCTCGTCGAACACGCTGGCGCTGCCGTGCCCGAAAAACAGCCCGGCGGCACTGAACCGCGATACGCCATAGCGCACCCAGTCGCGAACCGTGGCCAGATCCTGCATCGGCGCGCTCATCGGTCTCCCCCGGAAGTCGCGGCGCGACCTCCCCCCTGAGGGGGGCGAGCGCCTTGGGGCGGCCCGGCGGCGCTCA
>JBDTZQ010000143.1:0-7540 GCA_040005035.1 Betaproteobacteria bacterium | reverse complement strand
GGGAAGGTGGAGGCAGTCCGCCGTCTCAAAGAGGGCTTCGCCCGCACCAAAGGTCACCTTGGACCGAGGATCGCGATGGAGCAGGAGACTTGGGAAGGAAATACATTGCATTGCCGCATGACCGCGCTCGGCCAATCTGCAGTGGCGCGCATTGAAGTGCTGGACGACGCGCTGCGCATCGCAGTATCGTTGCCTTGGCTCCTGGCAAAGGCAGCTAAACATCTCCTCCCGAGCTTACGCAACGCGGCGACGCTGCTCCTAGAGAAGAAATAGAGCGCCCACCCCATCGCGAGATGTGCCCTTGCATGGGATACCCGACATTTTAATTCACCTCCCCCGCGCTTCGGAACCGGCTGTCCTAGCGCCGACACTTGTTTCTGCTGCACGTGCAGAGACAGGAATCGAGTGACTACTCGGCGAGAGGTGCTTATTGCGATAGGCACGGGCGCGTTCGCAGTGCCCATGATTTCCGTTGCCCAACAGCAGCCGGCAAAAATCCCGCGGATAGGTTACGTGTCGGAAACCGGCAACTCCGCAAATCCAGGGCCTTACGTCGAGGCAATGCGGCAAGGGCTGCGGGATCTCGGTTATGTCGAGGGGAAGAACATCGTGATCGAGTATCGCGGCGCCGAGGGAGAGAGCGGCCGCATCGCGGGCCTCGTAGCCGAACTTGTGCAATTCGACGTTGACGTACTTGTCGTCCCCACTCCAACAGCGGTCCGCGTAGCCAAGCAGGCGACCAAGATGATTCCCATTGTCATGGTGACCAGCATAGATCCGGTCGCGACCGGGATAGTTGAAAGCCTGGCGCGCCCGGGTGGGAACATTACGGGGCTCTTTACCCTCAACGAGGACTTGAGCGGAATCCGGCTGGAATTGCTCAAGAAGATGGTTCCAGGGTTGGCGCTGGTGGGAGTCCTCCGCGACGCTGACATGCCCACGTCAGCTCCTTATCTGAAGGAGTACGAGGTTGCGGCGGCCGCCCAAAAGATACAACTTCTACGCCTGAATATGCGCGGTCCGAAACCTGACTACGAGGGAGCATTTCGGGATGCGACCAAGGCACGTGTGAGTGCGGTCATCACGGTCACGAGCCCTCAGCTCTTTTATGATCGCGAGCGCATTGTTGGCCTAGCCATGAAGAACCAGCTACCTACGATGTCCCAAGGCAGTGCATGGGTAGAAGCCGGCGGCCTTATGTCTTATTCAGTCAACGATCTCGAGGTCTTTCGGCGCACCGCCTACTACGTGGACCGAATCTTGAAGGGTGCGAAACCCGCTGAGCTGCCCGTGGAGCAGCCGACCAAGTTCGAGTTGGTCGTGAACAAGAAAGCCGCCAAACTGCTGGGGCTCACAATTCCAGCCGAGCTGTTGTTGCGGGCGGACAGGCTGATCCAATGACGACCGCGAGCGACAGCTGTCGGCAAAGGTAAACGTCGGCTTCGGGTCGAAAGCCGTCGTTGATCGCGATATGATGGATGACACTTTTTCTGGGAATTCCAATTCAGGAAACGGACGCGATCATGCACGCAGCTCCGATCAGCCGCTACCCCGTCCCGAAGCTCGAAGACCTGCCCGAAGATATCCGCGCGCGAATGCTGGAGGTCCAGAGCAAGGCGGGCTTCATCCCCAATGTCTTCGTGACGCTGGCGCACCGTCCCGACGAATTTCGCGCGTTCTTCGCGTACCACGATGCGCTAATGTTGCGCCACTCGGGCTTGTCGAAGGCCGAGCGCGAGATGATCGTCGTCGCGACCTCCGGCGCCAATCACTGTCCCTATTGCATCGTCGCCCACGGCGCCATCCTGCGCGTCTACGCGAAAGACCCGCGCGTCGCCGACCAGGTGGCCGTGAACTATCGCAAGGCGGACATCAGCGACCGGCAGAAGGCGATGCTCGGTTTCGCGATGAAGGTGGCGGTGCGTTCATCCGAGCTCGTCGACGCCGACTACGCCGAGCTGCGCGCGCACGGTTTCAGCGACGAGGACATCTGGGACATCGGCGCCATCGCCGCGTTCTTCGCGCTGTCCAATCGCATGGCCGACCTGATCGCCATGCGTCCGAACGACGAGTTCTACCTGTTGGGCCGGCTGCCGAAGACGTCCTGATCGGCGCGCGGCGCGCCTAGGCGCGGCAGCGCGTCGTGACGAACGCCAGGAGCTTCGCGACACAGCCTGCCACGTCGTCGCGCGTGGTGTCGATCACCAGATCGGGGTTCACCGGCTCCTCGTAGGGGCTGTCGATGCCGGTGAAGTCCTTGAGCTCGCCACGCCTGGCGCGGCGGTAAAGGCCCTTCGGATCGCGCGACTCGCAGGCGCGCAGGTCCGCCTTGACGTACACCTCGAAGAATCGCCCGCCGGGGAGCGCCGCGCGCGCCCGTCGTCGATCGTCGCGGTAGGGGGAGATGAACGCGGTGATGCAGATCATGCCGGCTTCGGCGAACAGCGCCGCCGCCTCGCCGACCCGGCGGATGTTCTCGCCGCGATCTTCGGGAGAGAATCCGAGGTTGGCGTTGAGCCCGCGGCGGATGTTGTCACCATCGAGCACGAATACCGCGTGGCCGGAATCGAATAGCCGGCGCTCGAGCGTCATCGCCAGCGTCGACTTGCCGGATGCCGACAGGCCGGTAAGCCACACCACTGCGCCCGCGTGTCCGAAGCGCTGCGCGCGCTCGGCCTCGCGCACCTGGTGCGCGGTCGGCGTGAGATTTCGCTTCGACGCAGACGAGGATCGCTGGTCGGCGTGTCCGGCGGTGTCGATCACCCCACCGCCGACCGTCGTGAAGCCGTCGCGAAGCACGAAGCGCCCTGTCGCGGGAAGCGCCGCGAAGTCGTCGAGGGCGAGCATTTCCCCCGCACGCAACGTGATCCTGCCAACTTCCGATGCCCGGATCTGTTCGACGGGCTGCGCTTCCAGCGTCACGACATCGATACGATGGCGCAGTGCCTGCACGCGCACCCGCACCGCACGCGTGCCGATCTGCGCATCGAGCTCGCGGCCGGCGACCAGCGGTGCCGGCGCCAGCCAGAAGACGTCAGCGTCGAAGACGCTGGTGAGCTTGGGCGGCGAATCCTCGTGGCTGGCAATTTCGCCGCGCTCGACGACGAGCGGCCGATCCAGCACGATGCTGGCATTGTCCCCCGCGACCAGCGCACCGGCGCTGTCGGTCGGCCAGCCGGGCAGCGCCGCGACGCGTGCGATTCTCTCCGACGGCGAGAACACAAGCGTGTCACCGACTGCGACCTGCCCCGATTCGATGCGGCCGGCGAGGATGCGCCGGTCGTCGAAGCGATACACGTCCTGCACCGCGATGCGCAGCGGAAGCCGATGATCGATCGCCGTCAACGGCAGCGAGTCGAGCGCCTGCACCAGCGTCGGACCCCGGTACCATTCGCTCAGCGCAGCGCCGTCGCGCAGATTGGTGCCTTCGCGCGCCGACACCGGGACGATGGCGTGAGCATGCAGCCCCATGCGCTCCAGCGCCCACTCGAATTCGCCCGCGCGCGCAGCGAATACCGATTCGACGTCGGAAATCGTGTCGATCTTGTTGACGGCGACGATGACCTCGCGAACCCCGAGCAGCCTGAGGAGGTAGGCGTGGCGCAGCGTCTGCTCCTCGCCGCCAATGTCGGCGTCGACCACGAGCAGCGCGGCGCTTGCCGCCGAAGCGCCGCCGATCATGTTCTTGAGCAGCTCCTTGTGACCTGGCGCATCGATCACGACGAACTCGCGGCGCCCCGTGCGCACACGAACCCGAGTGGTGTCGAGCGTGATCGCCTGGTCACGCTCGGCCTGCAGGCCGTCGAGCACGAAGGACCACTCGAGCGGCACGCCTCTGCGCGCCGACATCTCGGCAAGTTCCTTCGCCTTGCCATCGGGCAGCTGGCCGAGCTCGTGCAGAAGGCGGCCCAGTAGCGTCGATTTCCCATGGTCGACGTGCCCGGCGAGCACCAGCGTCTGCACCTGGATCGACGCGGCGTCCCCCGACATCACATGTACCCTGCGACCCGCAGGCGCTCGAAGGTGTCCTCGCTCTCGTGGTCCATCGTGCGCCCGGCGCGCTCGCTCTCGCGGGTCTGCTCGAGCTCGGCGATGATCTCCTGGATCGTCGATGCCTGCGATTCGACCGGCAGCGTGATGTCGGCCTCGCCGAGCGAGCGATAGCGCCTGCCCTGTCGCGAGAAATAAAGCTCGCACACGGGGATGCCTTCGCGTGCGATGTATCGCCACACGTCGAGCTCGGTCCAGGCCAGCAACGGATGCACCCGGACGTGCATGTCGGATGCGAAGTCGGTCTGGTACTGGTCCCACAGCTCGGCAGGCTGGTCGCGAAAGTCCCACGACCCGTCGCCGCGCCGCGGGCTGAACACGCGCTCCTTGCCGCGAACGGCCTGCTCGTCGCGACGAATGCCCAGCATGACGCCGCGCAGCCTGCGCTCGACGACGACCTGCCGCAGTCCGAGCGTCTTGCGCGCCGCCGCGCGCGCGGCCGGCGGCAGCGTGGCATCCGTTTGCGTCGCCGGAGGGCACAGGACGTTGACGCAGTCGAGCCGCCAGTCGCTAGCGATGCGATCACGCAACGCGTAGACCTCCGGGAACTCGTTGCCGGTGTCGAGCAGCATCACCGGGAAGGGCACGCGTCCAAGGAACGCCTTGCGCACCAGCCAGAGCAGCGTGTTCGAGTCCTTGCCGATCGACCACAGCATCGCCAGCGGCTTCAGGCGTGCATGCGCCTCACGGATGACATGGATGGATTGCTGCTCGAGGATGTGCAGGTGATCGGACATGGATGCGGCGCGCCGTCATGATAGCAACGCGCACTGGGACCTGCCCGGCGCGGGTCAAAGCATGGTGCGTGCGCCCAAGGGCCAAAAACAACGGGCGGCTACTTCGCCGCCCGTGCCCGCCCATGGCCACCGCCGCATCGCTTTAACTCGTCTCGACCGTCCTGCGCCTGCCGGAGCCTCGTTCCTCGACAGGATAGCGCCAACGACCGATAACGGAAAGGCAGTCAGGCTTCGTGCACGACCTGTCCGCCGGCAATGGTGAATCGCACCTTGCCGGCGACCTCCCAGCCCATGAAGGGCGTGTTCTTGCCCTGGCTCTTCAGCGACGCGCGCTCGACCTTCCACCATGCCGAGGGATCGAAGACGCATACGTCGGCCGCTGCGCCGATGCCGAGGTGTCCGGCGTCGATGCCGAGCACGCGCGCCGGCTGGGACGTGATGAGAGAGAGCGCCTTCGACAGGTCGACGCCAGCATCGTGCGCCCATTTGAGCGTGAGCGGCAGCAACAGCTCCAGCCCCGTCGCGCCGGGCTCGCTCTCGGCGAACGGCAGCTGCTTGGCATCGTCGTCGACCGGGGCGTGGTCGGAGCAGATGAAATCGATCGTGCCGTCGGCGAGCCCGGCGCGCAGAGCATCGCGATCACGGCTGGAGCGCAGCGGCGGGACGAGATGGCAGCTCGCGGCGAACCATCCGATGTCGGTGTCGCACAGATGAACGTGGTTGGCGCCGACGTCGCAGGTCAGCGCGAGGCCCGAGCGCTTGGCCTGGCGGACGCGATCGACGCCCTCGCGCGACGAGATGCGCGCGATGTGGACGCTCGCGCCGGTGACGCGCGCCAGCTCGCAGATCGCATCCAGCGCGATGGTCTCCGCGCAGGATGGAATCGCCGCGAGCCCGAGTCGCGTCGCCACCTCGCCGTCGTGCGCGACACCGCCGCGGGCGAGATACGGGTCCTGCGCGCGCAGCCACACGCGGTAACCGAAGGTCGCGGCGTACTGCATCGCGCGCAGCAGCATTCGAGTGTCGGGCAGCGCCGCGTCTGCCTGCGAGAAGGCGATGCACCCCGCCTCGGCGAGCTCGCCCATCTCGGTGATCGCGGTCCCCTTCAGGCCGACGGTGAGCGCGCCCACGGGATAAAGATGCGCACGGTTGAGCGATCGCGCGCGGTGCTTGAGCATTTCGACCAGACCGGGCTCGTCGAGCGGCGGGTCGGTGTCGGGCGGACACGCCAGGCTGGTGACGCCACCCGCCACCGCGGCCTCCATCTCCGATTCCAGCGTTGCCTTGTGCTCCAGTCCGGGCTCGCGCAATCGTGCCGCGGCGTCGACCAGCCCGGCGCACACGACCAGACCTTCGGCCTCGATCACGCGGCTGGCGCGCCAGTCAGGCGGCGCGGAGCCGAGCGCGACCACCTTGCCCGCGGCGATGTACAGCGACGTCTTGCGGTCGACGCCGTGGCGCGGGTCGACGAGCCTGCCGTGGACGATCTCGATCTTCATGCGTGCGCTTTCCCGTCGCGTCGCGGCCGCGCGCCAGGCGCTTGTATCGAGGAGGAGAGCCTCCGTGCCATCATCAGCTGCCCGCCAGCATGCTCATCACCGCCATGCGCACCGCGATGCCGAACGTCACCTGCGGCAGGATGACCGAGTGCTCGCCGTCGGCGACCGCCGAATCGATCTCGACGCCGCGGTTCATCGGCCCGGGATGCATCACGATCGCATCCGCCTTGGCGAGGGCGAGCTTGTCGCCTGTCAAGCCATAGTGCTTGAAATACTCGCCCGCCGACGGCAGCATCTCGCCGCCCATGCGCTCGCTTTGCAGGCGCAGCATCACGACCACGTCGGCGCCGCGCAGCCCTTCCGCCATGTCGTGGAACACGCGCACACCGAGGCTGTTGATAGCGGTCGGCAGCAGCGTCTTCGGCGCGATCACGCGCACCTCCGGCGTACCCAGCGTGGTGAGGCCGTGGATGAGCGAGCGTGCCACGCGCGAGTGCAGCACGTCGCCCACCACCGCCACCGTCAACGCGCGAAAATCCTTCTTGTAGTGACGTATGGTGAAGAGGTCGAGCAGGCCCTGCGTGGGATGCGCATGCCTTCCATCGCCGGCGTTGATGACGTGGATGTGCTCGCGCGCAGTCGTGTGAAGGTGCTGCGCAATGAGGTGCGGCGCGCCGCTTTGCGCGTGGCGCACGACGAACATGTCGGCATTCATCGCCACCAGGTTGTCGATCGTGTCGAGAAGCGTCTCGCCCTTGGCTGTAGACGACACCCCGATGTTGAGATTGATCACATCCGCGGAGAGTCGCTTCGCCGCGATCTCGAAGGTCGTGCGCGTGCGCGTGCTGTTCTCGAAAAAGAGATTGAACACGGCCTTGCCGCGCAGCAGCGGCACTTTCTTGACGTCGCGCTCGGCGACCGACACGAAAGGCACCGCGGTGTCCAGTATGCGCACGATGACGTCGGCCGGAAGGCCCTCCAGCGTCAGCAGGTGCGTGAGCTCGCCGGCGGCGTTGAGCTGCGGACTCAGTTGCGAACTCAGTTGCGAACTATGCACGCGGAGCGCTCCCCGCCGGTTCCACGGAAAGCGCGAGGCGGCCGCCCTGCGCGCGATCGAGCACGATGGACAGGTCGCGCGCCACCGCGACGCGCGCGCCGACCCACGTCGCCTCGATCGGCAATTCGCGTCCGCCGCGGTCGACGAGGACCGCCAGCTCGATCGACTCGGGGCGGCCGTAGTCGAACAGCTCGTTG
>JBDTZQ010000142.1:0-7579 GCA_040005035.1 Betaproteobacteria bacterium | reverse complement strand
TGGAAGCGACCGGCAATTTCTCCTACGCGTGCGACCGGACGCACGGGCCCGGCTACCTGCTGATCGGCGACGCATATACGTTCATCGATCCGGTGTTCTCGTCGGGCGTGCTTCTGGCGATGAACAGCGCCTTCATGAGCGCCGAAGTTGTAAACACCGTCCTGCGTCGCCCTGCGGAGGCGCCGGCGGCATTGGTCCGTTTCGACAAAGTGATGAAACACGGCCCCAGGGAGTTTTCTTGGTTCATTTACCGGGTCACCAACCCCACGATGCGGGACCTGTTCATGTCGCCGGGCAACCGGTGGCGCATGAAGGAGGCGGTGTTGTCGCTGTTGGCCGGCGACATTTTCGGCAAGACTCCGATGTGGCGAGCACTGCGGAAATTCAAGCTCGTCTATTACGTCGTGGCGATGCTGAATCTGAAGCGATCGGTGCTTGCATGGCGGCAGCGCAAACGAAACATGCTCCCTGCCGACGAAGCGGTGATAGCTGGCACCAAATGAGCGACGACGGGCGCAGGGTCCGCGTAGCGCTTGTGGTTGCGCAACCGCAAGCGGTGGCAAAGGAGGGCCGCCCGGTTACTGCTGCTGCGGGGTTTGTATCGGACGATTGCGGAACACTAAGGGCAAGAATGAGGATTAGCTGGCAGCACCCGACAAACGATACGCACGGCATCGCCGGACGCCAGCCTTGAAGTTTGACCGCATGCGCATCTTCACCGGCACCGCCAATCCGGCGCTTGCCGAGGCGGTCGTCCGGCACATGAACACGAGCCTCGGGCGTTGCCTCGTGGGCCGATTCTCCGACGGCGAGGTGATGGTCGAGCTCTTGGAGAACGTGCGTGGCCGCGACGTGTTCGTCCTCCAGTCGACGTGCGCGCCGACCAACGACAACCTGATGGAAATCCTGATCATGGTCGACGCGCTCAAGCGCGCGTCGGCAGGGCGCATCACTGCGGCCATTCCCTATTTCGGCTACGCGCGCCAAGATCGCAGACCGCGCTCGGCGCGCATGTCGATCACCGCCAAGGTGGTCGCCGACATGCTCTCCACGGTGGGGGTGAACCACCTCATGACGATGGATCTGCACGCCGACCAGATCCAGGGATTCTTCAACATCCCCGTCGACAACATCTACGCGACGCCGGTGCTGCTGGGCGACCTGTGGAAGCAGAACCACGACGACCTCCTCGTCGTTTCGCCTGACGTCGGCGGCGTGGTGCGCGCTCGCGCCATCGCCAAGCGCCTCGATTCCGATCTCGCCATCATCGACAAGCGGCGGCCGAAAGCGAACGTCGCCGAGGTGATGAACATCATCGGCGACGTCGAGGGGCGCTCTTGCGTGATCATGGACGACATCGTCGACACCGCGAACACGCTGTGCAAGGCAGCGTCGGCGCTCAAGGAAAATGGCGCGCGCAAGGTGGTGGCGTACTGCACGCACCCGGTGCTCTCGGGCGGCGCCGTGCAGCGCATCGCCGAATCGGAGCTCGACGAGATAGTGGTCACCGACACGATCCCTCTGTCCGAGGAGGCGCGCGCGTGCAAGCGCATCCGGGTGCTTTCATGCGCGCAACTGCTCGCCGAGACCATGACGCGCATTTCCAACGAGGAGTCCGTGAGCTCGCTGTTCACCGAGTGAGCGCGGGACCGGCGCGGCACCACAAGCCACGCCCGTTCGCCCGTGAGTGAGCTCCGACTGACCCACTGCCGGCGCCGGGCCGCGCTTGTGCGCACGGGCGCAATCGGGTTATAATTCAAGGCTTTCCAGACGGCGCCCAAGTTTCGGGAGGCAGAATTCCGGAAACGAGCGTCGATTGTCGCCACCGCGGACGACCGAGGCCAGCCCCTAGCGCATCGCCCGGAAGGCCGCAGACAACAGGAGTTTTCCATGCAGCAGCACGAATTCACCGCATTCGCGCGCGCCACCGAGGGCCGCGGCGCCAGCCGTCGCCTTCGCCGCAGCGGTCGCGCCCCGGGCATCGTCTACGGCGGGACCACCGACCCGCAGCCCATCGAGCTCGACCACAACGCCCTCATCCATGCGCTCAAGCGCGAGGCGTTCCATTCGTCGATCCTGACCATGACGTTCGACGGTAAGCAGCAGCGCGTGCTCCTTCGCGACGTGCAGATGCATCCGTTTCGAAACGAGGTCCTGCACGTCGATTTCCAGCGCGTCGACGAAGCGCGCAAGATTCACATCAAGGTTCCGCTGCACTTTACGCACGCCGAGGATTCGCCTGCGCACAAGACCACCGATGCGATCATCAGCCACGTGCTGACCGACCTCGATGTCTCGTGCCTGCCGAAGGACCTCCCGACATTCATCGAGGTCGACCTGTCCGCGCTCGCCGTCGGGCAGTCGATACACATGTCCGACCTGAAGTTACCTGCCGGGGTCACCGCGGTCACGCGCGGCAAGATGGATCCGGTGGTGGTCACCGCGATCATTCCGCGCATCGTGGTCGAGGTCGAGGAAACCGCGGCGGCGGTCGAGGGTGCGGCGACGGAGGCTGTTGCCGGCGAAGAAGCTAAACCGGGCGACAAGGCGGCCGAGAAGGGCGGGGACAAGGCTGGGGACAAGGCTGGGGACAAGGGCGGCGAGAAGGGCGGGGCTGCCGACAAGGGATCCGACAAGTCCTCGGGCAAGAAGGACGACAAGAAGTAATTCGGCAGGATCAACCGGCCGAACGGCGAAGGGCCCGCGCGGTGTCAGCCGGCGGGCCCTTTTGCTGGAAGACCTGGCGCCATAACTTATGCCCCATCCACTGCGACTCGTCGTCGGCCTCGGTAATCCTGGCCGCGAATACGCTGCCACTCGGCACAACGCGGGTGCATGGATGATCGACGCGCTCGCGCGCGCACAAGCCGTCGAGCTTCGAGCCGAGTCCAGGTTCCACGCGCTGGTCTCGGCTTCCGAGCCGAGGTTGGCCGTGCCGCAGACGTTTATGAATCGCAGCGGTCTCGCGGTCTCCGCGTTCGCGCGCTTTTATCGCATCGCTCCCGGCGAGATCCTGGTGGCGCACGACGAGCTCGATCTCAAGCCCGGCACCGTCAAGCTCAAGCAGGGTGGCGGATTCGCGGGGCACAACGGTCTCAAGGACATCGCCGCGGCGCTGGGCACGGGGGACTTCTGGCGCGCGAGGATCGGGATCGGACACCCGCGCGACGGCGCATTGTCGGAGCAGGAAGTCGCCGACTACGTGCTGCACCTGCCGTCGCGCGACGAGCGTGCCGCGATCGACGACGCCATCCTGCGCGTGCTCGCCGTCTGGCCCCGGCTCGCATCGGGCGAGACCGAGCGCGCCATGCACGAATTGCACACGCGTCCCGGTGAGGCGACCACCGGAAAGCCACCAGCATGAGCGTCAAGTGCGGCATCGTCGGGCTTCCCAATGTCGGCAAGTCGACGCTGTTCAACGCGCTGACCAAGGCGGGCATCGCGGCCGAGAACTACCCGTTCTGCACCATCGAGCCCAACATCGGCATCGTCGAGGTGCCGGACCCGCGGCTCGCGGCGCTGGCGGCAATCGCCAAGCCCGAGCGCGTGTTGCCGGCTGCGGTCGAATTCGTCGACATCGCGGGGCTGGTCGCGGGAGCGTCCAAAGGCGAAGGCCTCGGCAACCAGTTCCTCGCGACCATTCGCGAGACCGACGCCATCGCGCACGTCGTGCGCTGCTTCGTGGACGAGAACGTCGTTCATGTCGCGGGCAAGATCGATCCCGTATCCGACATCGAGACCATCAACACCGAGCTCGCGCTCGCCGACCTCGCGACGGTGGAAAAGCAACTCGCGAAATACTCCAAGATCGCGCGCTCCGGCGGCGACAAGGAGGCGCAGCGACTGGTCGCCGCGCTGGAAAAGGTGAACGTCGCGCTCGACCAGGCACGGCCAGCGCGCTCGGTCGATCTCTATCCGGAGGAGAAAGTGGTGCTCAAGCCGCTTTTCCTGCTCACGATGAAGCCGACGATGTACGTCGCCAACGTCGCCGAGCACGGCTTCAAGGACAACCCGCTGCTCGCGCGCGTCGAGGCCTACGCGAGCACCGAGGGCGCGCCGGTGGTGGCGATCTCCGCGGCCGTCGAATCGCAGATCGCCGACCTCGATGCCGACGACAAGAAGATCTTTCTCGACGACATGGGGCTCACCGAAGCGGGACTGGATCGGCTCATCCACGCCGGATACAGGCTGCTCGGACTCGACACGTACTTCACCGCGGGGCCGAAGGAGGTTCGCGCGTGGACGATCCGACACGGCAGCACCGCACCGCAGGCGGCGGGCGTCATCCACACCGATTTCGAGAAGGGATTCATCCGCGCGGAAGTCATCGCGTTCGCCGACTTCATCGCGTGCAAGGGGGAGCAGGGCGCGAAGGAAGCCGGTAAGATGCGGCTCGAAGGACGCGACTACGCGGTGAAGGACGGCGACGTAATGCATTTCCGCTTCAATGTCTGAGCTGCGGGTCGTCGCCACGGCGGCCGCGACGATCGTCGGCGCACTTGCGATCGCAGCCTGCGTCCAGCTCAATCCGCGCTTCGATCCCCCCGAGGTCGCGCTCGAATCGCTCAAGATCCTGCGCATCGTCGACGCTCGCGCCGATATGTCGATCGGTCTTCGCGTCTATAACCCGAACGCCTACGTCCTGTCGGTCGACCGACTCGAATTCGAGGTGGCGATCGATGGCCGCACCGCGGCGTCGGGGCGCAGCACGCACGTAGGCGATCTTCCCGCGCGCGGCGACGCCAGCGTCGACATCGCGGGACGCGTCGATGTCGGCGCGGTAGCCACCGCGCTGATGACGCTTGGATCGCAGCTTCCCATCGACTACACAATGAAGGGGTCGGTGACGCTGACCGACGGCACGGTGCTGCCCTTCGCGCGCAAGGGACGCGTGCCGATCACGCGTATCGACCGCGGCTTCGGCCCGCGAGCGCCATGACCCGGCGCGTGCGATTCACCAAAATGCAAGGGCTGGGCAACGATTTCGTCGTGATCGACGCGGTCAGTCAAAGCATCTCGCTCGCGGCGCCGGAGATCCGGCGCATCGCGGACCGGCACTTCGGCGTCGGCTGCGACCAGGTGCTGGTCGTGGAAAAAGCCTCTCAGCCAGGCATTGATTTCGGCTACCGCATATTCAACGCCGACGGTGGCGAGGTCGAGCAATGCGGTAACGGCGCGCGATGTTTCGTGCAGTTCGTGCGTGCGCACGGCCTGACCACCAAGCGCGCGATTCGCGTCCAGACGCGTGGCGGGGTCATCGAGCCTGCGCTCGAGGCCGACGGCCAGGTGAGCGTCGACATGGGCGAGCCGCGATTCGCGGCGAGGGACATTCCGTTCGTCACCGACAGCGACGATGTCGTGCAGCTCCTCCAGATCGCAGAGCGCGGCGTGCCGATCAGCGCGCTGTCGATGGGCAATCCGCACGCAGTGCAGGTGGTCGCGGACGTCGACGCCGCGCCGGTGCGAAGCGAAGGTCCCCACATCGAGCGGCATCCGCGCTTTCCCAATGGCGCGAATGCGGGCTACATGCAGATCGTCGATCGCGCTAACATTCGCCTGCGCGTGTGGGAGCGTGGGGCAGGCGAGACGCTCGCCTGCGGCACCGGGGCGTGCGCGGCGGTCGTGGCGGGAATCCGGCGCGGCCTGCTCGATTCGCGCGTCCGGGTGTCGACGAGGGGCGGAATGCTTACCATCGCGTGGGGCGGCGCCGGGGCGCCGGTCTTCATGACCGGGCCCGCCGAGACGGTATTCGAGGGGGAATGGGCGTTGGATGAAGCGCCGCCGATGAACGATGCGAGGAAGAATTGATGGATCCCAAGGCGATCGCCGACTATCTCCAGCAGCACCCGGAATTCTTCGGCGAGTACGCCGATGTTCTCTCCGAGATCTACGTGCCGCATCCGCACGGCGGGCACGCGATCCCCATTGCCGAGCGCCAGATCGTCACGCTGAGGGAGAAGAACGGGCAGCTCGAGACCAAGCTCCGCGAGCTGATCCAGTTCGGTGGCGAGAACGACGCGATCAGCGAGAAGCTGCATCGCTCGACGCTGGCGCTGTTCTCGGCGATGGATCTGGAGACGACGCTGGGCGTGCTCTACCACAGCCTGGTCGACGATTTCCAGATCCCGCAGGTCGCGCTCCGGCTCTGGGGCAAGGTGCCCGAGCAGTCGTACCTGCCCGAGCTCGCGGCGACCAGCCAGGAGCTTCGCGACTACGCGGGCACGCTGGGTACGCCTTACTGCGGGGAGCAAGCGCCGTTCGAGTCGCGAGACTGGTTCGAGAGCGGCGCCGCGCTGGAATCCTTCGCCTTCCTGCCACTGCGCACGCACCAGGCGTTCGGCCTGCTGGCGCTCGGCAGCGACGATCCCGGCCGCTTCTACCCGGGAATGGGGACGATGTACCTCACGCGACTCGCCGAGCTCGCCAGCGTGGCGACCGCGCGATTCCTGCCACAGGCGTAGACGCAATGCCAAAGCTGCGTCGCGCGATGATCGAGGACGAACGCGGTGCCTCGAGGCGTTAGCGTAAGGACAGCCGACGTCGACGACGCGCTGCTGGGCGCGTGGCAGCAACACCTGGCGACGCGCCCGCCGCACACCGCCTCGGCGTATTGGCGCGACGTCGGCGCACTCAAATCCCTCGCCGGCGGTACGCCACTCCCGAAGCTGTCGTCCCCCGAGATCCGACGCTGCGTCGCGGTGCTGCATCAACGCGGCTTGAGCGCCGCGAGCCTGGCGAGAATGGTGTCGGCATGGAGGGCGTTCTACCGCTTCGCGATCGGTCGCGATGCGACGATCGGCGACAATCCGTGCGCCGGCCTGCGCGCGCCGCGCGGCTCGCGGCGCCTGCCCTCGGCACTGTCGCCCGACGAGGCGTCACGGCTGGTGACCATCGAGGGCGACGGCGTTCTCGACGTGCGTGATCGCGCGCTCTTCGAGCTGGCGTATTCGTCGGGGCTGCGCGTCTCGGAGCTCGCCGGGCTCGATATCTCGGCGCTTGACCTCACGACGGGCGAGGTGCGCGTCTGGGGCAAGGGATCCAAGGAGCGGATCGTCCCCGTGGGCACGCCTGCGCGCGAGGCGTTGCGCGTATGGTTGGCGCAGCGGCACGAGCTGTCACCGGGTGAGGAAAAGGCGGTGTTCGTGAGCCGCTCGGGCCGTCGCTTGGCGCCCCGTGCCATCCAGCAGCGGCTTGCCGTGTGGTCGATCAAGGGCGGGCTGTCGCGGCACGTGCATCCGCACATGCTGCGTCATTCGTTCGCGTCGCACGTGCTGCAGTCGTCGGGCGACCTGCGCGCGGTGCAGGAGCTCCTCGGTCACGCCAGCATCGCCAGCACGCAGATCTACACCCACCTCGACTTCCAGGCGCTCGCCAAGACCTACGACCAGGCCCATCCGCGCGCGCGCAAGAAAGCGCGGCGCTGAGCGGGTTCTAGTCGACGATCTCGACCAGCCCGGGTACCCAGGGCAGGTCGGTCGGACCCGGATCGACGCCGGCCTGCCTGATGAGTGTGGTGAGCTGCCCGCGGTGATGCGTCCCATGATTGAAAAGATGCACGGCCGCGACTGCGACGCTCAGC
>JBDTZQ010000030.1:0-25058 GCA_040005035.1 Betaproteobacteria bacterium | reverse complement strand
ATGTTGAAGGGATGGAGGTTGACGTCCTTGACGGTGGTCGCCGCACGATCACGGCTTTCGAGCCCTGGTGTTGGGTGGAGTACTGGATCAAGGGGGTCGATGCCATCAAGCGTCCATTCCAAGGGCTGGACTATGATTTCTACATCATGGACAAGCTCAACATGCTCTGCACACCGCGCCGACGTCTCGCCGACTCGGGCGTCCGCATCAATGGAAAGCGGGCATGAGCACGGTTGCAGCTTCGCCGGTCGCCTTGGCCCGGCGACGCGCGCTGTTTGCCAACTTCATGCGGCGCGAGCTCTTCTCGCGCTACCTCGGCAGCTTCACCGGGCTCGCGTGGGCGCTGCTGCACCCGCTGGCGCTGCTTGCCGTCTACCACTTCGTCTTCACGACGGTGTTTCGCGCCGGCACCATGCGTGGCCAGGACTTTCTGCCCTTCGTCGCGGTCGCACTCTGGCCGTGGCTCGCCGCGCAGGAAGCGTTACAGCGTGGAACGGGCAGCATCGCCGCGTATGCGGGGCTCATACGCAAGGTCGCCTTTCCGCACGAAATCGTGGTCTACGCCTCGGTCGCAGCGACGCTCGCGCTGCAGTTCGCGGGATACCTCGCGGTGCTCATCGCATTGCGGCTGTTCGGCGAGCCGATCCGTTTCGAGGGCCTCGTCATCGCGATTCCGCTGTGGATCATTCTGGCGGTCGCGGTGACCGGCATCACGCTCGCACTCTCGGCGTTGCAGGTGTTCATCCGCGATGTCGAGCACATCCTCATGCCAGTGCTGATGATCCTGATGTACCTCACGCCGATCCTGTACCCACTCGAGCTCGTTCCGGACGGCATGAAGCCATGGGTGGCGGCGAATCCGTTCGGCTACCTGGTAGGGCGGCTGCGCGATGCGCTGCTCGACGGCAACCTGTCGCTGCAATGGGGCGATGCCGTCGCGGTGCTTGTCGCGCTCGCACTGTTCGCCGCGGGACGGTGGGTTTTCCGGCGACTTTCCCCTTACTTCGAGGACTTCGTCTGATGGGCGAGCCGCTCCTGCGCCTGGCCGGAGTCGGCAAGGACTACGCCAAGGTGGACGCCACCGGCGGACGCGTCCGACTCGTCGTCGACCTATTACGCGGGCGCGGTGCGGCGCACGTGTTCCGCGCGCTCGACGACGTTTCATTCGAACTGGCCGCGGGCGAGTCGCTCGGCATCATCGGGGAGAACGGCGCCGGGAAGTCGACATTGCTCAAGATCGTCGCCGACGTCATCACCCCGACCCGCGGCGAAGTCAGCGTGCGCGGGCGCGTCGGAGCGCTCCTCGAGCTGGGGTCCGGCTTCCACCCGGAATATTCCGGGCTGGACAACATCGACCTGGCGGCGGCGCTGCTGGGACTCGCGCCTGCGGAGATCGACGCCAAGCGCGGCGAGATCGTCGCCTTCGCCGACATCGGGGAGCACATCCACGATCCGATCAAGCACTATTCGTCGGGCATGGTGGTGCGCCTGGGATTCGCGGTGGCGACCGCGCTGCGGCCGGACATCCTCATCACCGACGAGGTGCTGGCGGTGGGGGACGAGTCTTTCCAGAAAAAGTGCATTGCCTGGATCGAAAACTACCTGACCGACGGCGGCACGCTCCTGCTGTGCTCGCATAGCATGTACCACGTACAGAAGCTCTGCCGCAGTGCGCTCTGGCTGCGCGAGGGCCGCGTTGCGCGGTGGGGACCGGTTACCGAAGTCACGCAGGAGTACCTCGCGTATCACGAGGAGAAGTCGGCGCAGGCG
Organism: Betaproteobacteria bacterium; assembly: GCA_040005035.1. GTDB lineage: Bacteria > Pseudomonadota > Gammaproteobacteria > Burkholderiales > Casimicrobiaceae > PALSA-1003. Next base: position 23,288 of record JBDTZQ010000030.1, on the reverse strand, counting down.
AAGCTGCCTATTGCGGCGCCGGCGGCGGCGGCGGCGGGCGCCTATGCCGTGCAGACGCTCGCGCTGGCCCCGCCCGACCGGGTGACCATGGGCGCCGCGCTCACCATCTCCGGCAGCGTGTTCTCGCCGGACGGCCGTTCGCCCGTGGTGCTGATCGGCCTCGTGCGCGCCGACGGGACTCCGCTGTACGGCGTGGCCACCGACATGGACGGGGTGACGCCCGAACGCGTCGACGAGCATCACTTCCGCTTCGTGCTCTCGTTCGCCCGCCTTCCCCTCTTGCCAGGTAAATATTTCGTTCGGGCGCACGCGCTCGATCCGGAGGGGGTTCGACTGTTCGACAATGTCGAGATTCCATTCATGGTCGACGGCCAAACGCGCGAGCTGGGGCTCGCACGCATCGATCACTCGTGGGGCGGTGCGGGGACGGCACCCACACCGGGACCGACGAGCGCACCGGGGGACCCGCGCTGATTGCTAAAATCGGGGCTTGCGCCGGAAAGTCCCAGCGCGTCGCCGTCACGCACTGGGTCGCAAGGCGACGGGCCCGCGGCACGCCTTGACCCCACCATGAGCAAACTTACATTCACCGGCGAGCGCTTCATCCCGACCTGCGCCGGTGAGATCGCTTACGAGCACTGGCATCGCTATGCCTTCGCCAAGGGCATGGTCGACGGTAAGCGCGTCCTCGATGCCGCCTGCGGCGAAGGTTACGGCTCGGCGCTGCTCGCGCACACCGCCGCCAGCGTGGTCGGCGTCGACATCGACGCGGCAACCATTGCCCATGCTCGCACGCGCTACCGCGACACACGGCTCTCCTTCGTCGAAGGCTCGTGCACGGCGCTGCCGTTGCCGGATGGCGCCGTCGACGTGGTGGTGTCCTTCGAGACCATCGAGCATCTGCCCGAGGCGGACCAGCCCGCAATGCTCGCTGAGTTCGCACGCGTGCTCGCACCGGACGGGGTGCTCGTCATCTCCTCTCCCAACCGCGAGCTCTACAGCGACGCTCGCCATTACGTGAACGAGTTTCACCTGCACGAGCTCTATCGCGACGGGCTGTCGCGGCTGCTGGAGACGGCGTTCGGAGCGCAGCGGTGGTTTCACCAGCGCGTGGCGACGTGGTCGGGGATATGGGCCGAGAGCAGAGAGGCCGAGAGCAGGGCAGCCGAGAAGCATCGGGCCGGGGACGATGGCGCCGAAAGCGGGGCCGAAGCCTGGCTGGGCGGCAGCGACGGCGTGGTGCCCTACACGCCGGGCGATGGCATGTATTTCATCGTGGTCGCCGCAAAGACGCCCGCGGCGCTGCCGGCAGCAACGGTCCGGGTTTCGTTGCTTGCCGACGTCGAGGACAGCGAGGGACAGCGTGCCGCGGCGAATGCCGGCGAGGTGCTGCGACTCGACGCGCTGCTGAACCAAGCCCATGCGGCGCTGGATCGCCAGTCGGCGCATGTCCTTCACCTCGAAACGCTGGTCGCCGAGCGCGATCGCGCTGTCGACGCGCTGGGAAAGCGAGCCAACGAGGCTACGCAGGCGCTTGCCGCGGCGCGCTACCAGGTCACGGAGGCGCGCGCCGAGCGCGATCAGGCCCGCGCCGCGCTCGTTTCCGAGACCACGCGGCTCAACGCAGCCGTCAGGGAGCTCGAGCGCAGCGTCAGCAATCGACAGAGCCTGCGTTGGTGGCTTGCGTTGCCCTGGCTGCGCTTGCGCCGACTGTTCGGCGGCCCGCCGCTGTGAAGCAGGGGGAAGTCCCCGCGGATGTCGTCGTTCCGGTGTACAACGCGGCACGCGACGTCCAACGCTGCGTCGAGAGCGTGCTCGCGCACACGGCCGGCGACTACCGGCTGATCCTGATCGACGACGCGTCGACCGACGCTGCGGTGGCCGAATATCTCGCGACGCTGCGCGCGCGCGCGCTGCCGCAGATCGTGATCCTGGGCAACGAGCGCAACCTCGGCTTCACGCTGACCGCCAATCGCGGCATGCGTGAAGCCCGTGCCGGTGTCGATGTGGTCCTGCTCAACTCCGATACGGTAGTAACCGCGGGCTGGCTCGAAGCGCTTGCGCGCTGCGCGCAATCCGATGCGAGCATCGGCACCATCACCCCATTCTCCAACAACGCCGAGATCTGCTCGCTGCCCCGGTTTTGCGAGAACAACGCGTGGCCGGACGGGGTCGATCCCGGGCCGTTGGCGCAAGCGCTGCGAGCGGCCGCGGTCCCGACCTATCCGGACCTGCCCACCGGTGTCGGGTTCTGCATGTACATCCGGCGCACGCTGCTCGACGAAATCGGCGCTTTCGACCCGGTGTTCGGACTGGGCTACGGCGAGGAAAACGATTTCTGCATGCGCGCCGCCGCCGCCGGCTACCGCAACGTGCTGTGCGACGATGCCTTCGTTGTACACACCGGAGGAAGCTCCTTCGGCGACAAGCGCGCCGCGCTTTCCAGAGTCAACGGTGCCATCCTGCTCGAGCGCCACCCGACCTACGATGCGCTGGTGCGCGATTTCATCGCCGCCGATCCGCTCAGGCCGCTGCGCGAGCTTGCGCTCGCCCACTATCGCGCCGCGACCGAGGGCACGCGCGGCGTCCTGCACGTCATCCACGGCCATGGCGGCGGCACCGAGTACCACGTACGCTCGCTCATCGGCGCCTCGGGCCAGGGCTATCGCCACTTCCTGCTCATCGCGGTGGGCGACGTATGCCATCTCGAAGAGCACGCCGCGGGCGTGTTGCGAAGCTACGAGTTCGTGCATGCCGCCGACGAGACATGGAGCGACTTTCTGGGCGGATTGTGCGCGCGGTTCGGGATCGCGGTCTGCCACCTCCACAACATCTCCGGCGGGCGCGACGGAATCGCCGAGGCATTGGCGACGCTGGGCCTCCCCTACGGCTACACAGTGCACGACCTTTCGTTCGCGTGCCCCACCATCACCTTTCTCGATGCGCAGGGCGTCTATTGCGGCGGAGTGACCGATCCCGCCGTCTGCGCGCGATGCCTGGGGGCGCAGGCGGAATTCGCCGGCGTCGACATCGTCGCCTGGCGCGATTCGCACGGATCGCTGCTCGAAGGCGCATCGTTCGTGATCGCGCCATCGCAATGGGCCGCGAATATGCTGCATCGGTATTTCCCGCGCTGCCCGGTCGATGTCATCGAGCATGCCTCGACCGGCGGCATGACGCGCCCCGACGCAGTCGCGCAACCGCAGCCGATGCCCGACGATGGCCGGCCGGTGGTCGCGGTGCTCGGGGCGATCGGGCCGGACAAGGGCTCGCGCCGGCTGGAGCGCATGGTCGAGCTCACCCGCGAGCGCTCGCTTCCCTTGCGCTGGGTACTGATCGGCTATCTCGACAGCGGGCGTGAAGCTTCTCAGTCGGGCGACGGCGTGTTCACCATGCACGGGCCCTACGATTCGCGCGCGCTTCCGGCGCTGTTCGACGCGTATCGCGTCGACGTCGTGGCGTATCCATCGGTGTGTCCGGAAACCTACAGCTTCACGCTGTCCGAAGCGTGGGCCGCGGGTCGCCCCGCGATCGTTCCCCCGATCGGCGCGCTCGCCGATCGCGTCGGCGCGAGCGCAGCCGGTTGGGTGCTCGACCCGGACGATTGGAGATCGGAGTCGCGCATGCTCGAGCGCATCGCCGCGATCCTTGCGCCGGCTGCGCACGCCGCGCTCGACGCCGCCGCGGCGCGGGCGCGCGGCGTAGAGCTGCCGACGCCCGACGCCATGGCCCGACGCACGCTGCGGCGCTATTCGGCGGCGATCGAGGAATTCACGCTGCGCAGCGGTGCCCCCGTCCTTGGCGAGGCGTCCGCGGCCTCGGATGCGCTGGCCCCGATGCGCGCTGCGACAGCCCCGATCTCGGCGCGCAGATGCCTCGACGCGCTGGGTTATCGGCCGTGGCGACCGTCGCTACCGCGAGTCGAGTGCGCCGAGTCCGGCGCGCCGGTAGCCGCCGCCGATGCGCTGGGACGCTTCGCGCGCGCAGCCCTGCGCATCCGCCATACCGCCACCGGTCGCCTGCTCTACATCCTTGCGCCCAAGGCGCTGGTCGACGCGCTCAAGGCGCGGCTGCCTTCGTGATCGACGCAGCGTACGGCGAATGGCTGGCGCGCGGGGTGGCGCACCAGCGGGCGGGCTCGACCATCGATGCGATGCTCTGCTTTCGCCAGGCGCTCAGCGTCAACCGTCACGCGGTGCTCGCGCAATTCCACCTCGGTGAAACGCTGTCCGCGCTGCGCATGCCGCAGCAGGCGGTCGATGCCTGGTCCTCCGCGCTCGCTATGCAGCCGCAGCATTTGCCGACGCTGCTGGCGCTTGCCGGCGAGCTGCATCGCGCCGGCGTTCATATCGAGGCCATCGCCCGATACCGCAAGGCGCTGGAGGTCGAGCCGGCGAATATCCTGGCGCGCGAGGGTCTCGCCCTTTCGACGCTGGCCTTGGGCGACGATCACGCCTTCGCCGATCTCGCGACGCTGCTCGCATCGGGGGCCTCGGACATGCTTTCGCGCGACGCAGTGGCCGGCACGATCGCGGCTGCGCCGCCGTCTGCGCCGCGCTCCGCGCTGCTGGAGCAGGTCGCGACGCTCCCGGACTCGGAGTTGCCCGCGCTGATGCTTGCGCTGGCCGCGGCAGACGCGGCGCGCCTCGGAAAACAGGACAGCGTTCGCTCGCTGCTCGAGCGTGCGCGGGCGCGTACTCCAATCATCGAGGAACCGGAACCGCTGCGTTTGCTCGCGCTCGCCGCGGACCGGTTGCCGTCGTCCGGGCAGTGGGCGGCGGAGTACGCGCTGCGAGCGGTGCAGGCGTTCGCGCCATCGATCCCCGCGATGTGGCCCCGGCGCGCCGCCGGAGATGCGCTGCGCGTGGCGTGGATGATCGCTCCGGGCAGCGCGCTGACGTTCGACGATCTCGAGGTCGACGTCGAGGCCTACCTCGAACACGTCGTCGCAGCGCTTGCGAGCGATCCTTTCGCCAGCGTCGCATTCATCGTCGATGCGACACCGGCGAACGCGCCATCGTTGCGTGCTCTGCAGGGCCTTCGCGTCGTGACGCTGGGACATGCGCCCGCCGCGTCGATTGCCCGGGTGCTTGGCGAGGGCGACTACGACGTGATGATCGATCTGGCGGGCATGGCGTCGGCTTCGGGTGTGTTGCTGGCGGCACGTCCCGCGCGAACGGTGATGACCCTCTCGCAACTTCATGGCGCGCATGTCGCGCCCCTGGTCGACACGCGCCTTGCGGCGCCCGAAGGCAGCGATCCGGCTGCGCTAGCGCGCCATCGCGCCGAGATCGCGAAGTCGCTGGCATCGGCGGTGCAGACGCAGGGCTGGTTCAATGCGCGCTCGTCGCTGTCTCCGGAAGCGTCGTCGTCCGCGTGGCGTGCCGCGGTAGCAGCGCACCAGGCGGGCGAGCGCGACGCGGCACTCGCTGGCTATCGCGGAGTCCTCGCCGAGCAGCCCGGATTTGCCCCGGCCGAGCACTTTTCCGGAGTGCTGCTGCGCGATGGCGGATTTGCCGACGCCGCGATGCCGCACTTTGCCGCCGCGGTCGCGGCCACTCCCGCGTATCCCGAGGCGCGCGTCGCGCTCGCCAACCTCGTGCGCGAGCGCGGCGACCCGGGCGAGGCCGCTCGCTTGTGCCGGGAAGGACTGGCCCGCATCGGAAGCGACGCCGCGCTGTGGCGCTCGCTGGGATTGGCGGAGCTCGCGTTGCACGATGCACCCGCAGCCCGCGCTGCCTTCGAGCGTGCGTTGGCGCTGGCTCCCACTGACGGGGAGACTCACTACAACCACGGCGTCGCGCTCCAGACGCTGCGTGCCCACGAGGAAGCATTGCGCGCGTACCAGCGCGCGCTCGCCTTCGCGCCGGATCTGCTCGCTGCGGACTTCAACATCGGCGTCGTGCTGCAGGAGCAGGGACGCGGCGACGCCGCGATCCACGTGTTCGAGAAAGTGCTCGCACGCGAGCCTCGGCACGTGCTCGCGTACAAGGCGCTGGGGGACACGCTGCTCGCGGCGCGCCGCATCGACGACTGGCTCAAGGTCTTCGACCGCTTCGAGGCGGCGTGTCCCCATGCTGTGTCGCTGGTGGCGTGGGCGCTGGAAGCCTGCCAGTACCGCGGCGATTTCGCGGCGCTGGACCGGTATCTGGATCGCCTGCGCCAGGACGACTTCAAGGCGGAGAACGAGACCGACCTCGCCGACAGCCTCGAGCAGATCCTTTTTCTGATGCTCTATTTCGACCTCGAGCCGGAGGCCCAGTTCGGGCTCTATCGCGCCTACGATGCCGTGGCCCGGCGCGTGTACGGGACCCCGCTGCCGCGGCGCACGGAGCGCCGGCCGGGCAAGCTTCGCATCGGGTATCTTTCCGGCGATCTGCGCAACCACGTCATGGGCAAGATGATCTGGGAAGCGGTTCGCCATCACGACCGGCAGCGCTTCGAGATCTTCTGCTACACGGCGGGCGGCGCGAGCGACGAGTTCACGGAGCAGTTCAGGCAATTCGCGGATCGCTTCGAGGTCGTCGCGGACCTTTCTGAGCGCGCGGCGGCGCAACGCATCGCCGGCGACGACATCGACATCCTCGTCGACCTCTCGACGCACACCAAGAACGCGAAGCCCGGCATCCTCGCGCTCAAGCCGGCCCGCGTGCAGATCACGCACATCGCGAGCGCGGGTGCGCTGGGCCTCTGCGCAGTCGACTTCAAGCTCACCGACGCGTGCTGCGACCCGCCGGAGAACCAGGCGTTCCTGCTGGAGACGCTGCTGCCGATGCAGGGCTGCGTCTATCCATACCGTCATGTCGATCCGGCGCCGGAGCACCCCTTCCATCGTGCGCCGCTGGGGATCAAGCCCGAGGCGATCGTCATCGGCGCGTTCGTCAATCCGCTCAAGCTCTCGCGGCGCTGCCTGTCGCTGTGGCGCGAGGTGCTCGAGCGCATCCCGGGCTCGATCCTGGCGATTTCGCCGCTGTCGCGCGAGGCGAGCGGGGTCTACGCGCGACTTCTGTCGGCGGCCAGCATTCCAATCGCGCGCGTCATCGTGCTGCCGCAGGGGCGCAACGACGCCGAAGGTCAGGCCCGCTATTCGCTGCTCGACTTCTGCCTCGACCCGCTGCCCTATGGCGGCGTCAACAGCACCCTGGAGGCGCTCGACATGCGCGTGCCCGTCGTCACGCTGCGCGGGCGCAAGCACGGCGAGCGCACGTCGACGAGCATCCTCGTCAACCTGGGCGTAACGCACACCATCGCCGACAGCGGCAGCGAGTACGTCGCCATCGCCCACCGATTGGCGACCGACAGCGAATTCAGGTCCGAAGTCGTACTCGCGATCGCGACGGGCCTGCAGTCGTCGTCGCTGGTCGACATGGAGAGACATGCGCGCGCGCTCGAAGCCGCCTATGTCGACGCGCTACGACGCGCGCATCCTGAAGTGCTCGCGCAGGACGGGGCGTGAGCTCTCGCCTCGATGCCGCGAGGCAGCTGTTCGGCGTCGGCAACATCGATGGCGCGCGTGTTGCCGCGGAAGCCATTGTAACGACGCCGACTGCAATTCCCGAGCTCGTCGGCGCACACCTCGTTCTCGTCGAGTGCGCCAGGCGCGCCGGCCAGCGCCTTCAAGGGTTGGAACACGCGAGGACGGCTGTTCGTATCGCGCCGGCCGACGCGCTTGCTCACTACGCGCTCGCGGTATGTCTCGATGAGAACGGCGACAAGCAAGCCTCATTGCTGCACTCGCAGAAAGCGACTTCTCTCGACGAGCGCAGCGCACCCGCGCACCGCTTTCTTGGTGTGCTCCAGCTCGAGCTGGGACACGTCGAAGCGTCCGTCGACGCGTTGCGACGGGCGGTCGCGCTCGAACCCGCTAGCGCCGACGGTTGGAACAGCTTGGCCACCGCGCTGCATCATGCCAACTTGCTCGACGACGCGGAACAGGCATATCGAAAAGCGCTCGCCCTCAAGCCCGACTTCCCGCGGGCTGAGTGCAATCTTGCCGTATTGCAGCGAGATCAGGGCCGCGCCGATCTTGCCGAACAAACGCTGCGTGATTGCATCGCGCGGCGGCCTGCAGCGACCGCATATCGCCCTGCGTTCACGTCGCTTGCCGATCTGGTGCGCGCGCGCGGCGAACTCGACGAAGCGGCGCGACTCTATCTTGCGGCGGCGAAACTTGCGCCGGCCGACAGCTTCGGGGACATGCTGGACCTGGGGCTGGTCCTGACCGAGCGCGGTGATCAGGTTCAGGCGCGCACGTCGTTCCAGCATGCGATGCGGCTTCGCCCGCGGTCGTTGCGAGCCGCGTTTGCGTACCACCTGACATTGCCGATGATCTACTCGAATGCCGAGGATCTCTCTCGCGCGCGCGACGGTTTCGCGAGTGGCCTCGAAACCCTGCACGCCGAGCTCGCGGAAAGAATTCGTGGATCCCCTCGAAACGAGGTGATGGATGGACTGATCTGGAGCAATTTCTTTCTCGCCTATCAGGGAGAGAACGATCGTGCGCTGCAAGAAAGATATGCCGGGCTCTGCATCCGCGCGTTGGACAGCGTCGATGCTTCGATCCGGGCGCCGCTGCGCGTTGATCGGGTTGAGGGCCGGCGCATCCGGGTGGGCTTCATCTCAGCGCTGTTGCGAGATGGGACGGTCGGTCAATATTTCAGTCGCTGGCTGAGCGACCTCGACCGCCACGATTTTGAAGTCTGCTTCTATCCGCTTGGCGGCAACGACGACAACGTCACCAAGGCGATACACGGGCGCGCCGATCGGGTTCGCCCTTTCCTGGGAGGCGATGCGACGCCGTCGACGATCGTCCCGATCATTCGTGACGAGCAACTGGACATCCTGATCTACCCGGAGATGGGGATGGATCAAGTCACTTTTGCGCTTGCCGGCATGCGGCTTGCGCCCCGGCAATGCGCGGCCTGGGGACATCCAGTCACTACCGGCCATTCCACCATAGATCACTTTCTGAGCTGCGATGTCATGGAACCGCCAGACTCCGCCGCTCAATACACGGAACCGCTGACTCGCCTTCCGGGCATCGGGACGCGTTTCGCCCGGCCGGAGCTGCCTCCGGTCGCGGACCGCGCCACGTTCGGCCTGCCAGGGGATGCGACGCTCTTGCTGTGCCCTCAGTCCTTGTTCAAGATCCACCCGGACAACGATGCGCTATTCGCACGATTGCTTGCCGCGAACAGGTCCGCTGTCCTGGTGCTTTTCGCTGGCCGGCACCCGGCGATCACCGACTGCTTCATGCGCCGGCTGTCGGTGCAATTCGATTCCCATGGCGTCGCCATCCGCGAGCGAACGCGCGTCCTGCCCCATCTTTCACACTCTGGCTATCTAGCTGTCAATCGCGCGTGCGACGTCATGCTGGATACCTTGCGCTGGTCGGGGGGGCAGACCAGCGTCGACGCACTCGATTGCGGGTTGCCGGTGGTGACGCTTCCCGGCGCGATGATGCGCGGGAGGCAGAGCGCGGGGATGCTTCGGATGATCGGCGTCGAAGAGCTGATTGCGGCGGACGTCGACGACTATGTGCGAATCGCTTCGCGGCTGTGCGCCGATCCGGCGTGGCGTGCTCAGCTCTCCGCGCGCATCCGGGAGAACAGCGACCGGCTTTTCGACGATCCCGCACCGATCGCCGCTCTCGAAGCCTTCTGCAAAGATATCGCGTCGCGTCCCGTGGGCTGAGCTGCTCAGCGTCGACGGCCGAGCAGCGATCCGAGCACGCCGCGGATGATCTCGCGACCGATGGTCGAGCCCACCGTGCGGGCGGCGCTTTTCGCGACGGCCTCGACGATGCTGTCCTTGCGGCCTGATCCGGACAGCAATCCGCCAAGCGAGCCCTTCACCGCGTCGAACATGCCGCCGCCCGCGCTTCCGGCCGGCGCGCCCGCCGTCGAGCTCTGTTTCGCGCGATTGCCCAGCCGCTCGTACGCCGACTCGCGGTCGATCGTCGTCGCGTAGGTCTTCGCGAGCCCCGAGCCGTCGATGATCTTCCTGCGCTCCTCCACCGTGATCGGACCAATGCGCGAGGCCGGCGGCAGAACGAACGCGCGCTCGACCGGCGTCGGCCGCCCCTTTTCGTCGAGGAACGAGATCAGCGCCTCGCCGACGCCGAGCTCGGTGATCGCCTTCTCGGTGTCGATGGCCGGGTTGGCGCGCATGGTCGTCGCCGCGGTCTTGACCGCCTTTTGTTCGCGTGGGGTGTACGCGCGCAGCGCGTGCTGGATGCGGTTGCCGAGCTGGCCCAGCACCGTGTCCGGAACGTCGAGCGGATTCTGCGTCACGAAAAACACGCCGACGCCCTTGGAGCGCACCAGGCGCACGACCTGCTCGATGCGGTCGAGCAGCGCCTTGGGAGCATCGGTGAACAAGAGGTGCGCCTCGTCGAAAAAGAAGACGAGCTTGGGCTTGTCGGGGTCGCCGATCTCGGGCAGCCGCTCGTAGAGCTCGGCCAGTAGCCACAGCAGCAGCGTCGCGTAGAGTGAGGGCGACTGCATCAGGCGGTCCGCGGCGAGCACGTTGATGACGCCCTTGCCGCCTTCGGTCTGGATCAGGTCGTCGACGTCGAGCATCGGCTCGCCGATGAACTTGTCCGCGCCCTGCTGCTCGAGCACGAGCAGCCCGCGCTGGATCGCGCCGACCGACGCCGCCGAAACATTGCCGTAGCGCGTCAGGTACTCGGGGGCGTGCTCGCCGACGTGTGCCAGCATCGCCCGCAGGTCCTTGAGGTCGAGCAGCAGCAGGCCGTTGTCGTCGGCGATCTTGAACACCAGCGCCAGGACGCCGGCCTGCACGTCGTTGAGCGCAAGGATGCGCGAGAGCAGCAACGGACCCATGTCCGAGATCGTCGCGCGCAGCGGATGTCCCTGCTCGCCGAACGCGTCCCAGAATACGGTGGGAAACCCGGTGAACGCGGGCGCACTCGCGCCGATCTGGAGTAGGCGCGCCTCGAGCTTGGGCGAGCTCGCGCCGGGCTGCGAAATGCCGGCGAGATCGCCCTTCACATCGGCCATGAACACGGGCACGCCGATCGCCGAGAAGTGTTCGGCCATGACCTGCAGGCTCACGGTCTTGCCGGTCCCCGTGGCGCCGGTGACCAGACCGTGGCGGTTGGACATGCTCGGAAGGAGCATGATCTCGCCCGAGGCGTTGCGGGCGATCGGAAGCGGTGAGGACATGGCGGCGACGCGAAGATCGGCTCGATCGAGCCGGACCGCGTCATTCTACGCGTGATCGGAGTCGTGCGATTTGTTGCGGTGCTCGGCGAGGTGCCGCTGCCATGCCTCGATAACGCGGTCCTCGAGCGCGCGCGCGTAGGCCTCCATGTCGAACAGCGCATGGTCGTGGCGGTTGGCCGCGACGCGCGAACGCAACTTCGCGAGCCGGCCCGGGGTGGTTGCCAGCGCGACAGCCAGCGCTTCGTAATCGTCGATGCGGCGGGTGACCAGCTCGGGAAGACCCAGCGCGTGCAACTGGCTTCCCGCGACGCGGCTCGCGAAGCTCTCGCCTACGCAGGTGAGCACCGGCAGGCCTGCGAGCAGCGCGTCGTTGCAGGTCGTGTGCGCGCCATAAGGAGCGGTGTCGAGGAACAGGTCGGCGGCGGCATGGCGCGCCATGTGGCTTGCTATGTCGACGCGCGGCGCGAAGATCAGCCGGTGAGGAGCGACTCCGCGACGTTGGGCTTCCTTGCCGAGGTTGGCGCGTGCCTCGGCGCTGGTGTCGAGAAGCCACAGAACGGCGTTCGGCGTCGGTGCGAGGATACGCATCCACGCAGCGAAGACGGCAGGGAGGATCTTGAAGGTGTTGTTGAAGCTGCAATAGACGAAGGCGGCTTCCGGCAGCCCGCACTGTGCGCGGGATGGCGGCGGACCCGATGGCGCCCGCGTGGTATCGCTCGCATAGTAGCTGTGCGGCATCCGCAGGTAGCGCTCCGAATACAAATGCTTCGATCCCTCGGGCGCGACGAAGCGGTCGATATGGATGTAGTCGTACCACGGTGCGCCCAGCGTTCCCGGATAGCCGATGCTGTTGATCTGCAGCGGCGCGGGACGCAGCGCGAAGACTTCCGGCCGCGCGTTGCGCGTGTAGCCGTTGAGATCGAAAGCGACGGCGATGCCATCCTCTCGCATGCGGCGCGCGATGGCGTCGGCGGGAAGCGCGCTCACGTCCGCGAAGTGCTCGACCGCAGCGGCGATCCGGCGCCCGGCCGGGCCGGTGTCGGCCGGTAAAAGGCCATAGGCAAAGACCTCGAGGCGATCGCGGTCGAGTCGTTCCAGCATCTCGGAGATTACCACCGCGACCGCGTGCTCGCGGAAGTCTGATGAAACGAACGCGACACGCAGGCGGCCGTCGCCGTCCGCTGTCGGAAGCATCGCGCGAGACGTCGCTCCCGCGCTCAGCGCCAGCGCGCGGCTCCATCGCTCGGCGGCCTTGCGCAGCAGCAGCGGCGCGAGCGGCATGGCCAGCAACGGCATCGGCGCGACAGCCACGCCGTCGACCGCCGGAGCGTCGAGCAGTCGGGCGATGTCATCGAACAGTTCGTCGATGCCGCTCCATGCGCAGCGCTGCGCCCGCGCGTGCGCCAGCATAGACAGCGCGTAGGCGTTGTGAGGCTCCAGCTCGCGCACCCGGGCGAGCGGCTCATCGGCGTCGCCGTGCTTTCCCTGCTCGATGCAGATCGAGCCCAGGTTGGCGAGTATCCGCGGATCGTCGGGCTGCGCCCGCGCGGCTTCTCGCAGGCTGCCCTCGGCCTCCGCGAGTTGTCCCATTCTCTGCAGAACCAGCGCACGACGCACCCACACGGCGGCCGGCAACGCAGGGCGAATCGCCACCAGCTTCGCGTAGGCCTCGGCGGACTGCGCGAGATCGTTCCTCTCGAACAGGGCGTTGGCGACGTTGCCCAGCGCGTCGGCCTGCGCGCCGTCCGCGGCGAGCACCTCGCGATAGCATCCCAGCGCACGATCACGTTCACCCGCCAACTCGAGCGCAAGGCCCAGGTTGTTGAGCACGGAGGCGTTCCCCGGGGCGCGGCCAAGCGCGCGTTCGTAGCAAGCGACCGCGGCCGGCGCATCCTCGTGTTCGCGGTGCAGGTTGCCGATGTGGAAATTGGCTTCGGCGTCGTCGGCATCGGAGGCCAGCGCCAGGCGCCAATGCCGCTCCGCGCTCGCCATGTCGCCGCTCGACATCGCGGTCCGCGCCTCGAGCAAGGCGTCCTGGACCTGCGAGGGCGGGGGCTGTGGCGCGGCAACATCCGTCGACACAGCCGGACCTGCGAAAGATGACAGCGCGCCGTGGCAATCCTTGTAGCGCTTGCCGCTGCCGCACGGACAGGGAGCGTTGCGCGACGGTGCCGCGCTCATCGTACGGTGCGTGTGGTGACGAGCCTCGCGAGCTCGTCGGCGACGCGAGCGACGACGCCGTCCCAGTCGCGCAGCGCGCCTTGACGGAACAGCCGCAGCGTCGGATACCACGGTGAGTCGTCGCGCTCCAGCAGCCAGCGCCAGTCGGGCGCGAAGGGAAGCAACACCCAGCACGGCTTCGCCAGAGCTCCGGCGAGGTGCGCAATGCTCGTATCGACGCTGATGACGAGATCGAGGACGTTGATCAGCGCGGCGGTATCCGCGAGCGTCGCCCCTTCCGGCAACGGCGCCATGCGCATGCCTGCCTCGGCAGCGGCGATGCTCGCCGCGGTGACGCCGTGCTGGAGCGATTGCCACGACGTGCCGGGAATGTCGAAAAGCGGGGCAAGTGCGGCGAGCGGCATCGAGCGGTTGCGGTCGTTGGCGTGCGCAGCGCTGCCTGCCCACGCGAGGCCGATCGCCAGGCGAGCGTCGCCTCCCACAGGCGATGCACTCGCTCCATCGCGCCTCCTGCGCCCGACCTGAAGGTAGGGAACCGTCGCATCAATCGAATCGATGGTGACGCCGAGAGCCTCGGGCAGCGACAGAAGCGCGATGTGCGCGTCGTACGCCGGCAGCACGCCGCCCGTCGCCACGCTCTCGGCGACGCCCGGAACCGTGGCCAGCAGCGGCTGCAGCGCGGATACGCACGTGACGACGACGCGCGCGCCGGCGGCCGCGAGCGGCGTCGCGAAGCGCGCGAACTGGATGGCGTCACCCAGACCTTGCTCCGCGTAGAGCAGCAATGTCTTGCCGTCCGGGTCGTCGCCGTTCCAGCGCGGGCCCTTGAATGCGTGGCGGCCCTTGCCCAGCTCGGTGAGCGAAAGCCGCCAGTCGTATTCCGCGAATCCTTCGCGGAACCGGCCGGCGACGAGAAGCGCGAGCGAAAGATTCCAGTGTGCCTGCGCGAATCCGGGATCGATCGCGATGGCGCGCCGAAACGAATCGGCCGCCTGCCCGACTTCGTTGAGCGACTGCAGCGCGAGCCCGAGATTGTTCCAGGCCAGGGCGTGCTGCGGGTTGAGCGCAAGGGTCGCGCGGTACTGCGCGATCGCGTCGTCCTCCCGGTCGGCCGCGGCGTACGCGAGCCCGAGGTTGTTGTGGAACTCGGGCTCCGTGTCCATGGCGGCGACCGAGGATTCCAGCAGCGGAAGCGCCGCGGCCAGCGCGTGGCGCTGGTATTCGATCACGCCGAGATAATGCTGTGCGACCGGATGCGAAGGCTCGACCGCGAGCACTTCGCGGTAGAGCAGCGCCGCGGCCTCGGTGTCGCCGCGCTGGTGCGCCGCCAGCGCCGAGGTCATGCGCTGGCGAATCGGGTCGGCCGGCGTCACCGCCTGGGCCGGGCCGGCGACTCCCCCGCCGGCGCGCTCGCCCGTGGCGCCGTGGCAATGCTTGTAGCGCTTGCCGCTGCCGCAGGGACACGGCTCGTTGCGTCCAACCGCGGGCATCGTGCTCGCGTTGGCCTCGGCAGTGGCGAGTCCGGCGGCGGCGGCCGCATCGGCCGGCTGGGTTTCGAGGATGCGCCGAAAGATGGCGCCCGCCGCTTTCCATTGCGCCATCGCCAGGCAGTTGCGGCCCAGCTGCGCGAGTTGCGGCGAGCGCGCGATGGCGGGAGTGAAATGCGCAACGAGCGCGACGAGCTCGTCCGGCGCAACGATCCGCGAGAAATTGAACAGGCCATGAAACCCGAATGGCTTGCCTATCGGATACGCGGCTTCGAACGCAAATGCATCGGCCTGCGCATCGGTCGCGTAGCGGATGCCGTGCTCGCGTTCGAGCAGTGGACGGGAGCTGCGCCCGATGGTCACGTCCTCGGCCTCGACGAGGACCACGCGCGGATCCTGCAGCGCTTCAAGCAGCTTGCGGGAGCGCAATGAGAACCCGCCGTTTCCCACGCGCATGCCGTCGGTATGCCAGAACCATTGGGCGCCAATGTAGTCGACGCCGAGGAAATCGTCGCGCCATGCCTCTGGGTTGACCGCGTAGCCATCCCACTGCACCAGCAGTACGTGCGGCGTGTCGACGTGCGCCAGCAGCGACTTGAGCACGAACTGCGAGTATTCATCGCGCGAGCGCAGCGGCTCGATGAGGCGCACCTCGATCCCGGCGTCGTCGACGACGCGATCGGTGATGAAGCGCGTTGCGCCAAAGCCAATGCCCTGCGACGACAGGCGCAGCGCGCGCAGCGCCAGCGCGTGATTAACGGTGTCGACGCAGCACAGCGTGACGCCGGGAAGCTCAAGCATCGGCCATGCGGGGCAGGGTGGTGCCTGGCCCGTCGGTGACGTGGTCCGCGCTCACGCGGGTCCGGAAGCGAGCTCGGGCCGTCGCGACTCGGATGGCTGCGGCGCTGGCGCCGCCGTGTTCCACTGGTTCCAGGTCAGCACGCCGAAGGCGATCAGCAGCGGCGCCAGATGCAGCGTCGCACGGTTGGCGGTGGTGAGGTCGGCCATCCACACGGCGGCCTCCGAAATCGAAAAGACGATGGACAGGAACGCGACTCCCGAGACGATCGTCACGGCGAGTGGCAGCAATGGAGGCTTGAACAGGCGGCGCGCCGAGACGATCCACAGTGCGATCAGCCCGTACCAGAGCAGGTTCCAGTTTCCCATCAGGAAATACGTGCGCACCAGCTCGCGCCATGCCGGAGTGAAGTCCAATCGCATCGCATAGCCCAGCACGCTCCACTGAGTGCGGGCAAGCACGATGGCGACCAGCGCGGCGACCGCGGCACCGACGCACAGTATTCGCAATCCCCGGCGCGGCAGCAACGTGACGATCACCGCGGGGAGCAGCGTCAGCGCCCATATCACGCCAGGATTCTTGATCATCGGACACGCGCACGCGAGCATCAGCGCCACGATGCCGTCCTGCCGATCGCGGCGCAGCGCCCACCGGTAGGTCGCGAGCGCCGCGAGCGTGTAGACCGCGGCTTGCGGCAGATCCGCGTAGCCCGCCAACGCCGCGTGCACGTCGAGCAACGGCAGCGAGGCGACGATGTAGGCTCCGATCAGCGCGGGGAGCGGCGCTACCGTCTCCGCGCGCAAGACCGCGTAGATCGCGACGGTAAGCGAACAGAGCATGGCCAGCCACGGCCAGTTCATCGCGGAATCGTCCCAGAGGCCGATCATCACGCAGGTCCATACCTGGAGCAGCGGCACGGTGGCGTAGTAGCCTGGGGCGGCGTCGAAATAGAGTCCCAGCGTGCCGGCCAGCCATTGCTCCGGGCCTGCGAACGGCACGATGCGCCCGAGCTCGTACCACACGCGCGCCTTGGTCGCCCACTGCACCCACGCGTCCCACGGATACAAAGGTCGCCACGCGATTTCGACCGCGACCAGCGCGAAGCGCAACGCGATCCACGCAAGCAGCACGATCCACACGGTTCTCTGCCAGCGCACGAGCGGCAGCGCCAGCGCGGCGCGCACGGACGGCATGTCGGGCAGCGACCATCGTTTCGTTCGCAGCCCCCAGTACGCCAACGCCGCGGCGATCGCGAGCACCGGCAGCGCGGCGGAGGCACGGCCGAACGGGATGCTCGCGAGGCTCAGGGCGCGGAGCCAGATCGTGACCAGCACGGCACCGACTACGTAGCCGAAGCCGATGCGCAGCAACCACGGCCCATCGCGCCCTGCAGTAGCGCGGTCGGTGCGCGGCCAGCCGAGCGCGAGCAGCACGGCGATGCCAAGCAACCACGGCAGCGCCAACGAGACGGCGACCATGATCGTTTGCATCAGAGCACCCGGAACATCGCGGCACCGCCCTCGACCAGCATCAGCTCGGCGCGAACCGGCGTCTGTCCTTCCCAGCGCAGGCTCTGCTGTACGGGGTCGAACTGGACTCCCCGGCGCTGGAACACGACCAGATAGTCCCCCGAGCGCAGCGCCGACGATGGCGGCATGGCGTTGAACCACGGCGAGAAGAAGACGTTGTATGGATACAGGTGGTACGCGCCGCGATCGCGGAAATAGTGCTCGTCGGCGACCATGAACACGCGCGCCGGCGGTGGCGGCAGCTTGGCGCGTACCTTCTCGATGAACGCGAAGACCATGCCGTCTTCCGCGGCGAGATGCCGATCGCGCCAGGACTTCCCGGCATAGGTCTCGGCGGTGACGCGCGCCTGTCGGAGGAGATTCCACTGCAGGCGCGCATCGAGCAGGAACCAGGCGGCGACGAACACGCCGCCGACCACGATCGCCCCTGTGCTGCCCACCCATCGCGGTCGCCAGCGCGCCAGTGCGGCGTAGATCAGCGCGGCAAGTCCGACGATTGCTGCGAAAATGAAAGGCATCGGCAAATCCTGGGTATCGGACCCGCCGATGATGAGGTTGATCGACGATCCGCTCCATGGCTCGAACGTGAGCCACTCGCGCGCGCGGTCGCCGAGGATCTCGCGCGCGCTCATCGTCTTGGCGGTGGCGCCGCTGATCAGGATGGGCTGGGCGTAAGGCCCTTTGAAGCCGACCGCCAGTCCATTGATCGTGCCGTTCCAGTTGGGGTCCGCGTCGAGCGAGAAGGGCTGGATACGGCCGCCTTCGACATTGAGTCGGCGGTTGAACACACGCGCCGGCGCGTAATCGTTGTGCCATAGAAGCGCTACTTCGACGCCGTCGGGAATGCCGGTGGCGTGCCAGGCGATCACGGGATACTGCGAGGAACGCAGCGTCGGACTCAGGCTGACCACCGTCGTTGCGCTGGCGTCGGGTGCATTGAGCTGCAGCACATCGCCGCGCAACTGCCCGCTACCTCGCGACATCACCATCTGGCTCGGCGTCCAGTGCTGCGCGCGCGCGCTGGTAAACCAGGCGCCCGGCGCGGCGATGCCGAGGTACACCAGGACGCAGACCACCGCGCTGATACAGAGCAGCCACGCGCCAACCACGAACGGACGTGGTGCCGCCTCCCGTGCCGGGTCGGTCGGATGGGCGGAAGTGGGATCCGAAGCGGGACCCGGCGGGGCGGCGGGCGATTCGACGAGGTCCGTCACGGTCAGGCCTAGTACGCGTTACGGCTCTTGAATACGTGCCACACCGTGAGCGCGAGAATGCGCAAGTCGAACCACAGTGACCAGTTCTCGATGTAGTACAGGTCGTATTGTATCCGCTTGCCGAGGTCGCTGCTTCCGCGCAGATCGTTGACCTGCGCCCAACCGGTGATGCCCGCCTTGACCATGTGCTTTTGCATGTACCCGGGGATTTCCTCGCGGAATCGTGCCACGAATTCGGGGCGCTCCGGGCGCGGGCCCACGAGTGACATCTCTCCTCGCAGCACGTTGAACAACTGTGGGAGCTCATCGAGGCTGAAGCGACGCAGCAGCGCGCCCACACGCGTCGTACGCGGGTCACTCTGTTGCGACCAAACGGGGCCACTTTCGTTCTCGGCGCCGGTTTGCATCGATCGGAACTTGAGCATGCTGAAATGCCGCCCGTTCCACGTCACGCGCTGCTGGCGATAGAGCACCGGCCCGGGCGAAGTAAGACGAATGACGAGCGCGACGAGGAGCAGCACCGGCGAGAGGAGCAGCAGCACGATGCCGCCCCCCACGTAATCCTCTGCGGCCTTGAGCAAGCGTTGCACGCCTTGCATCGGAGTGTCGGTCAGGCCGATCACCGGCATGCCGGCCACTTCCGAGAAACTGTGGCGCAGCAGCTGGAATCCGAAGATGTCGGGAACGTAGCGGACCTGTACGGGGTGCGCGCGCAGCTCGTTGACCAGCTGTCGGATGCGCTCCTCGGCGCGCAGCGGAAGCGCGATCCATACTTGGTCGAGCTCGCCCCGGTCGAGATCGCCGCGCAGGCTTTCAATGCTGCCGAGCACCGGCACGCCGTCGATGCTGCTTCCGGCGAGCCCTGGGGTATCGTCGTAGAAGCCATGGAGTTGGAGGCCGCTCCATGGCGCGCGGCGAAGGCGCAGTGCCACCTCGCGACCGAGCTCCCCGGCGCCGACGATGCAGATGTGGCGAAGGTTGAGGCCGCGCCGGCGCAGCGACCGCAAGACCAGTCGGAGCACCACCCGCACCAGCGTCTGCGAAATGAAGCCACTCGCGACCCACAGCGCGACCCAGATGCGGGAATAGAGTACGCCGCTCTTGGTCACGAACACCAGGAACACACCCAGCGCGAGCAGTATCAGCCAGCCGGAAACGAGCGCGCGAACGTCTTCGACGATGCTCGCCCCGCGCTGCGGGCGATACAGCCCGACCGTGGGGAACACGAACAGGCTCGCCAGGGCGACGGAGATGATCGCGAGCCAGTACGCGGGCGTGATCGCAAGTCCGGGCACGTAGACAAGCTGCGCAGCGACTCCGGTCAGCGCGATGATCGTCGGGTCAGCGATGCGCGCCAGCTCGTCGAGCGTGGAGGCATTGCTCTTGAGCAGGTTGCGAGGCGTGTTCAGCATAGGATGCGATCGACTCTCTTGCCCGATGCCGCAGCCCGCACAAGCGCGGCGTCGACTTGCGCGGCAAAGCGCTGCCTGAATAGCTGCTTCGAAAAGCGCAGCGCGTTTCGCCGGCAGGCCGCGCCGTCGATTGCGGACTCACGGCACTCGAACGCCGCGATGGCATCGACGATCGCCGCGGCGCTCTGCTCGGTGAAGAACACGCCGGTCGGCTCGTCGCCGCCATCGTTACGTATGGTCTCGACGGCGCCACCGCGGCCATACGCGATCACCGGCGTGCCGCATGCCTGCGCTTCCAGCGGAGCGATGCCGAAATCTTCCTCGGCGGCGAAAATAAAGGCGCGCGCGTCGCGCATCATTTCGCGCATGCGATCGCGCGAAACCTCGCCAGCGAATTCCACATTCGCGGTTGCGATGGCGCGCGCTCGTGCGAGCTCGGGACCATCGCCCGCGACCAGCAGGCGGCGCTCGGGCATCGACGCGAATGCCTCGACGATGGCATCGAGCCGTTTGTAGGCCACCCAGCGCGAGGCAGTGAAATAGTCACGCCGTGGCAGGGGGGCGGAGGCCGGCGTGAAGAAGTCGACGTCGACCGGCGGATGCACGACGTTCGCATCGCGGCCATAGCAACGGCGCACCCGGTCGCGGATGAAGGCGGAGATGGCGATGAATTCATCGACACGCTCGCTGGCGACCACATCCCATCGCTGCAGGCGGTCCAGGATCGCGATCGCCAGCGCACGCTTCGGACCATGCAGCGCGCCGGCCGCGGCAAGGTAGGTTTCGCGGAGATCCCACGCGTAGCGCATCGGAGTGAGACAGTAGCAGACATGCACCTGTGCGCGCTGCGTCCTTACCCCCTTGGCGACCGCATGCGACACCGAAATCACCAGCGGATAGGACGACACATCGAGTGATTCGATCGCCCGCGGGAACAGCGGTAGCATCGCCCGAAAGTACCTCGCCGCGCCCGGCATGCGCTGCAGAAAGCTCACGCGCGCGCGCTTGCCTAGAATACGCCGGCGCGTCTCATCGGGCAGAAAGTCGACCAGCGAAAACAGGTCGGCTTGCGGATAAATCGCCAGGACCTCCGCCAGCACGTTCTCTCCGCCGCGCCAGGTGTCGAGCCAGTCGTGAACAATGGCAATTTGCATCGGTCGTCCGAACGCCGGCGGTGGTGGACGTGGGCTTGCAACGTTCCGGTTTCTTCGTCAGCCCCCGCTTGCCGAGCTTCCTTCGATTTGATCAGCGTCGCTGCAGCCCGAGGTCCCAGATTATGAGGCAAAATGTTAAAGTGCAGCCCCGATAGAACCTCGAAAGAGCAGCCGAGTCGATGCGGCGCGGCGCAAACCAATGGGCAAATCGGCATTGATTACGGGCATCACCGGCCAGGATGGAGCGTATCTTGCGCGCTTCCTCGTCGACAAGGGCTATCGCGTTTTCGGAGTGGTGGCGCGGCGCGGCACCGATTCATTGTGGCGGTTGCGTGAAATGCAGGTCGAGGACGCCGTTACGCTCGTGCACGGCGACCTGACGGACATGTCGTCGCTGTGCCAGGCCGTCGAAGTGGCGCAGCCGGGGGAGGTCTACAACCTCGCCGCGCAGAGTTTCGTCGGCACGTCGTGGCAGCAGCCAGCGGTGACCGCGCAGGTCAATGGTGTTGGCGTAGTCAACGTACTCGAAGCCATCCGTACGCTTGGCTCGAGCGCCCGTTTTTATCAGGCTTCGAGCAGCGAGATGTTCGGGCTCGTGCAGGCCGACAGGCAGTCCGAGACCACGCCGTTTTATCCGCGCAGTCCGTATGGAGTCTCGAAACTCTTTGGCCACTGGATCACGGTCAATTACCGCGAGAGTTATGGCATGCACGCGTCGAGCGGCATCCTCTTCAACCACGAATCGCCGCTGCGCGGCATCGAATTCGTCACCCGTAAAGTTACCGACGCCGTTGCACGCATCAAGCTCGGCAAGCAGAAGGAATTGCGACTCGGCAACATCGATTCCAAGCGCGACTGGGGTTTCGCCGGAGATTATGTCGAAGCGATGTGGCTGATGCTGCAGCAGGACAAGTCCGACGACTATGTCATTGCCACCGGCACCTCAACAACGGTCCGTGACATGTGCAAAATCGCATTCGATCATGTCGGGCTCGACTACAACGACCACGTGGTGATCGATCCGAAATTCTTCCGTCCGGCCGAGGTCGATGTACTGCTCGGCAACCCGGCAAAGGCCAAGGCCAAGCTGGGTTGGCAGCCGAAGACCGACGTCGGGACGCTGATCCGCATGATGGTGGATGCCGACGTGCAGCGCGTCGGCCGCGAGTGAATGTCTTCGGCGTGCATGCTGTATGGCACGCGCCGACGTGACGTGCGTTGACGGTTCCCGCGGCGGCATTTGAGCGAGCCTGTGGGCGCAGTCCCTGCCGGACAAGGCGCTACCCCGCGGCGGGTCTTCCTCGAATGCACGAGCACCTATGCCAGCCGGTACAACACCGGCATCCAGCGCGCAGTCCGCAATCTGATCAATGCGTCAGCGGCGGTCAAGACGCCGCCTTGCACGGCAGTCATCTACAACGGCCGCTATCTCGAGCCCATAGGGTCGCTCGCTGTGGAGCGTGCACACGCGACTCGAAGGGCATCGCGCGCGAGTCTCATCGACGTTCTGCGCTGGATGTTCCATCGCGTGCGCTCCGGTATCGTGCGCATACTGCCGTCGGAGTCGATGCGCAACGCAATGTTCTCGCAACGCCTGGAGTACGCGCTGCGTCGATGCGTATACGCGGTTCAGAATCTTCGTCGCTGGGCAATTTCATTTCGCACGGCGGTGCATCCGCCGACAGACTTCCGGCGCGGCGACGTGCTGGTGCTCTTGGATTCCACTTGGAACGTCGATCTTTCGCGCGAATTGTCGCGTGCGAAGGCCGCTGGCGTCGAAATCTGGGCGGTCGTCAACGATCTGATTCCTCTGCAGCATCCCGATCTGGCACCGGAAGGGAGCCCGGTTGTTTTTGACTACTGGCTCAGGCGTACGGTCCCCTACCTGCACGGACTTCTTGGCATATCGCGTTCGGTGGCGGACGCAACGCGCGCGCACCTGCTCACGAGCGGGATCGTGAATCAACCACCGCGCGTTGAATACTTCTACCTTGGCGCGGGATTCGAGATCGAGAACCAGGAGCGCGATCCGGGGACGCTGACTGCGGTCGATGCGGCGTTTCGGGACGCCACTGGCGGCGTCTATCTTACGGTCGGGACCATCGAGCCGCGCAAGGGGCATTCCCTGATGCTCGATGCCTTCGATGCGCTTTGGTCGCGAGGCACCGATGCGCGCCTGGTCATTTTCGGAAGGCTGGGCTGGCGTTCCGACGCGCTGGCGCAGCGCATCCGCGCGCACCCCGAATACACGCGTCGCCTGCTGTGGTTCGATGCGGGCTCGGACATCGAGCTCAGCTTGGTCGGCGACGGCGCGACCGCAGGCTCG
>JBDTZQ010000029.1:0-25192 GCA_040005035.1 Betaproteobacteria bacterium | reverse complement strand
ACGTCGGCTCGTCGAACAGCATGCAGATCGGGTCCATCGACAGCGCCCGCGCGATCGCGACGCGCTGCTGCTGACCACCAGATAGCTGCCCGGGAAACTTGTCCTTCTGCTCGATCAGGCCGACGCGGTCGAGGAGCTTGAGCCCGCGCTGTATCGCCTCGTCCTTGCTGCGTCCGAGCACCTTGATCTGCGCCAGCGCGAGGTTCTGCGTGATCGACAGGTGCGGGAACAGCTCGAAGTTCTGGAACACCATGCCGACGCGCGCACGCAGCTTCGGCAGGTTGGTCTTCGGGTCGTTGACCTTGATGCCGTCGACGACGATGTCGCCCTTCTGAAACGGCTCCAGCGCATTGACCACCTTGATCAGCGTCGACTTGCCCGATCCGGAGGGACCGCACACGACGATGACCTCGCCCTTTGCGACGCTGGTTGTGCAGTCGGTCAGGACCTGGAAGCTGCCGTACCACTTCGATACATCCTTGAGTTCGATCATCGGCATGACATGCCGCTCCTAACGAATGATTGCGATCTTTTGCTGCAGCAGCTTGACGACATACGACAGGCCGAAGCTCATGCAGAAATAAACGAGTGCGGCGAATAAATACATCTCCACGAGGCGTCCGTCGCGCTGCGCGATCTTCGAGGCCGCACCGAGGAAATCGGTGATCGACAGCACGTAGACCAGCGACGTGTCCTGGAACAGGATGATCGTCTGCGTGAGCAGGATCGGCAGCATGTTGCGAAACGCCTGCGGCAGCACGATTTCCTTCATCGACTGCCAGTAGTTAAGCCCCAGCGCGTAGCCGGCCCACACCTGCCCGCGCGATATCGACTGTATGCCCGCGCGCATGATCTCCGAGTAGTACGCCGCCTCGAACATCATGAACGTGATCACCGAGGAGGCGAACGCGCCGACCTTGATCGGCCGCGGCGACCCGGTGACCCACGCGCCGATGTACGGCACCAGGAAGTAGAACCAGAAAATGACCAGCAGCAGCGGAATCGACCGCATCAGGTTGACGTAGCCGGTCGCGGGGAGCGACAGCCACTTGTGCGACGAAAGCCGCATCATCGCCAGCAGCGTTCCGAAGAATACGCCGCCGATCGCCGCCATCGCGGTGAGCGTCAGCGTGAAGGTCATTCCCTCCTTGAACAGGTACCCGAGTGAGCGCTCGATGACGCCGAAGTCGAAATCGCCCATGTCAGTCGCGCCGGGCCGCCCCAAGCGATTGACTGCGCCCCCTTGGGGGCAGCGAGCTTAAGCGAGCGTGGGGGTCGTTGCAGTCGCGCCGGGCCGCCCCAAGCCACTGACTGCGCCCCCTTGGGGACAGCGAGCCTGGCGAGCGTGGGGGTCGTTTCATCAGTGCGCTCCCTCGGCGACCTGCGGTCCGACAAACCCCGGAATCGCCACGCCCTTCTCGAGCCAGCGCATGAGATTGACCACGATCAGGTTGACGACGATGTAGATCACCGTCGCCGCGGTGAAAGCCTCGAAGACCTGGAACGTGAATTCCTGCATCGACCGCGCCGCCGCGGTCAGCTCGATCAAGCCGATGGTCAGCGCCACCGACGTGTTCTTGATCAAGTTCATCGTTTCCGAGGTCAGCGGCGGCAGGATGATGCGAAACGCCATCGGCAGCAGGATGTAGCGGTAGGACTGCGCCTCGGTGAGTCCCATCGCCGTCGCCGCCATGCGCTGTCCGCGCGACAACGCCTGGATACCGGCGCGCACCTGCTCGGAGACGCGCGCCGCGGTGAACAGCCCGAGGCCGATGACCGCCGGCACGAACGACGCCCACGGCGGGTTCATCGACTTGATCGCGCCGCCGACGACTTTGGGCAGCAGCTCAGGGAACACGAAAAACCAGAGGAACAACTGCACCAGGAGCGGAATGTTGCGGAAGATCTCGACGTACGCGTTGCCCAGGCGCACCACCCATTTGCTCTGGGTCGTGCGAAGGACGCCGAGCGTGGTTCCCAGCAGGAGGGCGATCACACCCGCGCACAACGCGGTGATCAGCGTCCACCCCAGGCCGATGACCAGCGTCATGGCCCACGTATGGCGGCCGTCGGCGGACATCTCCCAGAAGATGCCCCAGTTCCAGTTGTAGTTCATTTCGCCGATCTCCCGCTTGCGCGGCGATGGAAGCAACAACGCGTAACGAACGAGAACGGGGAGCCGAAGCTCCCCGTCTCAACATTTCTCTACGATTTCAATGCACCTACTTGTACGCGGCAGAATCGCCGTTGTTCGTCGGATTCGCCAATGCCGCCTTGAGCTGCGGGCTCTGCGGCAGGTTGAGATTGATTCCCTTCGGCGGGATCGCCTTCATGAACCACTTGTCGTAGAGCGTGTTGATCTGTCCGCTCTTGTACAGATTGGCCGTGGCGGTGTTGATCACCTTGGCGAATTCCGCGTCGTCCTTCGGCATCATTGCGCCGTAGGGCTCGACGCTGTAAGCCTCGGAACCGATCGCGTAGTCGCCGGGCGTCTTCGCGCTGGCCACCAGGCTGTAGAGCAGGATGTCATCCATGAAGAACGCCACCGCGCGGTCGGTTTCGACCATCAGGAAGGCTTCGGCGTGATCCTTGGCGGGAATGATGTTCATGCCCATGTTCTGCTTGCCATTCTCCTCGGTCAGCCACTTGATGTTGGTCGTGCCCGAGGTCGACACCACCGTCTTGCCCTTCAGGTCGGCGAGCGACTTGATGTTCGACGACTTCTTGGCGACGTAGCGGTTGGCAGTGACGAAGTAGGTGTTGGTGAACGCCACCTGCTTCTGACGATCCAGGTTGTTGGTCGTCGAGCCGCACTCGAGGTCGATGGTGCCGTTGGCGATCAGCGGGATGCGCGTCGCCGAAGTCACCGGATTCAGCACGACCTTGAGATTGGGCATCTTGAGCTCGGCCTTGACTGCCTCCACCGCGTTCATGCAGATGTCGACCGCGTAGCCCACGACCTGCTGCTTGTCGTCGTAGTACGAGAACGGGATCGACGAGTCACGGTGACCGATGGTGATCGTGCCCGAATCCTTGATCTTCTTGAGGGTACCTGTCTGGGCAGAAACGCCGGCTGCGACTGCCAGCGCGACGACACCCAGGACCAACTTGGGAAGCAACTTCATGCAAACCTCCGACAATGAAAAAGGTAGAACGGCCGACCGGCAAATCCGTGGACAACGCTTTCGCCGGTGTCGACAGCAGGATCCCCTAAGATCCCCATGCGGCCGGCTTGACGCTTCTTGGCGCTTATTGGCGTCCAGATCGTGGGTGCCAGCCTTGTCGCGCCAGTGTAGCCATTGACCAGGGGAATGTCCAACAGCGTACCCACAGTTGGAGCGAGCGAAAACCGGGGCCGTGGCACCCCTATAATCGGCCTATGGCACAAGATTCGGTACTGCGCGTCGGCGAGGTGCGTCTGCTCGAGCGTGGTGCGGCCGGACTGCCTTTGATGGAACGCGCCGGGTTGGCTGCGGCAGAGATCGCGCGCGAGCGGATCGCGGCACGCTCCGCAAGCGTGCAGGTTCTGGCGGGACCGGGTAACAACGGCGGTGACGCTTTGGTGGTCGCTCGCCTGCTCAAGTCATGGTATTTCGACGTGGAAGTCGCATTCGCCAGCGACGCCGAACGCTTCGCGGGTGATGCCGCCGCGGCGTGGCGCGCGTGGAATGCATGCGGCGGGATCACGCGCACGCAATGGAGCAACGCCGACGAACCGGGATTGATCGTCGACGGGCTTTTCGGTATCGGCCTTGCCCGCGACATCGGCGCGCCGCATGCGCAATGGATAGCCCGCGCCAACCACGGCGCCGCGCCGGTACTCGCGCTGGACATCCCCAGCGGACTCAATGCCGACACCGGCTGCGCAGGGGAGCACACGATGCGTGCCGACGCCACGGCCACGTTCATCGCGCTCAAGCCGGGATTGCTGACCGCCGATGGACCGGATCACTGCGGGACGATCAGCGTGCACACGCTGGGTCTCGACATCGCAGGCGCCGAGCCGACGCGCGGCCGGCGCCTGCGCTGGCAAGCGCTGCGCGAGTCGCTACCCGAGACGTTATGGCGCAGACGGCACAACGTCCACAAGGGAACGTTCGGGACACTTTCCATACTCGGGGGCAGCGACGGGATGGTCGGAGCGCCGTTCCTCGCCGGGCGCGCCGCGCTTCGCCTGGGCGCTGGAAAAGTGCGCCTGGGGCTTGCCGGAGGTGTGCCGCTCGCCGTTGACTGGCAGATGCCGGAGCTCATGATCGAGGCGGCGCAGCGCGTGCTGGCCGCGAGCTGCGACGCGCTGGTGGTGGGACCGGGGCTGGGCGACGACGCGTCGGCGCGTGCAGCGCTGGCGCAGGCGCTGGCGGCCCCCACCCCGCTCGTCATCGATGCCGGGGCGCTGAACCTCATCGCTGCGGATGCAAGCCTCGGGAGCATGCTCGCAACCCGCGCCGCGGCGACCGCGATCACGCCGCATCCTGCCGAGGCCGCGCGGCTCCTGCAATGCGACACAGACTCGATTCAGAGCGATCGCGTCGACGCCGCGTTGCGGCTCGCAGCGCGGTTCAATGCGGCGACGGTTCTCAAGGGCGCGGGCAGCGTCCTCGCATTCACGGACGGCACCTGGGCGATCAACGCCAGCGGCAGCGCCGCGCTGGCCAGCGCGGGAACCGGCGACGTGCTCGCGGGAATGATCGGCGCGTTCCTGGCGCAGGGCATCGCCGTCGACGAGGCGCTCGCGCTCGCGGTCAGCCTCCACGGCGCTGCCGCGGATTCGCTGGTCGAGGGTGGACGCGGGCCGCTGGGGTTGGTCGCGTCCGAGCTCGCGCCGGAAGCGAGCCGATTGATCAACGCCGCGACGCGTAACGGCCGTGCGACCGGCCAGCGCGTGCCGCCATACGATCCCCGCACGTAATCCTTACGCGCAAACCCCGCGCAACGCGAAGAAGCCGCGCACTCAGGGAAGCAGCACCGTCGAGCCGGTCGTCTTTCGCGACTCGAGATCGCGATGCGCCTTCGCCGCGTCGGCCAGCGCGTAGGTCTGACGCGCGTCGTTGACGAGCTTGCCGGCGCGCACGAGTTCGAACATCTCCGCGGCCATCGCCAGCAGGTCGGCGCGCTTGGCGGTGTGGGTGAACAGGTTCGGGCGCGTCGCGTACAGCGACCCCTTCACCGACAACTGAAGAATGTCGAAGGGTGGAATCGCGCCGGAAGCGTTGCCGAAGCTCACCCAAAGGCCGCGCGGGGAAAGGCAGTCCAGCGACGCCGGAAAGGTGTCTTTCCCGATCGCGTCGTACACCACGGGTACTCCCTTCCCGCCGGTGATCTCCTTCACGCGCTCGACGAAGTTCTCCCGGGTGTAGACGATCGTGTGCGTGCAGCCGTTGGCCTTGGCCAGCGCAGCCTTCTCGTCGGAGCCGACGGTTCCGATCACTGTCACGCCGAGCGCGCGCGCCCATTGGCAGGCGATCAGACCGATGCCGCCGGCGGCCGCGTGCAGAAGGATCATCTCGCCGGCCTTCACGCGGTAGGTCTGGCGCAGGAGGTATTGCACCGTCAATCCCTTGAGCATCAGTGTCGCCGCGGAGCGGTCGGTGACGCCGTCGGGAATCTTCACCAGGCGGTCGACAGGCATTACGCGTGCATCGGCGTACGCGCCCAGCGGTCCACCGGAGTACGCGACGCGATCGCCGGCCTTGAATTCGGTCACGCCCGCGCCGACCGCTTCGAGCACACCCGCGGCTTCGCTGCCGATGCCCGAAGGCAGCGGGATCTTGTACAGACCGCTGCGATGGTAGGTGTCGATGTAGTTCAGACCGACCGCGGATTGACGCACCCGCACTTCGTTGGGGCCGGGATCGCCGACATTGACGCTTTCCAATTTCATGACGTCCGGACCGCCGACTTCCGTGATGCGGATGGCACTGGGCATGCGTATCTCCGTGAATGTGAATGATCTCGGCGATCAGGCAAGCAGCCGAAGCGTTGCAAAACCTGCCGCGGTGAGCAGCAGCGAGCCGAACAGATGCACCGACGCGAGGCCGACGCCGGCGAGCAAGTCGCCGCGCGCGAGCAGGTCGGTGACTTCCGCCGAGAATGTCGAGAACGTGGTGAGGCCGCCCAAGAATCCGGTGATCGCGAACAGGCGCCACTCCACCGGCAATTCCGGACGCAGCGCGAAAAACGCCACCGCGATGCCGACCAGGTAGCCGCCGACGAGGTTGGCGGCGAGCGTCCCCAGCGGCCACGTGACGGAATGAGGTCCCAGCCAGAATGAAAACCCCCAGCGCAGCCACGCACCCAGGGATGCGCCGATCGCGATCGCGGCGAGTTGCAGGGCCATTGGGAGATTGTAGCGAAGTCGATGCGCTGGGACAGCGTCAGCGCACGAAGCGATCCACGTAGCCGGCGCCGAGCCCGCACGCGGCGTAATGCGCGCGGCACATCTCGATCTTGGTGAAGACGTCCTCGTAGCCGATCTGGCGGCCGGCCTCGTCGAGATAGATCATCGCGCCGGCTATGTTGAAGAACGTGATCATCTCGGCGCAGTCGTCTGGCACGACCAGCGTATGGATCTCGCCCGGCGGCTCGTAGACGAAGCTGCCCTCGTCGGCGATCCAGTCGTGCTCCAGGTAGCGCCATTTCCCCCGAATCACGTAACCCACGACGATCATCGGATGACGGTGGCGGCTCAGCACGCCGGACTTGCGAACGCGCAGCAGGTTGCACCAACCGCCGCTGACGGTGTTGAGCAGCAGCGGCCGGAACCACACGTCCTTGGCCTGCGGAACCCAGACGCGCTCATCGTCGGGCATCGCGCGCAACGCCAGCTCCGGCACGATGCCGGAGGACGGAAGTATGAATGGCGCGCTCAATGCGGGGGTCGGTGTGCGATCAAGTCGCCGCTCAATGCTCTTCCTTGAGTGCACGGGTCAGCTCGGCAACCTCGCGGTCGACGTCGCGATCTTTCGGAAAGGGTCGGCTCGCCCGCCGATACCAGTATCGCGCGTTCCCCAAGTCGCCCTCCACCAGGTGCACGATGCCGTGAGCCCAGCAGCCGAGCTTGCTCTCGTCCTGCTGAACCATGCCGTGCGCGCGCTCCCACTCGCCCTTCTTCAGACAGCGAATCGCGATGCCGATGGTCATTCTTCCTCCTCATCACGCGACGAGATACCCGCCATCGACAGGCACGATGGCGCCGGTCATGAACGCCGCGGCCGGCGAGCACAGGAACACGACGACACCGGCGACATCCTCCGGCTCTCCCCAGCGGCCGAGCGGCGTGCGCGCCAGGATGCCCGCACTCTTCAGCGCGTCGTTGCGCACGGTCTCGGTGAGTGGCGTCGCGATCCAGCCCGGCGCGATGGCATTCACGCGGATTTTTTCCCCAGCATACGCCACCGCCAGCGCTTTGGTGAGCTGCGCGACACCGCCCTTGCTCGCGGTGTACCCCGGAGCGTGCGGGCCGCCGAAGAACGAATACACCGAGCCGGTGTTGACGATGCATCCCGCCGTTTGTGCCAGCATCGGCCGCGCCGCTGCACAGGCTCGCATGGTGCCGTTCAGGTTGACGTCGACTACCTGCGCGAAGATTTCCGGGTCGTGCTCGTCGACGCGGCGGATGACGCCTGCGCAGTTGACCAGGATGTCGAGCCTTGGCAGCGCCGCGACGCACGCGGTGACGGCGCCCCCGTCGCGCACGTCGAGCGTCCGCGCCTCGGCGGCCGCGAACCCCGAAGCGGCTCGGGCTGCATCCGCCTCACGCGCGGTCGCGCCGGTGACGGTGACGGTCGCGCCGCAGCGTGCCAGCGCGTTGCCGATCGCGGCGCCGATGCCGCTGGTCCCGCCCGTGACCAGCGCGACCTTCCCTGCGAGGAGGTCGTCCCGAAAAGTCTTAGCGGTCATGGGTCCCCCCGAGGTCGCTGCGCGACCTCCCCCCGGAGGGGGGCGAGCGCCTTGGGGCGGCCCGGCGGCGCTCATCGCGCACGACCCAGGAATGCGACGACGTCCTCGTGGCGCGGTAGCGGCGCCACCGCGCCGAAGCCGGTGGTCGCCAGCGCCGCGGCGGCGTTGGCGTACCGCGCCGCGTCGAGCGGTGAATCGCCCGCGACGATGCGCGCTGCGAACGCGCCATCGAAGCAGTCGCCCGCGCCCGTCGCGTCGCACGCATCGACGTGATTGCCGGGGATGTGCTCGCGCACACCCGTGCTCGACACCCAGCAGCCGTCGGCGCCCATCTTGAGCACGACCACCGGCGCGCCGAGTGCGTGCGCCCATTCGACGATCGCCGCGGGTTCTCTCTCGCCTGAAAGCAGCTGCACCTCTTCCAGGCTCGGCACGAACCAATCGCAGCGCGCGACGGTCTCGATGATCACGGCCTTGGCCTGTTCCAGCGGCCAGAGCTTGAGCCGCAGGTTGGAATCGTACGAGATGCGAACGCCCGCGGCGCGCGCCACAGCGATCGCGGCGGAAACGCTGGTGCGGGCGCTGTCACTGATCGCCTGGCTGATGCCGGAGATGTGCAGCACCTTGCCGGCGCGAATGACGTCGAGCGGAAGGTCTCCAGGCTGCATGCGCGCGGCCGCGGAGCCGGCGCGACGGTAGCTGAACTCGTGACCGTTGAGGCCGTGCGTCACGAAATAAATGCCGGTGGGCGCGCTCGTATCGATGCCGACGCCGCGCGCGTCGACGCCTTCGCGACGCCACAACTCGCTGAACATGCGGCCGAACGCGTCGTCACCCAGCCGCGTGACGTACGCCGTGCGCGCACCCAGGCGCGCCGCCGCGATGATGCAGTTCGAGGTGTCCCCGCCGAAGCCCTGGCGATACAACGTCGGATCGTCAGGACGCACCTGGTTGAACTCGACCATGGGCTCGCCCAGCGCGACCACGTCGAATTTCAGAGCCGCCATCGGATCGATCAGCGTGGCTTGAGAACCGCGAAGCCAGCGGCGTACGCCGCGGCCGCAGCGGTGACGGAATCCGCCGTAGCGCCGGGCTTGTAGAGATTGGAGCCCGTTCCGAAGCCGTCGGCGCCCGCGTCCCAGTAGGGCGCCATATTGTCGGGACGAATGCCACCGACGGCGAAAACGAGCGTGTCCCGCGGCAGCACCGCGCGCCACGCCTTGAGCACGGCGGGCGTCAATAATTCCGCGGGAAACATCTTCAGCCCGTCGGCGCCGGCGTCGAGCGCGGCGAACGCCTCGGTCAGTGTCGAGACCCCCGGAACGCACACCATCCCCAGCCGCTTCGCCTCCCGAATGATCGCGACGTCGGCGTGCGGCATGACCACCAGCCGCCCACCCGCCTGCGCGACCCGGGCAACGTCGGCGACCTTGACCACGGTACCGGCGCCGGTGAGGCAGCGCTCGCCGAAGTTGCGCGCGAGCAGCGCGATGCTCTCCATCGGATCGGGCGAGTTCAACGGAACTTCCAGGATGCGAAATCCGTTGTCGCCGAGTGCGGCGCCGACCGGACCGATCTCCACGGGAGAAATGCCGCGCAGCACGGCGATGAGCGGCAAGGGCGAAAGGTACGGGCGCAGCGATGGTGAATTCATGATTTCACAAGCCCTGCGCGGTTGGCGAGCCGCCACAGGCCTGTGGCCGACGCATGTTCAATACCGAGGGCGGCGCCGATGCCGGCGACGCGCAACGCCGCGAGGTAGCGCGCGCACAACGCTGCATCGCCGACCAGCGTCACCGCGGCGCCGCGCGGCGCGTGGTGATCCATCCAGTGCCTCGCCGCAGCGATCTCCGCCCCCACCAGCAAACCCGAAAGGTAATCGCCGACGGCCGACGACGCAAGCGCGCCGGTCAGCGGCAGCGTGCGCGCGGAAAAAAGGTCGTGCGTGAGCGCCGCTTCGTTGCGCAGGCTCCAGGCAGTGCCGCGTTCGAACGCCGCACGATCCTCGTGCGCGCCGTGCTCGTCCATCATGCGCCCGAGAATGCTGTGCTCGCGCAGCACCGCGAACAGTTCGCCAGTCATGTACGTCCTGAACTCGCGGATCGCACCGCGCTCGACCGCGGCCCATTTGCTGTGGGTGCCCGGAAGCACCACGACATGGAGCGCATCGTCGTCGACCGTGCCGAGGATCTGCGTCTCCTCGCCTCTCATCACGTCGGGTGCGCCGCCGCGCTCGTTATGCATGAGTCCCGGCACGATCGACAGGCGGGACCCCGGCACCGGCGTAATACCCGCGGCGATCTCGTCGAGCCCCGCGGGGCAGTGCCGGTACGGTGCCTCGAGCCACCCTTGCCGACTGCCGATCATTCCGCACGCCAGGACAGGAACGGTGTCCGGCGTCCCGGCGCTGAGGGTCGTGAGGGACGCGGCGAAATCGCCTTCCTTCATCCGCTGGATGCCCAGCGGCTCGCTGCGCTGCGAGACGATGCGGCCCTGCGTGTCCAGCGCATAGGCGCGCGCCGACGTCGTGCCCCAGTCGATGGCGAGCAGCCGCGTGGTGCCGGGCGAAGAAGGTGCGGAGTGCGTCGGCAAAGCTGTTCACCGTCGTGCCGCGATTTCGCGCGATCGCGAACGCGGGACAACTTCCCCTGTTGGACTGCTACCAGCGCGCCGCGGCGTCGTCGTCGCGCTCGCGTGCCTCGACCCAGCGCTCGCCTTGCGGCGTCGCCTCCTTTTTCCAGAACGGCGCCCGCGTCTTGAGGTAGTCCATGACGAACTCGCATGCCGAGAACGCGTCACCGCGATGCGCGCTGGCCACGAGCACCAGCACGATCGGATCGGTCGGGGCCAGCGTACCGACGCGGTGAATGATGCGCACGTCGAAAACGTCCCAGCGCCCGCGCGCGTCGGCAACGATCACCTCGAGCGCTTTTTCGGTCATTCCGGGATAGTGCTCCAGCGTCAGCGTGCGCACGTCGTCGCCGTCGTTCACATCGCGGACGATGCCGATAAACGCGGCGACCGCGCCGATGCGCGCGTTGCCGGCGCGAAGGTCCGCGATTTCGCGCGCGACGTCGAACTCCTCGCGCTGGACGCGCACGCTCATCGCGTCATCCGCCGGTGACCGGCGGAAAGAGCGCGACTTCGTCGCCGGCGCGGATCGGCGTGTGCGCCTGCGCGAGATCGTGGTTCACGGCGACGCGTACGGCGCGCCCAGGCGCCAGTTCTCGTGCCCAGGCGTCGCCGCGTCCGGCCAGCCACGCGAGAAGCGCGTTGACGGTGGCGACATCACCCGGAAGGTCGACGCTCTCACCGCCACTGCCCAATGCATCGCGCAGACGCGCCAGATAGACCAGACGGACCATGCCGCCATGGTAGCGCAACGTGGCGCGCGATCAAAAAACGGCGCGCAAAGACGCCTCGATGAGAACACCGGGCATGCCGGCCCAAATGAAAAACGCCGGGCAGCCGGCGTTTTGGTGCATGCAGGGACAGTGCGCTCTAGAACTTGAACTGGACGCCGATCATGACCTGGTCGGATTCGGGCAACAGCCCCCCGGTCGCCGCTTCGCCGACGAAACGTCCGAAGCGCGCGTACTCGACACGCAGGCCCAGCGACTGGCTCATGTCGTAGCGCAGTCCGACGCCGTAGTTCACGCCTTCGCGCGCGCGGCGTATGTCGCCGGGAACGATGGACGCGCCGGCGAACAGCGGCCGGGTCTCGGTCTGCGCATAGCCGAGCCGGCCGTAGAGCGAGAGGCTGCGCACCATCTCCCAGCTCGTGTAGACGTCGGCGTTCCACGTATGCGCGGCCACGTCGCCACTGGACAGGCCGAAGAAACCCGCGCCCGCCGCAACGCGGCGCGGCTGGAGCGAATATTTGTCACCGGTATTGAACGCGGCTTCGAACGATACATCGCTCTTCCAGCGATACCCGCCGAATACCATCGAACGGGGCACGGTATCGTCGGTCACAGGCGCCGCGAACCGGGTCCACGTCAGCGGCACATCGGCCCGTTTGAGCCCGTTGGGGGCGCTCGCGCCCTCGCTGACGGAAATGCCGCCATAAAAGCCGGACTCGGCCGCCGCGGGCAGCCCCGAGGCTGCCATCAACGCAGCGCTCACCAAAATAAGAAAAGTCTTGTTTTTCATGGTGCTACAACCCTTCGCGGACTCGCATTCCGGCGCAGCCGTCCCGGGTACTTGTCTGATTTCAAGTTACGCCCGCCCCTAGGCGGTGTCAATTTTCCTGGCGAGGGTCGACCGCCTGTCGGCCAAAGGTGTTGTAGCGCCCCGACACCTGCATTGGAGGACGGCCTGACAAAGGAGTTCCAAGGGCGCCAGCCCCGGGTGCCGCGCGGTCGCCGGCCAAGCGTCGAAAAGCGATCGTCAGCCCGCCTGGGAGAGACTTTCCGTCGCGTGCACGCGGATGAAGGCCGCGATGGCGTCGATGTCGCCCAATGCGAAGGTCGGCACCGCGGCGCGCATCGGAACATCGCTCGCCAGCGCGGCGATGTGCGGATCGTTCGGATGCAGAAGCGGCTTGCCGACGCTTTCGCGGTAGACCTCGAGCTTGCGGATGGGCGCCGACTTGAAACCTTCGACCAGTACCAGATCGCACGGCGATAGTCGCCGCAACGCGTCGCCCAGGCTCAGCTCGGCCGCGCCGCGCAACTCGTGCATCAGCGCCCAGCGAACACCGGAGCTGATCAGCACTTCGCGGCAGCCTGCCTCGCGGTGGCGATGTGAGTCCTTGCCCGGGCGGTCGATGTCGAACTCATGGTGCGCGTGCTTGACCAGCGACACGACCAGGCCCTGCGCGACGAAACGCGGGATGAGCCGCTCGATCAACGTCGTCTTGCCGCTGCCCGACCATCCTGCGAATCCGAAGACCTGCATCGTGCGTTTCCTAGGTTGCGAAGCGAAGTTCTTGTACTGGAGATGGATCGACGTGGCAAGCGCCGCTTCGAGTCACGACGAGCGTATCCCCTTCTGCGCGCGAGCGCGGTCGGCTGCAAGAGCGGGATGCGTAACCTCGCCATCGCGAACCTGCAGGCCCGCGCGCAAGCCGCCATCCGCGGCGAGCGCAGCGTCGATGCCAAGGTTGGCGAGCAACAGCACGTAGGGAAGCGTCGCCTGCGTCAGCGCCAGCGTCGCGGTGCGCGCGACCAGCGCCGGCATGTTGGGAACGCAGTAATGGATGACGCCTTCCTCGACGTAGGTCGGATTGGACAACGAGGTCATGCGCGAGGTCTCTGCGATGCCGCCCTGGTCGATACCCACGTCGATGAAGACCGAGCCCGGGCGCATCAAGCTCAGCATCCGCCGCGAGATGAGCTTGGGCGAGAGCGCCCCCGGCTGCAGTACCGCGCCGACGACGAGGTCGGACTCGCGGATCGCCGCGGCGATCGCATCGGGCTCGGCGGGCGCGGTCAGGATGCGATCGCCGCAGGCAACGCGCAGGGTGTCGAGCCGGGTCGCCGAGCGGCCGAGCACGCGCACCTTGGCTCCAAGATCGGCAGCGAGCAGCGCGGCCTCGCGCGCTACCACGCCGGCACCGACGATGGTCACGCTGGCGGCAGGCACGCCGTCGATCGTGGAGAGCAGCACGCCGCCGCCGCCGCGATCGGTCATGAGCAGCGACGCGCCGATGAACGGGGCCAGGCGTCCGGCGATGCGCGACATCGGCGACAGCAGCGGCAGCGTCTGCTCGGGTCCGGCGACGGTTTCGTACGCGATGCACGCGACATGCGCGGCAAGCACCGCGTCCTGCAGCGCGCGATCACGGCCGAGCTGCGCAAAGCCGAACACTGCGGTGCCGCGCGACAGCAATGCAAACTCGGCAGGCTGCAGTTCCTTTACCTTGACGATGAGCGGACACGCGAAGATGCGATCGGTGGCCGGCTCGAGGATCGCGCCGCACGCGGCGTAGCTGCCGTTGTCGAAGCCGACGCGCACGCCGGCATCGCGCTCGACGAGGACCTCGTGACCCGCAGCCACGAGCTCGCGCACATTTTCAGGGACGAGGCCGACTCTACGCTCGCCGTCCTTGCGCTCACGCGGAACGCCGATGCGCATGGGAGCCTTCGCGGACTACGCGGCCTGGCCGAGGACGGCGGTGATGAACTCGCCTTTTTCGCGCGTATAGCCGACGGGCTCGCTCAGCCCGGATTGCAGGATTGCACGTTTTTTCGCCTGGTAAGCCTCGCGCAGCGCGTCGTTGCCGCGCAGGACGTCGCGGAAACGGCGCAGGTCGGCAGCTTCCGAACTGTCACGCGCCACCACGTGAACGTGCAACCGCAAGATCTGCCCGTCATGCTCGATCGCGCCGACGCGCATGGGACGGCTCTCCGGAAAGATGTGCCCGGCGCGCTGTCTCTGAAATCCCATGGCGTCGAGCGCATCGCGGGTCTGGGCCAGCGTGTCGGCGGGGTAGAACGCCGCCAGGTCCACGATACCCTTGCCGGCGCAGTTCGGGATAGCCGTGCTGCCGATGTGCTCGGCGTGAACCCACGACGCCTTGGCGTGGATTGCGTCGACCACGCGCTGCGCGACGGCGACTACCGTCGGGTCGTATTCGACGTATGCCGGAGGCATGACCTGATACGTCAGAATAGGCGACTTCGACAATGCTGCCCTCCCCCGCAGGCTTGTTTCTGCCGGTGATTGTAACCTTTATACTGCACGTATCCGTGGCGCGCCCCGCATGCATGGCGCGACCACTCGGGGCTTTTATGTCCATGACGACGCCACTTGTCACGCCGCTGCCGACGCCGCTTAGCGCGCGCATTCTCGGTGCGCTGGAAAATGCCGTGTCCGGCATTCCCGCGTCGCGTCAACGCGCGGTTGAAGCCCCGGCGCGCGCAGCTCGCGCACTCGCCCGCAAGGCAGCGGCGAAGGCCGCGACGCTGTCGGGCGCGCTGGCGCTGCCACCGGGCGCGCTCGGGATGCTCACCGTGCTGCCGGACCTGGTGGCGATCTGGCGCATCCAGGCGCAGCTCGTCTCCGACATCGCCGGGCTCTACGGCAAGGATCTCCAGCTCACGCGCTCGCACATGGTCTACTGCCTGTTCCGCCACGCCGCAACGCAGTTCACTCGCGACGTCGTCGTGCGAACCGGCCAGCGACTGATGTTCCGCCAACTCTCCGGAGGCGCGCTCAAAAGCGTGCTCAGCAGCATCGGCATGTCGGTGACGCAGCGCGTTGCCGGCACCAGCGCCAGCCGCTGGGTTCCGGTGCTGGGCGCGGCGGCGGTGGCGGGCTATGCGTACTACGACACGCTGCAGGTGGCGAAGACCGCAATCAACCTTCTCGAAACACCCGCGCTGGTCTCGCCTGACTAGGGGCCCGTTGAGGCCCTAGGCAATCGCGACGACGTACGATCGGCGTAGCGACTCGTACACCCGCTATCGCGACGGCGCGCCGGCAGCAATCCAGCGGGACAGCGTCGCGCGCTCGTCGTCGGTCATAGCGGTGAGATTGCCGATCGGCATGGCGCGCGTGGCAACCGCCTGCTCGTAGATCTTCTGCGCGTTGGCCGCGATGAGCGCGGGCGTGTGCAGCATCACGTTCTTGGGCGCGACCGCGAATCCTTCCTGCGTCGGGTGCTCGGCGTGACAACCGGCGCAGCGTTGCGCGACGATGGCCTGCACGCGCGCGAAGCTCGCCGCTTCGCCACCGCCCGGTGAAAGCGCGCCAGGAGCGATCGCTATGGCCAGTGCGGCGGCCGCCAGCGCGGCGCTGACCGGGATCGCCCACACCGTGCGCCCACGACGGCGCAAGTTGAAAAAGTGCCGCACATACGCCGCGAGCAGCAGCATCGCCACCAGCACCAGCCATCCATGGCGGCTGCCCCACGTCATCGGATAGTGGTTGCTGATCATGATGAGCAGCACCGGCAGCGTGAAGTAGTTGTTGTGCACCGAGCGCTGCTTGCCGTGGCGGCCGTACACCGGATCGGGCGCGACGCCCTGCTCTTTCGCCTCGACGAGCTTGCGCTGCGAAGGAATGATCACCATGAGCACGTTCGCCGCCATGATCGTGCCGAGCATGGCGCCCACCTGCATGTACACGGCGCGTCCGCTGTACAGGTGCGACAGCGCCCATGCGACGAGGGCAACCATCGCGACCATCGCGACCGCGATCCACGCCTCGCGATCGAATCCAAGACGCCGGCACAGCTGGTCGTAGAACACCCATCCTGCGGCGAGCAACACGACGCTCACTCCCACAGCCTGGAGGGGACTGATGTCGGCGACGCCGCGATCGATCATGTACGTCGACGCGTGCAGGTAGTACATGACGACGAACAGCGCGAAGCCCGACATCCACGTCCAGTAGGCTTCCCATTTGAACCAGTGCAGCGTTTCGGGCAACCGCTCGGGGGCGACCTTGAACTTGCGCACCACGTAGAAGCCGCCACCGTGCACCGCCCACAGCTCGCCGCCGATGCCCTTGGCCGCGTCCTCCTTCGCCAGCGGCGGCAGCAGGTGGTTGTCCAGCCAGACGAAGTAGAACGACGACCCGATCCACGCGATGCCGGTGATCAGGTGGATCCAGCGGATCAGAAGCTGCAGCCACTCGCCGGCGTAGGCTTCCATGTCAGTCGGGAAGGGCCGCCCCGACCGACTGACCCGCCCCCTGGGGGGCAGCGAGCGAAGCGAGCGTGGGGGGATGTTTCATCAACTACCACGGTACGTCGAATAGCTCCACGGCGAGACGAGCAATGGAACGTGGTAATGCGCGGTTGCATCGGCGACGCCGAAGTCAAGGGTGACCGTGTCGACGAACGGCGGGCTGGGAAGGACCACGCCGCATGACCTGAAATACGCGCCGGCGGCGAACTCGAGCCGGTAGCGGCCCGGGATCAGCGCGACGCCCTCCAGCAGGGGCGCCGCGCAGCGTCCGTCGGCGCCGGTGAGCGCGTGCGCCACCAGCTCGTAGCCGTGCCCGCCGTCGCGGTACAAGCGTACGTCCATCTCCGCGCCCGGCGTGCCGCGCGCGGTATCGAGCACGTGCGTGGTCAACCTGCCCATGGCCGGGTCACCGCGCATCGGCGCCAAGCACGGCGCGCAGATCGACCTCGGCATGCGCTGGCGCGGCGAGCCGCAGGCTCGCTTCGACGTGGCGCAGGTGATGGTCCATGATGCGCACGATCACGCGCGCCGGACGGCCGCCGAGCGCGTCCACCAGCTCGCCATGCTCGTCGGGCGCGCAATCGGCGCTGCCGGCGCGCTGGTAGAGCGCGATGATGAGCGATGAGCGCGCCACCAGTCCGCGAACGATGTCGGTGACCACGGTGTTGGCCGAGAGCTCGGCAAGGATGACATGGAATTCTCCCGACAGTCGGATGCTTTCGCGCCGGTCCTGCGCGCTGCGCGCCGCCTCCTCCGCGCCGACATGGCGCCGCAGGCTCTGCAGCTCGGCGGACCCGAGCCTTCCCACCAGCGATGCCGCAAGCGGCGGCTCGACCAGCCGCCGCGCCGCGAACACCGCGCGCGCCTCCCTGATCGACGGCTCGGCGACGAATGCGCCGCGGTTCGGGTGCAGCGTGACGATGTGCGTGAGCGAAAGATGGTGCAGCGCCTGGCGCACGCGCGCGCGGCTGACACCGAACAGCGCGGCGATGGTCTGCTCGCCCAGCTTGGTGCCCGGCGGCAGGCGGTGCTCTTCCACCGCGCGCACGATGTTCTCGTAGATGCGCTGCGCGGCCTCGGGGCGCGACGGCGGCGCCGGGCGCGTGTCGATGCGCCGCGTGCGGCGGGAGGCGCCGGGCTTGCGGCGGCGCGAAGGCGTTGAGGCGTTGAGCATGACCGATCCGATGGCTGAGAAGCGGCGGCCTCGGCGCCAGCCTGGCCCGCCGATATCGATGCATGATTGTAAACAAACACGCATTGACGGTGTCAACACTTTTTGGCACTATTGTTGACAATTGGCGGCCGTGCGCTGGCTACGCCAAACCCTCCATGCCGCCTCCCGGTCCCGCGCCGCATCCCCGCGATCCCGCCGCCTACCCGCGCGACCTCGCGGGATACGGCGAGCGGCCGCCCCACCCGCGATGGCCCGGCGGCGCGCGTATCGCGCTGCAGTTCGTGCTCAACTACGAGGAGGGTGGCGAGAACTCGGTACTCCACGGGGACGCCGCGTCGGAAACCTTCCTTTCCGAGATCGTCGCGGCGCAGCCGTTCGCGCAGCGCCACATGAGCATGGAGTCGCTCTTCGAATACGGCGCGCGTGCCGGCGTCTGGCGGCTGCTGCGCTGCCTGCGCGAGCGCAGCGTCCCGGCGACGGTGTTCGGCGTCGGCATGGCGCTGGAGCGCAACCCCGGCGTGGCCGAGGCGATGCTGCGCGACGGCCACGAGATCGCGTCGCATGGCTGGCGGTGGATCTCGTACCAGGACGTCGACGCGGCGACCGAGCGCGCCGACATGGCGCATGCGGTGGAGGCGCTTGCGCGGCTCACCGGCCGGCCGCCGCTGGGCTGGTACTCGGGACGCGACAGCCCCAACACGCGTCGGCTGCTCGTCGAGCACCGAGGCTTCGTGTACTCGGCCGATGGCTACGCCGACGACCTTCCCTACTGGGTTCCGGTGAGCACGGAAACCGGCACGACGCCGCTGCTGATCGTCCCCTACTCGCTCGACACCAACGACATGCGCTTCGTCACCGCGCAGGGGTTCAACACGGGGGAGCAGTTCTTCGCGTATCTCAAGGATGCGTTCGACGTGCTCTACGCGGAAGGCGATCCGCGCGGGCTCGATGCGCCCAAGATGCTCTCGGTCGGGTTGCATTGCCGGCTGGCAGGGCGGCCCGCACGCACCGCCGCGCTCGCCCGCTTCATCGATTACGCGCGCGGTCATCCGGACGTTTGGTTCGCCCGGCGCATCGAGATCGCGCGCCATTGGATCGCCGCGCATCCGTACGGCGCATCGGCATGACCGTCGACCAGGCCAACGCGCTCGACTGCGCCGCCTTCATTTCGGCGCTAGGGGGAATCGTCGAGCACTCGCCGTGGATTGCCGAGGAAGCGTGGCGGGCTCGCCCTTTCGTCGATGTCGAAGCCCTGCACGGCGCGATGATGAACGCGCTGGCGCGTGCCCCGATCGATACGCAACTCGCCGTGATGCGCGCGCACCCGGAGCTCGCCGGCAAGGCCGCGATCCGCGGCGAGATGACAGCGGATTCGAAAGGCGAGCAAGGCAGCGCCGGGCTGACGCAGTGCTCGCCGCGCGAGTTCTCGCGGCTCACCGCGCTCAATCGCGCGTACAACGCGAAGTTCGGATTCCCGTTCATCGTCGCGGTCAAGGACATGGACCGCGCAACGATCATCGAGCACTTCGAGCGGCGCTTGGAGCACGATCGGCAGACCGAATTCAGCGAGGCACTCGCACAGATCGCGCGCATCGCGAGGCTGCGCCTTGACGCGCTGCTGAAAGACTGAACATCACCCAAGGGAGCAGAGACCATGAGCACGACAGAAGCATCCGAGGCAATCCACCCTGTCGACCGCGTGCTTCCCGCGGGCCCGATGATCGCCGTGGGACTGCAGCACGTGCTGGTCATGTACGCCGGCGCGATCGCCGTTCCGCTGATACTGGGCGGTGCTCTCAAGCTGCCCAAGGACCAGATCGCGTTCCTCATCAACGCCGACCTGTTCGCATGCGGCATCGCCACGCTTATTCAGTGCATCGGGATTTGGAAGTTCGGCATACGCATGCCAGTGGTGATGGGGGTCACCTTCGCCGGCGTCGGCCCGATGGTGGCGATGGCCAACGCCAACCTGCCGATCACGGCGATCTTCGGCGCGGTCATCGCTGCCGGCGTCTTCGCGGTGCTGGTGTCGCCCTACTTCGGCAAGCTGGTGCGCTACTTCCCGCCGCTGGTTACCGGCACGATCATCACGGTCATCGGCATCACGCTGCTGCGGGTCGGCGTAACCTGGGCGATCGGCGGCGTGCCGGCGGTGAAGGACGGCGCGTCTGGACAGGCGCTGGCCATCGTCGCCATCGTGCTCGCCACGATCCTCGCGCTCAACCGCTGGGGCCGCGGCTTCATCGCCAACATCGCCGTGCTGCTCGGACTCGTCGTCGGTTTCGCCGTCGCGCTCGCGCTGGGCATGGTGCGCTTCGACGGCGTGGCCGAGGCGGAATGGATTGCCGC
Organism: Betaproteobacteria bacterium; assembly: GCA_040005035.1. Lineage (GTDB taxonomy): Bacteria > Pseudomonadota > Gammaproteobacteria > Burkholderiales > Casimicrobiaceae > PALSA-1003. The sequence goes on along the minus strand of JBDTZQ010000029.1, from coordinate 5,134 downwards.
CGTCTACCCGTTTCGCTTCGGCCCGCCGACCTTCGATTTCGGCGCCGTGATCTCGCTGTGCCTGGTCATGGTCGTGGTGATGGTCGAGTCGACCGGGATGTTCCTCGCGCTGGGCGAGATCTGCGACCGCCGCGTCGGCTCGAACGACATCGGCCGTGGACTGGCGGCGGACGGGCTGGGAACGATCATCGGCGGCATCTTCAACACCTTCCCCTATACATCGTTCTCACAGAACGTCGGGCTGGTCGGCATCACCGGCGTGCGCAGCCGCTGGGTGGTCGCGGTGTCGGGCGTGATCCTGATCGCACTCGGCCTGTTTCCGAAGATGGCCACCGTCATCGCGTCGATCCCGCTGCCGGTGCTCGGCGGTGCCGGACTGTGCATGTTCGGTATGGTTGCGGCGACCGGCATCAAGATCCTGGCGCGCGCCGACTTCACCGCACGCCATAACCTGCTCATCGTGGCCGTCAGCATTGCCGTCGGCATGATCCCGCTGATGGCGCCGACGTTCTTCAACCAGGCGCCGAAGTGGCTCGATGCGATCGTGCACAGCGGCATCACGCTGGCGGCGATCTGCGCCGTGGTGCTCAACGCGATGTTCAACGGTGGACGCCCGGCCGCTGCCGTGGAAAAGGAGCTCGCGGCGATCGCGGGTTCGAGCGCGGACCTCTAGCGGTCAGTCCACTGGCGTCCCAGCAACTTGCCGAGCGCCTTGCCCAGATCGTTGGAGGGCGCCGGCTGCGCAGCCGTCGCCGGCGGCGCGTCGCTGCGCGCTCCTGCCTTGCCCAGCGCGATCTGGCACGGTGCCGCGCCGTCCGCGGTGGCGCTCTTGAGCAGCACCTGACCGAGCAGCGAGGCCCCACCGGTGGCGACCGCCGCGCCCAGCGTCGCCACGGTAGCCGCCGACGCCTTCGCGTCGACACCGACGACCGGCGCGCTGAACGGCCCGTGAAAACGCACCAGCGACGCGATCTGGTCGATGTTGAGCGAGATGCCCTTGCGTACCTGCGGTTTGATCGACAGGTCCAGCATCTCGGTGCCGAAGTCGAGTGTCCCGCTGGCATTGGCGCCGATCTTGTTGGTCTCGATGGCGATGCTGCGATCGATGCGCGAGGTCCCGCTCGACAACGGCAGCCGGATCACCGCGCACTGGATCTCGGTGGTGGAATCGACGTTGCGGAACGGATTCACCGCGTCCGCGAGCTTGTTGAACGCCGCGTCGCCGCCGGCGCTGGGATGTCCCATCGAAGCCGGGCCCACCACCGCAAGCACGCTGCCGTTGGCGCTGTCCGCCCATTGATGCAGCGACGCTCCGCGCGCGGCGATGTCAGCGTTCACCGACGTCTTGCCTCCGCGCAACTCGCGCTTGATCCCCGCCTCCGCGAGGATCGCCGCGAGGTCGAGCGACCTGGCATCGACGTGCAGGTTGAGCGCGGCGTCTTTGTCGTGCGTCGCATCGATCTTGATGCGCGCGGCCAGCGTTCCGCCAAAAATGCCCGCCTGGACCACCGGCGCGTCGAGCACGCCGTCCTGCAGCTTGAACTGGAGCCGCGCGTGATCGAGCTTGCGCCCGTCGCGAAGCAGCAGCGTGTCCGCGGAAAGCTCGCCGTCGGCGTCGACCGAGCGCAGCGCGCCGAGGTCGATCGGCGCATCGCTGAACACGTAGCGTGATTTCACCGGCGCGGTGGCAGGTCGCACCGCCCCCGCCTTGACCGGCAACGCGAGGTCGGCCAGCGAGAGCGTGGTCGCGGCGAGCTTGAACGAGAGCCGGGGCCGCGCCTTGCCGGAAACGACGTTCATCTGTCCGACAACTTTGCTCTTGCCGATGCCGAGCTCCAGCGGGTCCAGCGTTACCGTCTGGTCCTGCACCTTGATTTTGGTGTCGACGGAGGCCTGCTGCCCATTGATCTGCCCCTTGAGCGCCACCGGGTACGGCCAGCGACGCTGGGCAAGCGACGCCAGCGGGCCCAGGTCGCCCTCGAGCGTGATCGCGATGTCGTCGACGCTGCCGCGAAAGCGCGCGCTCACCGCGGACTGCGGGTCGCGCGCGTTGAGCTCGAAGTCGGTGATGGTCAGCGTGGTCAGCTTGCCGTTCTCGCCATCGCGGAAGGTGAGTATTCCATTAACGATGGCGAGGTCGCCGACGAACAGGCCTCCGATCGCGGCAGGCGCAGATGGCGCGCCCGGCGTCGCCGACGGCGTCGCGTTCGCGAACTGCCAGTTGCCCACACCCTTGGCGTCGGTCTCCAGCGCGATGACCGGATCGACGAGCTTGAAGCTCTTCACCTGGAAATCGCGCCGCAGCAGCGGCAGCAGCGCGACCTGCGCCTCGACGCGCTGCGCCGTGATCATCTGCGGCGCCTTGCCCCACGGTGCGTTGGCCAGCGAGACGTCCTCGATCACGACTTTCGGCTCGAGCGAGAGTTTGAGATCGACGCCGCCGCCGACGAGAAGATCGCGGCCGGTGGCTTCCTTGACCCGCGCCTGGATCGGCCCGATCAGGCTCTTGAAATCGACGGTGTGAACCGCGATCCACACGCCCACCAGCAAGAGCGCCAGCAGCCCGCCGATGGCGATGAGGATGCGCCAGAATATCCGCATGGCCGAATTGTAGCGCGGCGGACGCGCCGCGGAGCGCGCCCAGCGGGCCGGCGGCGCGGTCAGCGCAGCGAGGCGTTGAAGCGGTCGAGCGCGCCGGCGCCGGGAACGAGCTCGGCTTCGCCCAGCGTGGACAGCGCCCCGTCGACCGTATTGAGCGCGGCGTGCAGGTCGGTGGCGTCCTCGTGCACGTAGAGCAGGCCGGTCACGACCTCGCCGTCGGCGTGGCGCTCCTGCAGATAGTTCATCGCCGCGATGCGGTCGGTGGGATCGAAGTCGGCGTGCAGCTTGCGCAGCCGCAGGACTGACCCGTCGTGCTGCCGCACTTCCTGAAGCGTGCCGGGCGCGTACTCCGCCGTGATCTCATCCATCGGCGCGATGAAGTCGATGAAGTTGACCGCCGCGTTGTGCTCGCGCACGAAGTCGTAGCTCTTGGTCGATCCGGCGTGATTGTTGAACGCCACGCACGGACTGATGACGTCGATGAAGGCGGCGCCCTGGTGACGCACCGCCGACTTGATCAGCGGAACGAGCTGCGTCTTGTCGCCCGAGAAGCTGCGGCCGACATAGCTCGCGCCGAGCTGCATCGCCAGCATGACCATGTCGATCGGCTCTTCACTGTTGACCACCCCGCGCTTGCTCTTCGAGCCGCGATCGGCGGTCGCCGAGAACTGTCCCTTGGTGAGGCCGTAAACGCCATTGTTCTCGACGATGTAGACCATGTTGACGCCGCGGCGCATGGCGTGGGCGAACTGGCCGAGCCCGATCGACGCCGAGTCCCCGTCGCCGGAGACGCCGAGGTAGATGAGCTCGCGGTTGGCGAGGTTCGCGCCGGTGAGCACCGAAGGCATGCGCCCATGCACGCTGTTGAAGCCATGCGAGCTGCCGAGAAAATACGTGGGCGTCTTCGACGAGCAGCCTATCCCCGAGAGCTTGGCGACGCGGTGCGGCGCGACGTCGAGCTCGAAGAACGCCTGGATGATCGCGCTCGATATCGAGTCGTGGCCGCAGCCGGCGCACAGCGTCGAGACACTGCCCTCGTAGTCGCGATGGGTGAAGCCGAGGGCGTTGCGCGGCAGCTCGGGGTGATGCAGCCGCGGCTTGGCGAGATAGGTCATGAGGCGGCCTTGCGAATCGGCGTGACGTTGAACAGCGCGAGCCTGTCGGCTATCTCGCGAGCGATGAATCGCGCCGTGATCGGCGTGCCGTCGTAATGCAGTACGGCGATGAGCCGGGCAGGATCGACCGCCAGCTCGTTGACGATCATCGAGCGCACCTGCGCATCGCGGTTCTGCTCGACGACGAACACGTGGTCGTGGGCGGCGATGAAATCGGCGACGTCGTCGTGGAACGGAAACGCGCGCACGCGCAGAGTGTTGACGTAGATGCTCTGGGCGCTGAGCAGCGCGAGCGTCTCGTCCATCGCCGGCGAGGTCGAGCCGAAGTAGATGGCGCCGATGCGGCTCGGCTGGGCGGCGTTGCGCCGAACCGGGCGCGGCAGGATCTGTTTGGCGGTCTCGAACTTGCGAAGCAACCGCTGCATGTTGTCGACGTAGGTGGCGCCGTCCTCGGTGTAGCGCGCGTAGCGGTCCTTGGTTGTGCCGCGCGTGAAGTACGAACCCTTGCGCGGATGCGTGCCCGGATACGTGCGGTAGGCGATGCCGTCGCCGTCGACGTCGAGATAGCGGCCGAAGTCCTTTCCCGCCTCGAGCTGCTCGTAGGTCATCACCTTGCCGCGGTCGTGCCGCCGGGCGTCGTCCCACACGAGTGGTTCGCAGAGCCAGTCCTGCATGCCGACGTCGAGGTCGAGCATCACGAACACCGGCGTCTGCAGGCGGTCGGCGAGATCGAACGACAACGCCGCGAACTCGAACGCCTCCTTCGGGTCTTCCGGCATGAGCAGCACATGCTTTGTGTCGCCATGCGACGCATACGCGCAGGAGAGCATGTCGGCCTGCTGCGTGCGTGTCGGCATGCCGGTCGAAGGGCTCCCGCGTTGCACGTCGAACAGCACCGCGGGAATCTCCGCGAAATAGGCGAGGCCGATGAATTCCTGCATCAGCGAGATGCCGGGGCCCGACGTGCAGGTGAACGCGCGCGCGCCGTTCCAGGCGGCGCCGATCACCATCCCGATTGAGGCCAGCTCGTCCTCGGCCTGCACGATCGCGTAGCGCGCCTTGCCGCTCGCGTCGGTGCGGAATTTCTTGCAGTGCTTGGTGAACGCCTCGGCGAGCGACGACGACGGCGTGATCGGGTACCACGCCGCCACCGTGGCGCCGCCGTACACGCAGCCCAGCGCCGCGGCGCTGTTGCCCTCGATGAAAATGCGCTCGCCGACGGCGTTGCAGCGGCGCACGCGGATGCCCAGCGGGTAGTCGAGGGTGTTCTGCGCATAGGAGCGCCCCATGTGCATGGCCTGCACGTTGGGCTTGAGCAGCGCTTCCTTGCCCTTGTACTGCTCGCCGATCAGCTCGGCGATGACCTCTGGCTCGATGTCCAGCAGCGCGGAGAGCGCGCCGACGTAGATGATGTTCTT
>JBDTZQ010000141.1:0-7664 GCA_040005035.1 Betaproteobacteria bacterium | reverse complement strand
GAAGTGCTTACCGTCTGGTGGGTCAAGGGCTTCTACAAGTCCGAGGACGAAGCGCTGTTCGCCGCGATCAAGAAATTCGAGGACAAGACCAAGGTCAAGGTCGAGCTTTCGCAGTATCCCGTGCAGGACATGATTCCGAAGACCGTCGCCGCGCTCGACGCCGGAACGCCGCCGGACGTGGCATATGCCGACGTGTACGACTTCCAGGTGACCGGCAAGTGGGCCTACGACGGCAAGCTCGAGGACATTTCCGACGTCATCACGCCGCAGAAGGATCGCTTCCTCAAGAACACCGTCGAGACGACGTATCTGTACAACGACAAGACCAAGAAGAAGGCGTACTACGCCTTTCCGATCAAGCAGCAGACGATGCACATACAGTACTGGAAGAACATGCTGGCCGACGCGGGCTTCAAGGAGTCCGACATTCCCACCGGCTGGAAAGCGTACTGGGACTTCTGGTGCGACAAGGTGCAGCCCGCGCATCGCAGCAAGACCGGCAAGCGCACCTACGCCGTCGGCCAGCCGATGGGCGTGGATTCGAGCGATTCCTTCTACTCGTTCCTGACCTACGTCGACGCCTACAACGTCAAGCTGGTCGACGACAACGGCAAGCTGCTCGTCGACGACCCGAAGGTGAAGGCGGGCCTGGTGAACGCGCTAAAGGACTACTCCAACATCCGCACGCGCGGCTGCACGCCGCCGTCGTCGACCAGCTGGAAGGATCCCGACAACAACGTTTCATTCCACAACGGCACGATACTGATGACGCACAACGCGACGATATCGATCGCCGCCAAGTGGCTCGACGACTCCAAGAACGAGGCGAACACCGCCGAGCAGCGCACGCAGGCCAAGAAGAACTACGACGAGCTCATTGCGACGGCCGGCTTTCCGAAAAAGCCCGACGGCTCGCCGATGATCTATCGCGCGGCAGTGAAGACCGGAGTGATATTCGAGGGCGCGAAGAACAAGAAGCGAGCCAAGGAGTTCGTCGCGTTCCTGTTGCAGGAAGAGAATCTGCAGCCGTATGTCGAGGGCTCGCTGGGCCGCTGGTTCCCGGTGACCAAGGCCGGAACGCAGAGCGCATTCTGGCAGGCAGATCCGCACCGCAAGGCGGTGTTCAACCAGTTCGCCGCGGGCACGACGCCGTTCGAGTTCACCAAGAACTACAAGTTCACGGTCCTGAACAATGAGAATGTGTGGGCGAAGGCGATGAGCCGTGTGGTAAACGACGGGTGGACCGCGGAGAAGGCCGTCGACGAGATGATCGCGCGCATCAAGCAGGTCGCGGGCTGACCTCGGGAATCCACTGCTGACGATCACGGCGGGCGCGTTTGCAGGTCCGAGCCGCGCCCGCCGTCCCCTTCCCGACTGACATGGCCTCCATCGCCCTGCCCGAGGTGCACCGGGTCCCATCCGGACCGGCGCGGAAGGCGCTGTCGCCCTGGCAGAAGTGGGGAATGATCCTCATTGCCCCCTACGTCGTCATTTTTATCGTTTTTGTTCTCTACCCCGTCGGCTACGGCCTGTGGCTCGCCCGGCATCCTTCGAGCTACGTCAGTCTAGTCGACGATCCGATCTTCGCGCGAGCGATTGTCAACACTCTCGTCTTCCTGATCGTCGGCATCAACCTGAAGATGGTCGTGGCGCTGTTCCTGTCGGGATTTTTCGTGCAGGCGCGCACGTGGATCAAATGGCTGTCGCTGCTTTTCATCCTGCCGTGGGCGCTGCCCTCCATCCCTACGATATTGTCGATCCGCTTCATGCTCAATCCGGAATGGGGCATCGTCAATTCGCTGATCTTTCGATTCACCGGCGCGGATGGGCCGAACTGGCTCAACGATCCTTATATCGCGCTGTCGATGGCGATTCTGGTGCACATCTGGAAATCGCTGCCCTTCTGGACACTGATCCTGATCGCGGGGCGTCTGGCCATACCCAACGAGATGTACGAGGCGGCAGCGGTCGACGGCGCCACCAACTGGCAGAAGTTCAAGTTCATCACGTGGCCGTCGATGCGCACGCTGTATCTGACCTGCACGATCCTGTCGATGATCTGGACGCTGGGGGATTTCAACAGCGTGTATCTGCTCACCGGAGGTGGCCCCGCGGACCTGACGCACGTGCTGGCGACGCTGGGCATTCGCTATCTGCGGCTCGACCAGGTCGACCTGTCGATGGCATCGATCGTGTGCGCGATGCCGCTGGTCTTGCCGCTCGTGTATTTCATGATGAAGCGTCTGTCGAGATGACCTGGAAGCAGGCGACGACGGAGGCGAAGCTGTTGCTGATCGGCATTCCCGTGCTGATCTGGACGGTGCTGCCGGTCTATCACATGATCCTGTTCGCGATTTCACCGAAGGACTCCGCCTTTGCCGGGCACCTGTGGCCCGACCATCCGACGCTGCGCAACTTCTCGATCGTATTCAGCGAGCAGCACCACTACCTGAGCCATTTCTGGCTGCAGCTCTGGAATTCGCTGCTGATCGCTGTCAGCGTCGGCCTGCTGACGCTGCTCGTCGCGACCTTCGCCGCGTTCGCGATCAGCAGGCTCAAGGTGCGTGGCGGCCGGACGATCATGAACCTGGCGCTGTTCACCTATTTCATTCCGGCCGCTTTTCTCGCCGTCCCGATGTACAAGACGATGGGGAACTACGGACTGCTCAACAACCAGTGGGCACTGATTCTGGCGATGGTGACCATTGCCTCGCCGTATTCGATCTGGGTGCTCAAGCAGGCGTCCGACAAGCTTCCCTATGAGCTCGACGAGGCTGCGAAGATGGACGGCGCATCGCCGCTGCAGCTTTTCCGCCTCGTCTACCTGCCGCTGATGATGCCGTCGCTGGTGGCTATCGGCACGTATTCGCTGCTGCTGGCATGGAACGAATATCTGTACGCATTCCTGCTGTTGTCGAACGACAAGCAGATCACCCTCGGCGTCGCGCTCGGCAATTTCCTGGCTGCGGACGATTCGCCGTGGGAGCTGCTGATGACGGTCGGAGTCATCTACGCGCTGCCGCCGGCGGCGATCTACTACACCTTCAAGCGCTACATGGTCGGCGGACTCACCGCCGGCGCCGTGAAGAGCTAGCGACCAGCATCGGGAGTACGTCATGGCATCGGTATCGTTCAAGGACATCGAAAAGAGCTTCGGCACCACCAAGGTCATCCACGGCATAGGATTCGACATCAAGGATGGCGAGTTCATGGTGCTGGTGGGGCCGTCGGGATGCGGCAAGTCGACGCTGTTGCGCATGCTGGCGGGACTCGAGGAGATCTCCGCCGGCACCATCGCCATCGACGGCAAGGTGGTCAATGACGTCGAGTCCAAGGACCGCGACATCGCGATGGTGTTCCAGAGCTACGCGCTGTATCCGCACATGACGGTGGCGGACAACATGGCGTTCAGCCTGAAGCTGCGCAAGGCGCCGGCGGCGATGATCCAGGAGAGGACGTCGAAAGCGGCGAAGATCCTCAACCTCGAGCCGTACCTGGCGCGCTATCCGCGCGAGCTCTCCGGTGGCCAGCGGCAGCGTGTGGCGATGGGGCGCGCGATCGTGCGCGACCCGAAGGTGTTCCTGTTCGACGAGCCGCTGTCCAACCTCGATGCGAAGCTGCGCGTCGCCATGCGCGCCGAGATAAAGGCGCTGCACCAGCGGTTGAAGACGACGACGGTGTACGTGACCCACGATCAGGTCGAGGCGATGACCATGGCGGACCGCATCGTGGTCATGCACGACGGTCGCATCGAGCAAATCGGCACGCCGCTCGCGCTCTACGATCATCCCGACAATCTGTTCGTCGCGCAGTTCATCGGCTCGCCGGCGATGAACGTCGTCAACGGCACGCTGCGCCGGTCCAACGGCAACGCGTTCGTCGAGACCGAGGGCGGAGTGCGCTGGCCGCTGGGTCACGGCGCTGGCGTCGACGGACAGGCGGTCGCGTACGGCATCCGCCCCGAGCATCTGACGCTGGCCGCGAGCGACAACGCGTCGTCGGTGCCCGCGGAAGTGACCGTCGTCGAGCCCACCGGCGCGGAGACCGAGCTGCTGCTCAACGCGGGGGGCGCGCCGATGGTGCTGGTGTCGCACGGGCGCCCGACGGTCAACCCGGGAGACCGAATCGGGCTTTCGGTCGATCCGTCGATGGTGCACGTCTTCGATCAGAAAACCGGCGCGCGCATCGCCGCGTGATGCGGCGCGCGGTCGCCGCGCCGCGCGTGTGAGCGTCGCGCTGTCGATCGGAGTGATCGTGGCCGGCGGACTACGTTTCGTTCAATCCAGTCGCTTCATTTGCGCAATGGTCACGAAGCAGACGAGGACGTCGATCCCGACTTCCTGGTCGGGAAATTAAGCTCGAGGCTCGGCATGGTAAGTCACTAGGGGAAGCAATGATCGAAGACATCGCAGGCAAGGCAGTCCTCATCACCGGCGCAAGCACCGGCATCGGCGCGGCAGCGGCGCGCGCGTTCGCCGCCAACGGCGCGCGCGTGGCGGTCCACTACAACTCGAGTAAGGCGAAAGCGGAGGAAGTCGCGGCAGACATACGCAAGGCCGGCGGCGAAGCGCTGCTGGTCGACGGTGACGTCACCAAGGCGGGCACCGCGCACAGCGTCGTGGCGCGCACCGTCGCGGCGCTCGGGCGCCTCGATGTGCTGGTCAACAACGCCGGCGGGCTGGTCAAGCGCACGCCGATCGCGGACTACACCGACGAGTTCGTGTCGTCTGTGATCGCGCTCAACGTGATGCAGGTCACGGCGTTCATGCGCGAGGCGGTGATGACCATGCGCAAGCAGAAGGGTGGCAGCATCATCAACGTCAGCTCGATCGCCGCGCGCCACGGCGGCGGCCCGGGATCGGTGATCTACGCGGCGTCGAAGGGATTCGTGTCGACGGCCACGCGCGGTTGGGCGAAGGAGGTGGTCGGCGACAAGATCCGCGTCAATGCCATCTCGCCTGGCGTCATCATGACGCCGTTCCACGAGCGCTTTTCGAGCCCCGAGATGCTCAAGACGATGCAGGCGACCGTGCCGATGGACCGCCTCGGCGTGCCGGACGAGTGCGCCGGCGCGATGCTGTTCCTCGCGTCCGACATGATGAGCGGCTACATCACGGGGCAAATTATCGAGATCAACGGCGGCCAGCTCATGCCCTGACCCGGGGTGGGTCGCGCTGCCCGCGCGCCGGGTCAGCGCCCGTTACCAGCGGCACAGGCCGGCGTTGCCGGCGCGCGCCAGCGCATGCATGCGCGCTTCCAAGTCTGCGTGGTCGACCGCCTGCGCCAGGTAGCGCTCGCGGTACTGGCGCTCGGCTTCGTCGGCGCTGCGGCCGAACCAGTCGAAAAATCGTTGCATCGTAATCATGTCGATTCCTTGGGAGTTGTCGGCGCAAACGGCAGGGCGACTTTCGCCTTGGTTGCGCGCTGCCGGCGGTTCTCGAGCCAGATCGAAATGCGACCCGGCTGGGCGGCGCGCCGGCGTGCGGTTTCCGCCGCGGCCGCAGCCTCGTCGGGATGTAAGTGGGTGCCCACCCCGAATAGCGCGTCGGCCGTGAGGGAAGCAAGAAGATCGGGTATGACGTATTGGCGCTTCATGGAGGTTCCTTGGGCTGCTTGTGCTGCATTGCACCATACCAACATAAGGCCTAGCGGAGGCGTTATCCAATAGAACAAACAAATCAGTTATATAGGCCCTGGTTATGATGCGAATGTCATCAGGATGCCATTGCTGCATCGCACAATGAAGACTATAATCAAGCCACGGTCGTCGTTCAGCCAATACCTATGGAATTCAATCGCTTACGCAGTTTTGCCGCCGTCGCCGAAGCCGGGCACCTGACCCGGGCAGCCGAAAAGCTCCACATCAGCCAGCCGGCTTTGTCGGCGCAGATCAAGTCGCTCGAGGACGAGCTCGACGTTCTCCTTTTCGACCGAACCCCCGGTGGGATGGTGCTCACGCCCGCCGGGAGGCAGCTCCTGGCGCATGCCCAAAAGGTCCTGTCGGCCGCTCAGGTGCTGCAGGCTGAGGCACGCGCCCTGAAGGGCGAGGTGTCCGGCAAGGCGACGGTGGGCTCGCTTTCGGACCCCGAGTTCATCCGACTGGGCGATTTCATGACCTCGGCGATGGAGCGTTATCCGCTGCTGGAAATCGAGTTCAAGCACGAGATCACAGGCGTCGCGCTGGGCGAGGTTCGCTCCGGCGCGCTCGATGGCAGCTTCTACTATGGCGACCTGCACGGCACCGGTGTGTCGGCCATCGCGCTGCGCGAAATCGGTTACCGGCTGGCTGCGCCGGCGGAATGGGGTGCGCGCATACAGGACGCTCCATGGGAGGAAGTCATCGCCGAGCCGTGGATCATGCCGCCGGAAGTCAGCTCTCATCGCCAGCTCGCGGCCTCGATGTTTCGTGCGCATGGCGCTGCGCCGACGCGCCTCATCGTCGCCGATCACGAAGCGGTGGTGAGCTCGCTGGTGGCGTCGGGACTCGGCGTGGCGCTGATCCGCGAGGAAGTCGCGCAGCGCATGGCTGCAGCGGGCGAAATATATCTGTGGCGCGATGTGCGCGTGGCGACCACGATGTGGTTCATCTACCTGCAGGCACGCGAGAACGATCCGGTCGTAAAGGCCCTGCTGGAAGTGATCGGCGATCTCTGGCATCCCGGACAGGGCAGCACCGCCGGCGAAGGCGCCGGCGTGCGCGCTCCCCTTCAGTTGTCGAGCGCCGTCGCGCGCGGCTGAAGTCGGGCAGGAAATCGCTGGCGGGGGCGGGCGCGATGCCCCTACAATGCGCCTGCAGCATGACTTCCGGCGGGTCGGGCGCAGTTTGCGCGAGAACTGCCGGATGCCGCCCCAATCCCTGAAAGGTGATGCATTGGCAAAGCCGAACTTCCAGTTTCAGAAGCGCCAGAAGGAACTCGAGAAAAAGAAAAAGCAGGAGGAAAAGCGTCTGCGCAAGCAGGAACGCCACGCCGTGCCCGCGGCGGACCCGCAAAATCCGCAGGAAACTCCCGCCGCTGGCGAGGTTCCTCCCGAATAGCCGTGTAGCGCGCAACACGTGTCACCGGTTTTCGATTTTCTACGGCCGGATCTTCCCCGCGGCCTGCGCCGCATCGCCATGCCGGTCGTCGAGGCCACCGACGCGGCGCTCGAAGGCTACGGCAAGCTCGTTGACGATCGGTCCGCCTGCAGCATCGAGATCGTGCGCTGGCCGTCGACCGGCACGCGCGAGGTCGACGGGGATACCGGCGACCAGGCCGGCACGACCGAGGGCGTTTTCGTCGCGCAGTGGCAGGGCGACGTCCTGTACGGCCGCAATGAAGCCGTCGGCGGCAACTACGTCCTGGCGTATGCGGCGGAACCTGCGGATGCCGACACCACGCACCGCCGCGACCCCGCGCACATGATGCTCTGGCACGCCAACTACCATCCCGACGGCGGCCAGCTCTTTTTCCCACTCGACCGCGCGCCGTTCATGGTTCCGCTGGCGCGTCCGGGCGACGACGTGACACCCGAAGACTTCGTGTGCTTTCGCTTCGACGGCACGCGCGGGCTCTACATCCATCCCAACATCTGGCACGAAGGCGTCTTCGCGGTGCGCGGCACGCAGCGTTTCTTCGACAAGCAGGGGGCGGTGCACGCGCGCGTCTCGGTCGACTTCGCGCGCG
>JBDTZQ010000028.1:0-25453 GCA_040005035.1 Betaproteobacteria bacterium | reverse complement strand
CTACCAGAGGCTTGCGGAGAAGTATTGGTACGAAGGCCTTCGCAAGGCTGGCATCCCTGAGCAATAGGTCGTCGCCAGATACGTCTTGCCGTGCGAAGACGACACCATCGGTGGCGAAAGGCTGCACTTCGCGCCAGGCGACGGCCTTGACGCGAATGTCCGCAGTTGGGTATTAGCTGCCAGTCAATTGCGGATTCTGCAAGACATCACAGCGCGTCCTCGTGAGGACAAAACACCCGTCCAGAATCAAGCAGTTTCATCGCAATCAGCACGACTCGGGCCAGAGAGCGCTGAGTGCGACATTGCCGACGACGCGTCGCGACGCCACGAACACATGGTTTTACACAAAGCGTATTTGGGTGGTGCGGATGTAGTCACGTATCAGAAGTGCAGCCTTTCGCGGCCATGCCGTACGCTGTCGACCAGATTCGCCGCCTCCAGCAGTTCGCCAAGAGCCCAAAATCAGATCAAACTGAAGTCAATTTCAATTCCATAGGACCTCAAAAATGAGTCACGCATCAATGCTGAAAGCCAGACGCCAACACCAAAAAACCAGGAAGCTTATCGAGGGTGCAGCCAAGAAGGAGAAACGGCTGGCGAAGCTGGCACTGGCGGGACCGGTCGTGAAGAAGGAAAAAGTCAAGAAGGAAAAAGTCAAGAAAGAAAAGGTCGCGGCGCCGGAAAAGGTGAAGAAGGTCAAGCTGACCGCCGAGGAACTTGGCAGGCAAGAGTCGAAGGAGTCGAAGAAGAGTAGCGCGGGCACCGGGAAAAAAGGCGCGTCCTAACGCTTCTCCAGCCGACCGATGAAAGTCGTCTTTGTCCTCTTCGATTCCCTCAATCGCCGCGCGCTATCGTGTTACGCGCCGCCGGGTACCGTACGCGCGACGCCCAGCTTCGACCGCTTGAGCAAGCGCGGCGTCGTGTTCGACCGCCATTTCGTCGGCAGCCTGCCGTGCATGCCCGCGCGGCGCGATATCCAGACGGGGCGGCTTAACTTTCTGCACCGCGGCTGGGGTCCGCTCGAGCCGTTCGATCGCTCGGTCGCCAGTATGCTCCGCGACCAGGGAACGTACACGCACCTCATCACCGATCACTATCACTACTTCGAGGATGGCGGATTCACCTTTCACGGCCGCTATTCATCCTGGGAATTCATTCGCGGGCAGGAGAAGGACAAATGGCAGTCGACGATGAATGCGAACGTCGACCGCTATCGCGAGCGCTTCGACGACGCGCAGCACGATTTCTCGCCCGACATCAACTCGAAGCTGCCGTACTTCGTCAATCGCGAGTTTCTCGAGGCGAGCGGCGATTTTCCATTGACGCAGTGCTTCGATTCGGCCAACCGGTTTCTCGATGCGCATCACGCCAACGACAACTGGCTGCTGCATCTGGAGTGCTTCGATCCGCACGAGCCGTTCTTCGCGCCGGAGCGGTTCATGGAGAGCGGCGCCGCAGCGATCGGCGGCAAGATCTTCGACTGGCCTAGCTACGGTCGCGCGGATATCGACCCCGCGCTCATCGCGCAGCTGCGCGCCAATTACCTGGGCCTGGTGGCCGCCTGCGATCACCATCTCGGTGAGATGCTGGACCGTTTCGATCGCCTCGATCTGTGGCGCGACACGTGCCTCATCGTCTCCACGGATCACGGCCTGCTGCTGGGAGAGAAGGAATACCTCGGCAAGAACCGCCCGCCGTTCTTCAACGAAGTCGCGCATATTCCGCTCATCGTCTGCGCGCCCGATGTCGCGCCGGGCCGGACCGGCGCGCTGACGCAGACCACCGATCTCATGCCGACCATGCTCGAGCTCTTCGGCATTGGCGTGCCGGACGAAGTCACCGGATCGAGCCTGGTCCCGATTCTTGACGACACCACCGCCACACTCCACCCCGAAGGCTGCCTGTACGGGCAGTTCGGCGCCGCCATCAACTACACCGACGGCCGCTACACGTATTTTCTCTATCCGCGCGAGCCGTTCGAGGCGAACCTGTACCAGTACACGCTGATGCCCACGCACATGCGCACCTTTTTCGAGGCGAAAGAATTCGAAGGCGCGAAGGTCGCATCGCTGCCGTTCTCGCAGGGCTTCCCCGTCTGGCGCCTGCCGGTGCGCAAAGATGCCGCCGCCAACATGACTCGCCGCTATCCGTTACTCGGTGCGCGCACCGTTCTCTACGACATGCAGCGCGACCCGCAGCAGTCCACCCCCATCGACGATTCCGTAGTGGAGGCGCGCATTCGCCGCAGCATCGTGTCGCTGCTGCGCGCACACGATGCGCCGGACGAAGTCTATGCACGCTACGCGCTCGACGCGGAGGCGATGGCTGCGTGAGCATCGCACCGCGAAGCGGTAGCCGATGTTCAGAAAAAATAGCGATCTCAAAACGCTCAAAATGGAGAAGCACTCGATGAGAACCATGCAATGCCTGGTGGCGATGTGCATGCTTGCCCTGACGTTCAGCGCAAACGCGCAGCCATACCCGTCGCGACCGATCATTCTCGTGGTGGGCTTTCCGCCTGGCGGCGGCGTCGACATTGTCGCGCGGCAGCTCGCTGAAAAGCTGCAGGACGTGCTTGGCCAGCCCATCGTCGTCGAAAATCGCGCGGGCGCGGCGGGCAACATTGCGATGGACTACGTCGCACACGCCAAGCCCGATGGCTACACGCTGCTGATGGGCAACCTCGGCATGCTTTCCGCGAATCCCGCGATGTATCCGAAGCTCACGTTCGACCCGGCAAAGGATTTCGTGCCGATCGCCCGCGTTGTGGTGACGCCGCTGGTCGCCGTCGTTCCCGCATCGCTGAAAGCGCAAAACCTCGGCGAGTTCATCGCCCTCGCGCGCGCCAAGCCCGACGAGATGAATTTCGCCTCCGGCGGCAATGGCAACATCAACCATCTCGCCGGTGAGCTGCTCAAGCTGCAGGCAGGCATCCAGATGCAGCACGTCCCTTACAAAGGCAGCGCACCCGCGTTGACCGACGTCGTCGCCGGGCGCGATCAGTTGCTGATCGACGGCGGCAACGTCGTGCAAGCCTTTGTGCAGCAGGGCACGGTTCGCGCGCTCGCCGTCACCGGCGAAAAGCGCTCGCCTTCGTTTCCCAACGTGCCCACGGCGAAGGAATCGGGGCTGCCCGACTTCGTGATCTATGGCTGGCAGGGCGTGCTGGCGCCGACCGGCACGCCCCCGGCCGTGATCGACCGACTGACCGCCGCGATCAAGCAGGCGCTAGACACGCCAGCGCTGAATGCGAAGCTCGCAGGCCAGGGAACCGATCCCGCATTTATGCCGCCGTCCGACTTCGCCGCGTTCATCGCCGCCGAGCGAAAGCGTTGGACCGAGGTCATCACCCGCGCGAAAATCGTGGCGGACTGACGCTATTCGGAGACTCCATGCGTACCATTCCCGACGGCATTCGCGGCGCGTAGCCGTACTTGGCCTTTCTATTCCACCCCACCCGATTGAAATGCTGCCTTGGCCGCCGGCGTCGCCAATTGCCCAAGCACGGTCCTGACCGCATCCGGCGCCGCCGTACGGCTCATCATCACCGCCTCGTAGCTGGTGTAGTTCTGCACCTCGGCAGGGAGCGGCCCGACCGATTGCAAGCCTTTTGCCTCGTAGGTCCGGATCTCGGTGATCGCGCCAAAGCCGATCTCGTTGCCATTCCCCTTGATCACGTGCTCCAGCACGGCTGCGCCGTCGGGGTAGCGGATGGTCTTGGGTTTGAGTTGCTCGAGGATGCCCATTTTCTCGAACAACTTGTCGAGGTAGATCCCGGTGGACGCGGTGTTATAGACAACCGAGTCAGCATCGAGAAGCGCGCGCTTCAAGGCATCGACCGATGCGATGGCAGGAGCGGATACGCCGGTGCGCACCGCGACTCCCGCACCGACTTTCCCAAGCGCCACTCGGCTTTGCACGGCTACCCTGCCATCCTTGCCGGCTTGATCAATGGTGCCCGGCGGCGCGATGAGGATGTCGTACGCCTCGCCCGCGGCGAGGCGCTTGGCGATTCCCGGTGCAGTGTTGAACTGGATCTTCATATCGTGGCCGGTCTCGCGCTGCATCAGCAACGCAAACGCCTGCAGCTCGGGCGCGACGGCGCCGGCGCTCAAGACCCTGATTTCCGCTGCGAAGGCCATCGGGCACGCCATAGTCGCGAACAACATTGCTGAAAATAGGCGTTTCATCCACTTGGTTCCGATGAGATCGTTCACGAAGGATCTCCGGCGGAGAGGGCTAGGCCGCGGAGCGTCACACCGGGGCGAAGAGTGCCTGCAGCTGGTCGATGAACCCGCGCTGCCCTGCGACGATCTTGCGCCGCGCCTCGTCAGGCGTGAGCCACGCGCCGCGATCGACTTCGGGAAAGCGCTGCATCTTCTCCGAGCGCGGCGGCCATTCCATCTCGAAGGTAGAGCTGACGAGCGTCTCCGCATCGAGGTCGCCGCGCAACGCCCATGCGTGCACCAGCTTACCGCTTTTTTGCTTGAGTGGTGCAAGCGCGGTGAAGTCGCCGCTCGCCTGCGTGCCGGTCTCCTCACGGAATTCGCGCAGCGCCGTCTCGAGGAGTTCCGCGCCTGGCTCCGCTTCGCCCTTGGGGATCGACCAGGCGCCTTCGTCCTTGTTTTTCCAGAAAGGGCCACCCGGGTGCACGAGAAAAACCTCCAACGTTGCGCCGCGCTGGCGATAGAGGAGGATTCCGGCGCTTGCCAGCCTGGCCATGCGCCGACTTTGAAACGGCGCGGCGGATTCGTCAACGCACGTTAGAATCGGTCATCGACAACAGGAGGATGGCATGGCCGACAAGGTGACGTTGATCGCAAGAGTGCGCGCCGCAAAGGGCAAGGGTGACGCGTTGGCCGCGCTGCTTACCGAGCAGGTCGGTGTCGTGCGCAAGGCGGAGCCGGGCTGCCTGGCGTACAGCCTGCACCGCTCCGAGAAAGACCCCGACGCGTTCGCGTTCTTCGAGGTGTACGCCGACGACGCTGCGCTCGACGCGCACCGCAAGGCGCCGCACCTGGCGGCGTATCGCCAGCGTCGCGAGCAGGCTGGGTTGACCGAGGGTCCGGTCGAGGTCGAGCTGTACCGACCGCTCACCGACTAGCATGGCGCTCAATCTGTTCTCGCGGCTGATGCCGCCGGAGGAAAGCTTCACGGCGCTCTTCTGCGCGCAGGCGCAGCACATCTTGCATGCCGCCCAGGCGCTTCGGCTGATGGTCATCACGGGCACCGATGTCGACGCGCACGTCGCCGCCATCCGCGCCATCGAAACCGCGGCCGACATCATTGCCAAGAAGGTCTTCATCGCCGCCAATCGCACCTTCAACGCGCCGATAGATCGCGAGGATATCCTGCAGCTCGCGCACCTGCTCGACGACGCCGTCGATCTCATCGAGGACACCGCCAAGGGCATCCAGCGCTACGCGGTTGCATCGTTCCCGCCGGAAATGTGGGAGATGGCGGATGCGATCGTGCAAAGCGGCGAGCGGCTGCGCAAGGTCATGCCCTACCTCGACTCGGTGACCAAGGACCACGTCGCCATCTTCGCGCTGTGCGAGGAAATCGGCCAGATCGAGGGGCGCGCCGACGATTCCTTCGACCGCGCGCTTTCGGCGTTGCGCGCGGCGCTTCGCGCGGGCCAGGTCGACACCATCGGCTACATCGATCGCAAGGAGCTCTACGAGCTGGTCGAGCACGTCGTCGACAAGTGCGATGACATCGCCAACGCGGTGCAGTCGATCACCGCCAAGCACGTCTGATCGCGCAGCGCCGCGCCGACTGATTTCATGGATGCCGCCGCGCTCAGCCTGCCGGTCCTCATAGCGCTGATCGCCGTCGCGCTCGTGTTCGACTTTCTCAACGGCCTGCACGATGCCGCCAACTCGATCGCGACGGTGGTCGCGACGCGCGTGTTGCGCCCGCACACCGCGGTAGTGTGGGCGGCGTTTTTCAACTTCGTCGCGTTCGCGGTGTTCGGGCTGCACGTCGCCAATACGGTGGGAACCGGCATCGTCCAGCCCGGGCTGGTCGACGGCGCGGTGATCTTCGGCGCGCTCACCGGCGCCATCGTGTGGAACGTGTTCACCTGGTGGCTGGGTATTCCTTCGTCGTCGAGCCATGCGCTCATCGGCGGGCTGGTCGGCGCCGGCATCGCCAAGGCGGGTCTCGGCGCGATCCTGTTCGGCGGCCTCAGCATCACCGCGCTGGGCATCGTCTTCTCGCCACTGCTCGGCTTCGTGCTGGCGCAATTGCTGGTGGTGATCGTGAGCTGGGCCAACCGGCGCGCCACGCCGTACGCGGTCGACCGGCGCTTTCGCATCCTGCAGCTCATCTCGGCGTCGATGTACTCGCTCGGCCACGGCGGCAACGACGCGCAGAAGACCATGGGCATCATCGCCGTGCTGCTCTATTCGCAGGGACTGCTCGGTGGGGACTTCCACGTGCCCTTCTGGGTGGTGCTCTCATGCCAGGTGGCGATGGGTCTCGGTACGCTGTTCGGTGGCTGGCGCATCGTGCATACAATGGGCTCGCGCATCACGCATCTCAAACCGATCCAGGGCTTCTGCGCCGAGACCGGCGGCGCGATCACGCTGTTCCTCGCCACCGCGCTGGGCGTCCCGGTATCGACCACGCACACGATCACGGGCGCCATCGTCGGCGTCGGCGCGGCGCGGCGCACGGCGGCGGTGCGCTGGAACGTCGCCCAGCGCATCGTCCTGGCGTGGGTGATCACACTGCCCGCGGCGGCGCTCGTGGCCGCCGGCGCGTACCAGCTCACGCGTGCGTTCTAGCAGCGGTCGAACGCGGTAGAATCGAGGGACGCCGCGACGAAATTCACGCGGCGTGCCCGAGGGAGACGGGCAAACCGTGCAGTCATGGACCTCGCCCGCAAACTCTCCATCCTCGCCGACGCCGCCAAGTACGACGCCTCTTGCGCGTCGAGCGGCGCGGGCGGACGCTCATCTAGCGGAAGCGCCGGGATCGGCTCGACGACAGGGATGGGCATCTGCCACAGCTACGCGCCGGACGGCCGGTGCATTTCGCTGCTCAAGCTCCTGCTCACCAATTTCTGTCTCTACGATTGCCAGTATTGCGTCAACCGCCGCTCCAGCGACATTCCGCGCGCGCGTTTCGCCGTCGAGGAAGTCGTTCAGCTCACGCTCGACTTCTACAGGCGCAATTACATCGAGGGCCTGTTCCTGTCGTCAGGGATTATCCAATCGCCCGACTACACGATGGAGCAGCTGGTCGAGGTCGCGCGGACGTTGCGCGAGGTCCACGATTTTCGCGGCTACATTCATCTCAAGACGATTCCCGAAGCCGACGAACGTCTGATCGGTCTGGCGGGGCGCTACGCCGATCGCTTGTCGGTGAACATCGAGCTTCCCACGTCCGCATCGCTGGTGGCGCTGGCGCCCGAGAAAAGCATCCAGACCATCAAGGTTGCGATGGCGAACATTCGCACCAAGCGTGAAGAGGCAAAGGCGGAGCGGAGCGAGGATACGCGCGCGCCGCGATTCGCGTCCGCGGGACAGAGCACGCAGATGATCGTGGGCGCGGATACGTCGAGCGATGCCACGATCCTGGCGACGGCGTCGACGCTGTATGCCTCCTATGCGCTCAAGCGCGTCTACTACTCGGCGTACAGCCCGATTCCGCGCGCGTCGTCGCGACTGCCGGGCAAGGCGCCGCCGCTGCGTCGCGAGCATCGCCTCTACCAGGCCGACTGGCTCATGCGCCACTATGGCTTCAAGGCGTCCGAGATCGCGGTGGCCGCCGATGGCAACCTCGATCTGGAGACCGATCCGAAGCTGGCCTGGGCGCTGGCGCACCGCGACTATTTTCCGGTCGACGTCAATCGCGCCGACAAATCGACGTTGCTGCGCATTCCCGGCATCGGGGTGCGCAACGTCAAGCGCATCCTCGCCATACGCCGCCAGCGCCGGCTGCGCTACGACGATCTGGTGAAGTTGCGTTGCGACATCGACAAGGCAAAGGCGTTCGTGATCACCCTCGACTGGCGCCCCGGGGCAGCCGCCGCGTCATCCGCCGTGACGCGCGCGAGCCCTGGCTCGCCAAGCCAGCAGCTGCCGCTGCTCTGACATGCGGGTGTCCTTCGAGGCGTGGCGCCGGCACGCTCGCTCGCTGCTTGCCCGCGGCGTCGCCCCCGCGGACGCGGCGTGGGAGGCGTGGCGCGGCGACGGTTCGCTGTTCGCAGACGCGGCCAGCGCCGATGCGCCCACCGCGGAGCGCGAATATCGCGTTCCCGCGGCGGTCGTCAGCCTGCTCGAGCAAATTGCCTGTCATCGCGACCCGCAACGTCACGCGCTCATGTATCGGCTGCTGTGGCGCGTGACGCACGGCGAGCATGACCTGTTGGACGATGCCGCGGACGACGACGTCATCCGTCTCGCCCGGATGGCGGCGGCGGTGCGCCTGGCAAGCCACAAGATGACCGCGTTTGTGCGTTTTCGCGAGCTGCGTGAAGACGAAGGCGTGCGTTACGTCGCTGTCTTCGCTCCGGAGCACGACGTCCTCGAGCGAACCGCGCCGTTTTTCGTGAAGCGCTTCGGCACCATGGTGTGGACCATCGTCACCCCCGATGGCGGCGCGCACTGGGACCGCGAACGGCTGGCGTTCTTCGATGTCGATCATTCCACTGCCTTGCCCGCCGAGGACGCGACGGAAGCGCTGTGGCTCACGTACTACGAGAGCATTTTCAATCCGGCGCGTCTCAACGTCGCCATGATGCGCAAGGAGATGCCGGTCGCATACTGGAAGCATCTGCCCGAGGCGAAGCGCATTCCGGCGCTGATCGCGGGCGCGTCCGAGCGCGCCGGGCAGATGGTGGCGACGACACTGGAGCGCGAGGTCGCTCCGTATCGAATTCAGCGTGGCAGCGAGCGCGGCGTACCCGATGCCCCGCGCGACCACGCCTTGGCGGAGACGACAAGCATGAGAATTCCTGGCAAGCGTACGTTGGACTCGTGCCGGCGCTGCCCACTCGGTGCCAAGGCCACGCAAGGCGTCCCGGGCGAGGGGCCGGTGACGGCCAGGATGATGCTGGTCGGCGAGCAGCCCGGCGACGAGGAGGATCTCTCCGGCAAGCCGTTCGTCGGCCCCGCCGGACGCCTGCTGCGTCGCGCGCTCGCCGAAGCGGGCATCGACAGCGGCGCGGTCTACATCACCAACGCGGTCAAGCACTTCAGCTTCGAGCCTCGCGGCAAGCGGCGCATGCACAAGACGCCAGCACAGAAGGAAATCGAAGCGTGCGGCGTGTGGCTCGATGCCGAGATCGACGGCATCGCGCCGGCGGTGATCTTGGCCATGGGCGCGTCGGCGCTGATCGGCGTCATGGGCCAGCGTCTCAAGGTAAGCGAGGCGCGCTCGATGGAGCTCATCCATCCCAGCGGCGCGCAGGTTCGCGCCACCTATCATCCATCGGCGGTACTGCGGGCCATCGACGAGCCGCGCAAAGCCGAGCTCCACGCCGCGCTGGTCTCCGATTTGCGCGCGGCGTTCGAGGCAGCTGGCGGTGCTTCAGCCTAGCGCCTGACGAATCGGAGGCGGGAGCGTAGGCCGCGGTCTCGAGCCGTGTGCGCTCGCTTACGAACGCATCGATGCATGCATTGATCCCCGCGGCGCGGTCGCCGCCGCTAGCGCATGCCCACCTTGGCGTGCGCGATGACGGCGGAGGCCTCGCGCGGGGCGGCGCGCCAGTACTGTGGAGGCGCGACGATCTGCGCGCCGAGCGTCGCCGCCGCGTGCCACGGCCAGCGCGGGTCCCATAGCATCGCCCGCGCCAGTGCCACGAGGTCGGCGTCGCCGGCGGCGATGATCGCATCGGCCTGCTTTGCGTCGGTGATGAGCCCGACGGCGATGGTCGGCATCGAGGTCGCGCGGCGGATCGCGCGCGCGAAGGGCACCTGGTACCCGGGACCAAGCGGGATTTTTTGCGCCGGCGAGATGCCACCGCTCGAAGCGTCTATCCAGTCGCAGCCCATTGCCTTGAGCTGGTGCGCCAGCGCGATGGATTCGTCGATCGTCCAGCCGCCGTCGACCCAGTCGCTCGCGGACAGGCGCACGCCCATCGGCCGGTGCACTGGCCACGCGGCACGCACCGCTTCGAAGACTTCCAGAGGAAAGCGGGCGCGGTTGTCGAAGGATCCGCCATAGTTGTCGGTGCGCTGGTTCGAGATCGGCGACAGGAATTCGTGCAGCAGGTAGCCGTGCGCGCAATGCAGCTCGAGCGCGTCGATGCCGAGGCGCGAAGCGCGCCTTGTCGCGTCGACGAACTCGCCCTTGATGCGCGCGATGTCGGCACGGTCGAGCGCCGCGGGCGGCGACTCGGCGGGAAGCTGCGCGATCGCCGACGGCGCCATCGGTTTCCACCCGCCGCTGGCTACGGGTATGAGCTGACCGCCGTCCCACGGCGCCTGAGACGATCCCTTGCGCCCGGCGTGCGCGAGCTGCATCGCGACAGGCATCGGCGGCGCGCTGGCGCGCGCGATCGCAAGCCTCCGGTCGATCGCGCGTTCGCACGCATCGTCGTAGAGTCCGAGGCAGCCGAAGGTGATGCGACCGGTCGCCGACACCGCCGTCGCCTCGATCGTGAACATGCCGGCGCCGGACTGCAGCAGCTGGCCCCAGTGGACGATGTGCCAGTCGGTGGCGCAGCCATCGACCGCCGAGTACTGGCACATCGGCGAGACGACGATGCGATTGGCGAGCGCGACGCCGCGCAACTTGAAAGGCGAGAACAGAGCGCTCGACATGCCGACGCACCGTACCATGCGCGCTTTTTACTCGTCAAAAGCGGCGTTGATGTGATCGGCGCCCCCGCGCTCCGGAATAGGCGGCGCCGCCGTCCTGTTGGCACGGCTGACGCGGCGCGACGCCGTTACACCGGAGCGATCTCATGAAGCGTTGGCGCAATGGATTGGCGATCGGTATGTTCGCCGCGACGGCATGGGCCGCCGGCGGCGATGGAGCGGGCGGCGGGGGCGGGGGCGATACCGAAGTCAGGCGCGATCCTTCGTATCAGGCGGGCGTGGTCGCGATCGAGCGCCAGGATTGGCAGAGAGCGATCCAGATGTTCGAAACGTCGCTGCGCTGGGACCGGTTCAATGCCGACGCGCACAACTGGCTCGGATATGCCTACCGCAACGCGGGAAACATGAATCGCGCGTTCCAGGAGTACGAGCTCGCGCTCAAGCTCGATCCGGCGCACATTGGCGCGCACGAGTACCTTGGCGAGGCCTACGTGATCGCCAAGGACATGCCCAACGCGAAGGCGCATCTCGCTGCGCTCGAGAAGTTGTGCGGGCGCAACTGCCCGCAGTACCGCGACCTTCAGGAAGCGATCGAAAAGGCTGGCGGGTAGCGCGCGAGCGCGTCGCAACGCGTTGCTGGCTCCAACTTCACCCGCCCGCGCCTACTGGCAGGCTGTTCCCGGGGCGCGGAATACCTGACGCTCGATCACTTTGCTCTGCGAGGCGACGTTGGTTCCGTCGTTGACCTGATAGGCGAAGGTGCCCGCGTTGCCGTTGGTGAAACTGAAGCTCGCCGTGCCGACGGTGGTGCGCTGGACCAGGTTCCCGTCGAAGGGCACCGCGCTGAACGCGGGACCCGACGTCTTGATCAGAGGGCCGGAGAAGACTTTCGGAGCCGTCTGCACCGCGCTCACCGAGTACCACAGCGGATTGCGCGCGGCGTCGTAGGTGAACCACGTCGCGAAGATGTTGGTGCCCTGCTGCGCGAGGTTGACACCCCATCCCGACTCGCTCCCCGCGGCCGCCCACCAGAGGTCCTGGAAATGGGTCGCCTGCGTGAGGTCGGGTTGCGTGCCCCACGTGCAGGTCGGCACCGGTCCGAAGGTCTGCAGCACCAGCGCCTTGCTCTGCGTGATGCCGTTGACGGTGTAGTTGAAGGTCGCGGCCGTGCCGCTGGTGAACGTGATCGTGGCGTTGCCGATGGTTGTCGCGGTCGCCGGCGCAACGTACGCGTTGAATGGCGCGCCGGTGGTCTGGATCACGGCGCCGGCGTAGACGCCCTCGGCGCTCTTGTTCGCCGTCATGGTCAGCCACCACGCCTTGCCGGTGGCGTCGTAGGTGAACCAGGTCGCGAAAATCACGTCAGCCTGGTGTGCGAAGTTGATGCCCCAGCCCGACTCGGCGGCGCCGGCCCACCACAGGCCCTCATAGTTCGGAGCGGCGGACTTCACCGAGACCGATTGACCGGAGAAGTTGCTGGCGACCGCGGGCACGGCGGCGCCGGTGCGATTCACCGCGGTCGCGCCGTCGGTGGGCAGCGGGCCATAGGTGATCTGGTCGACTCCGGCGTAGTTGAGCGTGCCGCCTGACGTCGACAGGAAGTTGTTCGGCACCACGAAATCGGGCGCGATCAGGCCGAGGCTGGCGAATGCCTGCGTCGCGATGAGCACGCGCGTGTTGGCGGTGGAGCTTACCGCCGCGCGCACGCAATAGTTGTACGGGCAGCCCATCCCGACCGGGAGGTTGTTCGGGAACACGTACGTCTTCACCGATCCCTGCGCGGTGCTGGTCAGCGTGTTGCCATTCCAGAACTGCTCCGCCGCAAGGCCCTGCGACTCGTGCATCACGATGTATTGCGTGGTGCCGCTCGCGTTGGTGTAGATTTGCTCGATCTGGTAGGTATGGAACTCGGCGGTCGCAGCGCCGGCCGCGACCGCCAGCGCGAACGCGAAACAGCATCGAAGCATTGTTTTCATCGTGCCTCCGGCGGGTGGCGCACGCCATTCAAGGATCGCAGGATGGCGTGGTGCATTCCGGCAAACACGTGATTGCGCGTCGCTATTCCGCAAAGGGTGGAATGAATGCCGGCGACACCTGTTGGCCACGCACGTTGGGAACTGTTCTGACTCTGCCCGCCTGCCCGATCGGCGCACGCAACGTGCTGCGCACGCTTGCAATGGTCTTCGCGCTCGCTGCCGGCTCCGTCGATGCCACGGGTCTTTTCGTCGTCAATCAGCCGTGGGTCCGGCCGGCCCGCGCGGGGCAAAACACCGAGGCATTCATGGATCTCACCAGCACGGCCGGGGCGACGCTGGTGGACGTCGAGAGCCCGGCCGCGGCAGGCGCGACGCTGCGCGGACCGCAGGGGACGCGCGCAACCGGCGCGGCGAGCGTCGACCCCATCGCGTTGCCCGCAGGCAGGCTGGTCGCGCTGGCGCCGGGCGGGTATCGCGTCGCCCTGCGCGCAGTCACGCGGACGCTCAAGTTGGGCGAACGCGTCACGATGACGCTGACGATCGTCTACGATGATGGATCACGCGCATCGATTCCCGTCGACGCCGAAGTGCGGCTGCGCTCGCCCATCGACGACGAACGGCGGGCGCACGCGCACACCCCCCACCGACCCTAGTACACCACGACGGTGCGTATCGATTCCCCGGCGTGCATCAGGTCGAAGCCCTCGTTGATGCGCGAGAGCGGCAACGTGTGCGTGATCAGGTCGTCGATGTTGATCCTGCCGTCCATGTACCAGTCGACGATTTTTGGCACGTCGGTTCGCCCGCGCGCGCCGCCGAACGCGGTGCCTTTCCAGACGCGGCCGGTGACGAGCTGGAACGGCCGCGTCCTGATCTCCTGCCCGGCGCCGGCGACGCCGATGATCACCGACACGCCCCAGCCGCGGTGGCAGCATTCCAGCGCCTGGCGCATGACCTCGACGTTGCCGATGCATTCGAAGCTGTAGTCGGCGCCGCCGCCGGTGAGCTCGACCAGATGCGCGACGAGCTCATTGCCCCCCGCGGCTCCGATATCGCGCGGGTTGACGAAGTGCGTGAGCCCGAACTTGCGCGCCAGCGCCTCGCGCGCGGGATTCAAGTCGACGCCGACGATCATGTTGGCGCCCGCCATGCGCGCGCCCTGCACGACGTTCAAGCCAATGCCGCCGAGCCCGAACACCACCACATTGGCTCCGGGCTCGACCCCGGCGGTATTGATCACCGCGCCGATGCCCGTGGTCACGCCGCAGCCGATGTAGCAGACCTTGTCGAAGGGTGCGTCGTCGCGGATCTTCGCCAGCGCGATCTCGGGCAGGACGGTAAAGTTGGCGAAGGTCGAGCAGCCCATGTAGTGGTGCAGGCGCTCGCCCCCCAGCGAAAAGCGACTGGTTCCGTCGGGCATGAGTCCCTTCCCCTGCGTGGCGCGGATGGCGGTGCACAGGTTGGTCTTGCGCGAGAGGCACGCCTTGCATTGCCGGCATTCCGGCGTGTACAGCGGGATGACGTGATCGCCGGGTCTGAGGCTGGTCACGCCCGGACCGACATCGACGACGATGCCCGCGCCTTCGTGGCCCAGGATCGCCGGGAAAAGGCCTTCCGGATCGGCGCCCGACCGGGTGAACTCGTCGGTATGGCAGATGCCGGTCGCCTTGATCTCGACGAGCACCTCGCCGGCCTTCGGCCCGTCGAGCTGCACCGTCTCGATGGTGAGCGGCGCTCCGGCGCGATGGGCAACAGCGGCGCGGACATCCACGGGGTGCTCCTCTCAACGGGGATCAGCGAAGATATCAGATTGGCGTGCCAGCCATGGTTTAGAATCCGACTCGCGCCTAAGCCGTCGCATCGGCCGCGCCCATGCGTCGCCCATGCGCCGACCCGCCCATTTCGTGACTCGATCCAGAATCCTCGCCTTCGTCGCGCTGCTCGGCGCGCTGTGCGCGTTCGACGCGCACGCCGACCGCAGCACGGTGTGCACGGTGACGGTGAATTCCCCCGACGAGCGCGAGATCTTGCGCAAGATGCTGCCGGCGGAGCGCTTCGGGTTCGTCGAGCTGGTCGAGCGCGGCCGCCCCGACTGGCTCGCCTCCGCGTGCCGTCAGGGCGTGCGTTGCGACGTGCTCGTCATCTCTGGGCACTTCGACGGCGGAACCGAGTTCTATTCGGACCGCGTCGACGCGCGCGAATCGCTGCCGGTCGAGGAGCTCGAGCGAGCGTCGTGCAGCCAGTCGTGCTCCGGCCTGTTCTCGCAGCTGAAGGAAGTCTATCTGTTCGGCTGCAACACGCTCAATCCGGCGACCGTGGAGAGCACCGCGGCCGAGGTTTCGCGCAGCCTGGTCCGCGCCGGATACGCGCAGGCCGACGCGGAGCAGGTCGCGCGCACGCTCAACGCATCGCACGGCGAGAGCAACCGCGACGGCATGCGCCGCATCTTCGCCGACGTGCCGGTGATCTACGGGTTCCCCGGTCAGGCGCCGCTCGGCGCGAGCGCCGGACCGACGCTCGGGCGGTACCTGCAGGCGACCAGCTCCAGGGACGTCGCCACTGGCCGCGCCAGTTCGAGCCTGCTCGGCGCGTTCGCGTCAAGCTCGATGTCGGTGGCCGCCGGCATGAGCAGAGCCGATCCGCGCGCCGACTACCGGCGCGATGTCTGCCAGTTCTTCGACGAAGGCCTCTCGCCTGCGCAGCGACTCGCATTCATCCACGGCCTGCTCAACCGTGAGATGGCGGAAGTGCGCATGTTCTTCGAGCGCATCGAGGCCTTCGACGCGGCATTGAGCGACGAGCAGCGCGCCGCGCCCGACTTCGTGCGCGAGCTCGACCGCATTGCGAGCGACGAGGCGGCGCGCGATCGATACCTGGGCTTCGCGCGCGACGTCGACCGTCCGGCGGTGCGCGCGCGCATGATCCACTGGGCGATGCGGCTGGGATGGCTCACGTCCGCGCAGGAAAACGACGAGCTGGCGCGCCTGGTCGCGCAGATGCTCGCCGGTCATTCGATAAGCTCGGCCGAGGTCGAGCTCATCTGCTCGCTCAATCGCGAGCGCGAGCTGGAGCGAAGCCTGGCGCAAGGCCGCTCCGACGCGCCCAAGGATGCGAAGGTCGCGCATTCGGCGGCGCTGGCGTGTCTTGGTCAGGCCGACGAGCGCGAGCGCGTCCTCGGTGCGCTCACCAGCCGTGAGGTCGACGATGTCGACGTTGCGCAGGTCTATCTTCGTCACCGTCCGATCAGCGACGTGCGCGAGCTGCGCGCGGTTGCGACGGCGATCGCCCGCATGACCGAAACGGCAGCGCAGGTGCGCGCGCTGGACACGCTCGCGCACTACTACCTCTCCGACCACGAGAGCCTGGCCGAGCTCGCGAGGTTGTTTCCGCGCGCTGCGTCGGTTGGCGTACAGCGTGCCATCGCGGGGGTGTTCATCCGCTCGGACTACCGGGCGGTCGCGCAGCTCGACCTCGTCCGCGTCCTGCGCCGCTACCGGATCAAGTCCCCGGATGGCGAGGACATGATCGACGTTCTGATCCGCCGCCTGCAGGCGTAGCGGCGCGCGCGAGCGCGCACGCTGAGGCGCCTACGCGGGCATGGGGTACGGACTACCCCCAGCTTGACTTCTCCTACGCACGATTCGGAGCGGCGCCGATAGTTGCGGAACCCTGCGTGCCCTATGTTGGAGCCACTTCCAACGTTGCGCCGGGCTATTCCGTTGCGTGCTCAGAACAAATCCAGCTCCATCCCGGCCGCCGTCAGAATCGCGCTGCTGCTCGGGCTCGCGGGTGCGGCATTCCATGCAGGCGACTCGCGCGCCGACAAGAGCACGGTCTGCTCGATCACGGTCAATTCCGCCGACGAGAAGGAAACTTTTCGTCGCTACCTTCCCGAGGACAAATACCGCTTCGTCGAGCTCGTCGAGAAGGGCCGGCCCGACTGGCTGGCTTCGGCGTGCCGGCAGCAGGTGAGCTGCGACGTCCTGGTGATCTCCGGTCACTTCAACGGCACCGAGTTCTTCTCCGAGCACGTCGATTCGCGCGAATACCTTCCCGTCGAGGAGATGGAGCGCGCGTCGTGCAGCGAGTCGTGCCCGGGATTGTTCTCGAAGCTCAAGGAGGTCTACCTGTTCGGTTGCAACAGCCTCAACGCGGAGCCCGCGAGCAGCGCGTCGGCCGAGGTCGCGCGGGTGATGGTCCGCTCGGGCTCGTCGCGAGCCGACGCCGAGCGCGTCGCGCGCGCATTGAGCGATCGTCACGCCGAGAGCAACCGCGACGGCATGCGGCGCATTTTCATGGACGTTCCGGTGCTCTACGGGTTTTCCTCGACCGCGCCGGTGGGGTCAGTCGCGGCCGGCGTCCTCGACCGATACTTCCGAGGCGGCGCGGCCGCCGAAGTCGGCAAGGGTCGCCCGAGCGCGCGGCTGCTCGGCCAGTTCTCGTCGCACGCGATGACCGCGGCCGCGGGCCTGCGCGCATCCGACCCGCGCGCGGCGCATCGACAGGAGGTCTGCCAGTTCTACGACGAGAGGCTCACCGCCGCCGATACGCTGGCTTTCGTCCACGGCATACTCAAGCGCGACATCGGCGAGGTGCGCATGCATCTGGAGCGCATGGAGGGCTTCGCGGCAACGTTGGGCGAGGCCGAACGCGCGTCGCCGGCGTACATCGACGCCCTCGACGCGTTGCACCGCGACCGCGTCGCTCGCCAGCGCTACCTGGCCTTCGTCCACGCGTCCGATGAGCCGGCGGTGCGCGCGCGCATGGTCCGGCTCGCGCGCAACCTCGGGTGGCTCACCGGGCAGGAGGAGCGCGGCGAGCTCGTGCAAATGGTCACCGACGTGATGGCGGGCAGCGTCATCGCTTCGGGTCATGTCGACCTCATTTGCGCGCTCAACGAGGAAGGCTCGCTCGACGCCGCGCTCGATCTGACGGCGGCGGCGCGCGCGCCGGCGCCGAGCGCCGGCCACGCCGCGGTTCGCGCGTGCCTGGGCAGCGAAGCCGACCGCGAGCGCATTCTCCAGACGCTGACCAGCGCCAACGACGACGACGTGCGCATGGCGCAGATCTACCTCGAGCGTCACCCCATCACGGACGCCAACGAGCTGCGCACCATCGCCGCGCGCATTGCGCTGATGACCGAGCCGCAGGCGCAGGTGCGCGCGCTCAACGCACTGGCCGGACATCGATTGGCCGACCGCGCCAGCCTCGCGGAGCTGGTGCGGCTGTTCCCGAACGCGCGAACGGTAGGCGTCCAGCGCGCGCTCGCCGGCATTTTCATCCGCTCCGACTTTCGCATGATGGACACGCGCGAGCTGGCGGGCGTGCTGCGTGAATACCGGATCAAGTCCGCCGACGGCGAGGACCTCATCGATGTTCTGATCCGCCGCCTTCAGTCCGCGTAGCGTCGGCGGACCCGGCGGGCTCCGAGCCTCGCAGCGGCATGCTCGACCGCAACGCAACCGGCGCCGCCGGCCCCAATCGCGGATACGTCGCCAGCAGCGTCCCGGCCAGCGCGAGCGCGCATCCCACCGCCACGTCGTAGATGCGCGCCGAGAGCAGGTGCGCGCTGCCAACACCGATCAGGATGATGTGGACGATGAACAGCAAGAAATCGTGAACGCCATGAAGCCCAGCGCCGGGTTGACCGCGAGGCCGACTCGCGCCGATGCCGCGACGAGCGTCGCCACGACAGCGAGCGCGAGCGCGTCTTGCACGAAGTGCAGGACACCGGCGGCGGCGACGACCCCGGCAAGCGTCCCCACCGCGTAGTGCAGCGTCAGCCTGAGGCTCGCGATGCCTTCGGGACGCATCACCATGAGCACGACCAGCGTCGCCCAGTAGGCGTCGTTGACGTGCAGCGCATTGGCGGCGAACAACGCGATCGCGGCGGCGGCGGCGTAGCACACCGTGAAGCGCAGTCCCGCATCGGCGCCGGCAAGCGCGCGCAGAACCCCGGCACGCCAGTCGATGATGTTGTCGGCCGCAGGCAGCCCCGAGGCGATCCACATCATCCATGCCGCCGCCAGCGCGCTCGCGCCACCCACCGCGACTGCGAGCAGCACGTCGGGGTCGGTGGAATGCATGCCGGCTCCGGCCGCGGCGGCGACGGCGAGCGTGCGCGTGACCGCGGCGATACCCGGCTGCGATCCGCTCGCCCATCCGGCGACCATCGCCGAGGCCAGGATCACCCATTCGTTGCCGTGCGGCACCGTCGCGAGCTCGTGTCCCAGCGTCCCGCCGGCGACGATCGCGATCCAGCCCGCGAGCATCGTGCCCACGCGCGTGGCGCGTGTGGTGCCGACATCGCACAGCGTGACGAACAGGGCAGTGGCGCCGCCGGCCACGCCGGCCGCGGGATGCGCGAGGGCAACACCGCCGATCAGCGGCACGCCGACCGCCGCCATGACGCGCAACGCGACGAGCCGGGCGTCGGCCAGGGTCCCGATCGCGTACAGGTCGCGGTACCAGGGAGCGGTCATGGGCTCTGTGGGCTGCTGACTGGACCACCCCGTCACCCGGGGGTGTCCTTGGTGCTCACGGGCGCATTGTACGGGCCGCGCGATGCGCCTATCGCCCGCCACGATCGACGCGTAGGGTGTGCCGGTCTGCGGCGCGCGTTAAGATTGAACCCCTGCCGCATCGACCCCTGCTGCGCTCGATCGGCGCGGCGCAACCCGAACCACTCATTGCCTTGGCGCGCTCCGCCCGATTGCTGGATCTGCTTCAGTCGCTGCGCCGGCGCCGCACGCCCGCGACGGCCGCCGCGCTCGCCGCCGAGCTGGGCGTCTCCGAGCGCACAATCTATCGCGACATCGCGACGTTGTGTTCACACGGCGCATCGATCGACGGAGCCGCAGGCATCGGCTACGTGCTACGGCCCGGCTTCGTGCTGCCGCCGCTGATGTTTTCCGACGACGAGATCGAGGCGCTGGTGCTCGGGCTGCGCTGGGTTTCGCAGCGTGGCGACGACGCACTGAGAGCAGCCGCCGCGGACGCCCACGCCAAGATCGCGGCGGTGCTGCCGGCGCCGCTTCGCGAAAAGACGCGCGACGCGTATCTGCTCGTCGGCGGCGAATCGCGGCCTGCAGTCGCCGCGCCGGTCGCGCCGCCCCAGGCAAGCGTCGCGCTCTCGGTGCTGCGTGCGGCGATCCGCGGAGAGCGCAGGCTCGCCATCGAATACCTCGACATGCGCGGGAAGGTGAGCGAGCGCACGATCTGGCCGTTCGCGCTGGCGTTCTTCGAGCACGCGCGCATCGTCGCCGCATGGTGCGAGACGCGCCAGGACTACCGCCATTTTCGTACCGACCGCATCGTTCGCGCGCACAGTGGCGACGACCGCTATCCGCGGCCGCGGCGCAGCCTGCTGGCGGAATGGCGCAAGCGCGAGAGCATCCCCGAGCAGCTCTAGGACAGGCGCTGGGTCTCCTGACAGAAACTGACACGCCGCCGGACTAGCATCGTCGTCGTGCCCACCGAGGAGACCGCGATGCCCGAAGCCAATTTTGTGATCCTGTACGTAGAAAGCCCCGCTGCAAGCGTGACGTTTTACGAAGACCTGCTCGGCCGGCCCCCGATCGAGTCGTCGCCCACGTTCGCCATGTTCACGCTGCACGGCGAGTCGATGCTCGGGCTATGGTCGCGCTCCACGGTAGAGCCGTTGCCAGCGGCCGCGCCGGGGGGCAGCGAGATCGGGCTCACCGTCGACCGCGCCGCAACGGTCGATGCCGTGCACGACGACTGGCACCGGCGCGGTATTGTCATCGCGCAACCGCCGACGACGATGGACTTCGGCCGCACTTTCGTAGCGCTCGACCCGGACGGACATCGGCTACGCGTATTCGCGCAGACGGGTCGATGAGCGGCACAAAAAAACTGCGCGCCCGGAGGCGCGCAGCGACTGCACCACCGAACGGTCGGGAGGGTTACCGAGCGGTGGAAGCCTTGGCGATATCCGCGGCGAGTGCTTCGCCCTGCGGATTGCGCGCATCGCCCCGAACTACGATATCCGGGGGAAGCACGGTCTTGCCGTAATACGTGTTGTTCCAGTCGTTGGCCGGGCTGATGACCGAGCCTTCGAGGTTCAGGCCGCCGTAGAGTCCCTTCGAGCGGCTGAACGCGACGAAGTCGGTGGTGATGTCGCTGGCTGCGCCTGCGCCCACCGGACCGGCGGCGACGCTGGCGTCACCGCCGAGCTTCACCGAGTTCGCGAGCAGCGAGTTGAGGCCTTTTTCGGTCATGACCAGCGTGATGGTCTGCGAGACCGACAACCCGGCCTGGAAGCCGACGCTGGCGGCGCCGATGTTGTAGAACGCGGGGCCGGACCACTTGGTGCCGCTCTTCGCGTACAGCACTGCACGTCCGCCCGAGCCGCCGAAAATCCAGCCGGCCTTGACGATTTCAGGCGCGATGAGCACAGCGCGCGCCCTGCCGACGTTGGCGCGGAACCAGGTCATGTCCGGATCGCGAAGGAAATCCTGGAACGTGGTTTGTGCTGCCTGCACGAGTTGCTGCTGATCCTGCGCGAGCGCCGGGGCGCTGATGCCGAGTACGGAGACTGCGGCGGCAGCTCCAAGCCATCGCTTCGCCGAGCGCAGGTACGTCGAATTCGTTTGCAATTGCATATTGACTCCTTGTTGTTTTCGAGCCGCGATCGATTGGTACGCTCGCGGGCGCCGCATTCATGACATGAAGAGATGGTGTCCCGCCACCGAATTTCGCTTCGAGAAGGTTGCCTGCGACGCCAACGGCTGCGTATCAGGAAAGAGCCGATTTGAACGTAGGCACGCCGCGAAGCGCGTGTAGGACTACGCGCCTCGCGGCTTCGCCCCCAGGTATTACTTGCCCATCAGTCCGCCCGTTCCCTCCGCAGCACCGGAAGGCGGCGCGGGCAGCGGGCGCGGCGCGGTCGCTGGCTGTGGCCCTGGCTGAAGCGTCTGTCGTGCCGGCGGCGCTTGAGGAGCGGGCGCCGGTGCCGCGTTGGGCGCCATCTGCCTCTGCGGCATGGCTCCTTGCTGCGGAGCGAACGGCGCACCGGGTTGCGCTTGAGGGGACTGCGGCGCGTTGTACCGGTTAGGCGCCTCCCCCGACGGCGGGCGGTTTTGCTCGCCCTGCGCACGTGAGCCGCGCTGGCCGTCGTACTGCTGTCCACCGCGATAAGGCTGATTGTTCTGATTCTGCTGAGACTGCTGATATTGCTGATACTGCTGCCCATACGGCCGGACGTGCGGCGGTTGTTCGTAACGCGGCGGAGGTCCGGGCGGACGCACATGCGGCGGTGTGCGCTGGATCCAATAATCTCGACGTCCGTACCACGGCCGCCCGTAGTAGTAGCGATCCCAGTACGAACCGATGGAAAAGCTCACGATTGGAATCCCGAGGCTCGGCGCATAGGTATAGAGCGGCACTCTCGAACCGTAGTAGACATAGTTCAGGTAGGGCCCATAGACCCACCCGCGCAGGTCGGAATAGCCGACGTCGCACCAGCTCCAGTCGTCTAGGCAGCCGAACACTTCCACCGGCGCGCCGCTGCCCACCTGCGCCACGACCGGATATTGCGGGTTCGGGCCCGCGCGCACGGAGACGTAGCGGTTGGTATAGGCCTGTTGCGCCAATGCCACCACGGGAAAGGCCAGCAGCACGAGCGAAAGATTTCGCAGCCGGACGGAAATGCGCGAAGTTCGTGTCATCGTAGTGCTCCTTGTTGCCAACATGGTTGTAAGACGTGCAATCGCCGCGCAAGTTCGGCGACAGCGTTGCTCCGGCCGCGGCGGTGCGATATCCACATTTCCCTGCGGGTGCAGGCAGTTGCGAGCGTTCTCGCCCCACGTGGCGGAGCCCTCGACGCGAACTGTTACACACTTCCACCCATTTGCAACCGCCATGCCTGCGGGTCACGTGCCGACGTCGCGCGTTTCGGGGACCGACGCGCGACCGCTAGAATGGCGCATGCGCAGCACTTTTTCCGCGCGAGCGATGACATGATCGTCCCCGCCAACCTCGACACGCGAATCGAGGTACTCGACGCTCGCCTGCGCCCGGTGATCGCCGGCGCGTCGCCGCTGCAGCGCCTGTGCACAGGCGCGCGCTGGAGCGAAGGCCCGGTCTGGATAAGCGAGGACGACAGCGTGCTGTGGAGCGACATCCCCAACGACCGCATGCTGCGCTGGTCGGAGTCCGACGGGATGAGCGTGTGGCGGCAGGGCGTAGCATTCACCAACGGCCATACGCGCGACCATGACGGCAGCCTGCTGCATTGTTCGCATGGCCTGCGCGCGGTGTATCGCACACGCGGCGATGGTCCGCCGGAAATCGTGGTTGACCGCTTCGAGGGCAAGCGATTCAATTCGCCCAACGACATCGTCGTGAGGTCCGACGGCTCGATCTGGTTCACCGACCCGCCGTACGGCATCGTCATCCCCGAGGAAGGCCATCTCGGCGTGTCGGAGCTCGGCGACTGCTTCGTGTTTCGCTACGACCCGCGGCGCGGGTCGCTTGGCAAGGTGAGCGACGTGGCCGAGGAGCCCAACGGGCTCGCGTTCTCGCCGGACGAGTCGATGTTGTACGTCTCGGACACGTCCGCCGCGCTGCGTCACGACGGGTCGGGCAACCACTGCATCTGGGTGTTCGATGTCGTCGAGGCGCACGACGGCGCAGCTCTTGCCAACGGCCGCGTCTTCGCGGTGGTATCGCCGGGGCTCGCCGACGGCTTCCGGCTCGACCATCAGGGGTGGATCTATACGAGCTCGCTCGACAGCGTGCAGGTGTATCACCCCGACGGCGCGCTGCTCGGCAAGATCCACGTTCCGGAAAAAATCGGCAACGTCACTTTCGGCGGCGCACAGCGCGACTGGCTCTACATCGCCGCGTCGACGTCGCTGTATCGCATCCGCCTGTCGACGCGCGGCATCCAGTTACCCTAGACCATTACTTCACCTGCTGTCATTCCGAGGAGCGCCAGCGACGAGAAATCTGCATTACCTCGGGCGACAGCAGATTCCTCGCTTTGCTCGCAATGACAGGTAACGGTCCCGGCACCCCTATTCGACGACGATGCCGGCGTCCTTCACGACCTTGCTCCAGCGCTCGATCTCGGCGCGGAT
Organism: Betaproteobacteria bacterium; assembly: GCA_040005035.1. Lineage (GTDB taxonomy): Bacteria > Pseudomonadota > Gammaproteobacteria > Burkholderiales > Casimicrobiaceae > PALSA-1003. The sequence goes on along the minus strand of JBDTZQ010000028.1, from coordinate 1,603 downwards.
GAGCTTCGCGTAGACTTCCGGCGTGCTGGCGATCACGTCGAATCCCTGCTCCTGAAGCTTTTCGCGCAGCGCCGCCGAGGCCAGCGCCTGTGTCAGCGTCGACGACAGCTTTTGCAGCGCGGCGGGATCGAGATTGGCAGGCCCGAGCACGCCGTAGAACGGGGCGGCGTCGAGACCGGCGTAGCCCTGCTCGCTCAGCGTCGCGAGGTCCGGGAGCATTTTCGAGCGCGTCGCGCTGACGATGGCGAGCCCGCGGACCGTGCCTGCCTTGATCTGCGCGCCGGTCGGCACGATGGCGTCGATCAGCAACGGCACCTGGCCGCCCACGGTGTCCTTGAGCGCGGGTGCGATGCCGTTGTACGCCACATGCTGGCCGTCGATGCCCTGCTTCAGGCGGAACATCTCCCACCACAAGTGACCGTAGCTGCCGATGCCTCCGGTGGTGTATTGCAGCGGCGCGGATTGCTTCCTGGCGTACGCGACCAGCTCGCCGATGTTCTTCACCGGCACGTTCGGATTGACCACGATCAGCAAAGGCTGGCTCACCACTTCCGACACGGGCGTAAAGTCCTTGAGTGCGTCGTAGGGCAGCTTTCGTCCAAGCGCGGTGTTGAATGCGATCGGGACGCCGGCCGCCAATAGCGTGTAGCCGTCGGGCTTTGCCTTGGCAACGAGATCGCTGCCGACGATCTGTCCGCCGCCGGGCTTGTTCTCGATCACCACCGGTTGTCCGAGCAGCTCGGCCCACACGGGGCCGATGGTGCGAAACGCGGTGTCGATGCCGCCGCCGGCCGCGACCGGAACGATGAGCCTCACCGGGCGCGATGGAAACACGTCCTGCGCGATCGCTGCGGGCGCGATGCAAAGCGCGGCGAGCAGCGCGGCGGTCAAGTGCGCCGTGAAGCGGCGAGTGGTGCGGCAAGTGGGATTGCAAGTGAGGCGGTGATGGAATCGCACGGGCGCATCCTCAATCGTCGAAAAGCGAGCGTGCTAGTCTAATCCACACGCAGCCCGGCTCAAATTTCCTCTCGCATCGTCATGACCACCGATCCGTTTCGCATCGAGCCTTTCGGCGTCACGGTGATGCCGGAGTGGTTCCAGTGCGAAGGCGTCGAGGGCGTGCTGGATCGTCTTCAGCGCATCGGCGCCAGCGCGATCGCGACGAGTCCTTATGTCATGGAAGCGTGCGATGCGAGCACCGGCAGCCGCGAGCCGCCGGCCGATGGCGAGGCAGGCCGCGTCCGGCCGCTTGATCGGCCGCTGTGGGGAAAACAGGAGCTGTGGGTTCGTACTGCGCCGTCGTTCGAGCACGACCTCACGCGCTATCGCGGGCTGCGCTATCAACCCTCGCCTGCGGGAGCGCTCACGCATCGCGAAGGCGCGTGGCTCGATCGATTGCTCGAGCGAGCGCCGGAGCGCGGCATCGCGGTGTATCTGCAGGTGATGGCCGCGAGCCCACCGGGTTATCGCGTTCAGTTCTCCGGCACGATCGACGACGATCAATGCCTGCTGCCGGACGGAAGCCAGCATCGCGCCCGCGTCGATCGCAACGCCAGCCTGGCAAGCCCTCACGTGGTGGCTTACGTGTCGGCGCTGCTGGTCG
>JBDTZQ010000140.1:0-7781 GCA_040005035.1 Betaproteobacteria bacterium | reverse complement strand
CGGCCCGCGCCGGATTGAGGGTGTACTGCCCCCGGTAGCGCGGCTGCACCGCCATTGGGAGATCTTCGCCGATCTGTTCCCTTGCGACCCGTGGCTGAGCGGCGCCGGGATCGGCGCGCTCGACCTGTTCGCCGCGGTCGTGTCGCGATGGTCTGGCGCACGCAAGCATATCGAGAAGCATCGCGGCGCGTTGTTCGCGACGCTCGAGCGCGTCGACGCGCATCCGCTCCTGGCACCGATTTTCCACCGGCACTGGCCACCGAAAAAGTCGTAGCGAAGGCGGGGCGAGTGCGCCAGCACGGTCGGTGCTGCGCGCTCGGCGCCCGGCTTGTGGAGGGTCGTCTATAATGCGGCGGATGCTGGCGTGCGCGATTTCGCGCACGCCCAATCCACTGCGATGCGCATACTACTGAGCAACGACGACGGCTACTTCGCTCCGGGACTGGAGCGCCTTGCGTCGGAGCTTGCGCCGCACGCCGACATCACCGTCGTCGCCCCCGAGCGCGATCGCAGCGGCGCGTCGAATTCTCTGACACTGGACCGCCCGCTCACGGTGCGTCGCGCGCCAAACGGTTTCCTGTTCGTCAACGGCACGCCCACCGATTGCGTGCACTTGGCGGTCACCGGGTTGCTCGACGAGCTGCCCGACATGGTCGTCTCGGGAATCAACCTCGGCGCCAATATGGGCGACGACACCATCTACTCGGGAACCGTCGCCGCCGCGACCGAGGGCTACCTTCTCGGCATTCCATCGATCGCGGTATCGCTGGCGAGCAAGGAAGGACGTCATTTCGACACTGCGGCCGGCATCGTGCTCGAGCTCCTCGAGCGGCAGCGCGCGCATCCTTCCGGTCGCTGGCTGCTCAATGTGAACGTTCCCGACGTCGCGGCCGGCTCGATCCGCGGCACGCGCGTCACGCGTCTGGGCAAGCGGCACAAGGCCGAGCCGGTGATCCGCACGCTTACGCCGCGCGGCGAGACCTGCTATTGGGTCGGCGCCGCGGGCGCCGCCGCCGATGCCGGTGAAGGCACCGACTTCCACGCGGTGGAGCAGGGCTGCGTGTCGGTGACGCCGCTGCAGATGGACCTTACGCACCACACCGAGATGGACAGCGTGCGCCACTGGCTGGACGCGCACGTGGTGGCCCACGCGTCGGCCCACCTGCCGGCGCAGGCGGAGCGCCCATGATCGCCGGCGTGGAAAAATTCGACGGCATCGGCATGACTTCCGCGCGCACCCGTGCGCGCATGGTCGAGCGGCTGCGCGAGCAGGGCATCGTCGACGAGGGTGTGCTGTCGGCCATGGCAGCGGTTCCGCGGCACATTTTCGTCGAGGAGGCGCTGGCCATCCGCGCGTATGAAGACTCGCCGCTGCCCATCGGCGCCGGACAGACGATCTCGCAGCCCTACGTGGTCGCGCGCATGACCGAGCTGTTGCGCGGGGGCAGCAGCCGTCGCCGCGTGCTCGAGGTCGGCACCGGCTGCGGCTACCAGACCGCGGTGCTGTCGCTGCTCTCCGACGAGGTCTACACCGTCGAGCGGATTTCCGCGCTGGTGGCGAAGGCGCGGCGCAACCTGCGCGCGCTCAAGCTCGCCAACATCCGCATCAAGCACGGCGACGGATCGATGACCCTCGGCGAGGATCTTCACGTCGATGGCATTCTCATCACCGCGGCGGCGCGCGAGGTACCGACCGCGCTGCTGGCGTATCTCGACACCGGCGGGCGCATGGTGCTGCCGCTGGCGGGGCGCGGCGTCGACGACCGCGGCACGCAGTTCCTCACCGTGATCGACAAGACGCCCGACGGTTTGCGCGAGCAGACCTACGACGCGGTGCGCTTCGTGCCGCTGCTGCCGGGCATCGCATGAAGCGCAGCCCCATCGCATCCGGCCTCTTCGCGGTTGCAATCGCGCTGTCCATCGCCGGCTGCATGACGCGTCCTCCCGCACCGGTCATCGAGCGCACGCCGCTGTCGATTGCGCCGCAGCCGCCACCGGCGCTGCCCGCCGATACGCCGCGCGAGCGAGAGCCCGAAGCCGCCCCAGTTCCGACCTATACCGTGAAGCGTGGCGACACGCTTGCGCAGATCGCGCTCGACAACGGGCTCGATTATCGCGAGCTCGCGACGTGGAACGGCCTTGACAACCCGAACGTGATCCGCGTCGGGCAGGTGCTGGTGATGGCCGCGCCAGGCAGCACGCCGGCGCCGCTGCCCGCGCCCGGCACGGCGACCACGACACCGCTGGCCGCGGCGCCGCCGGTCGCCCCGCGGGTGGCCGAGCCCGCGACACCGCAAGGCACGCCGATCCTTCCCTCGGGTCGCAACAACACCGCGACGCTCAAGTCGGAGCCGCGCTCGCTCAAGCTGCCCTATTCGGAGCAGACGCTGGCGCAGATGCAGGCGAGCGCCGCCGCGGCGCCTGCGACGACCGTAGCGGCCGCTGCGCCCGCTGCCGCGCCGCCGGCACCGGCGCCGCCTGCTGCATCGCCGACCGCGGGTGCGCCCGCGTCCGCAACCGCGGCACTGCCGGCGCGTCCCGACGCCGCGCGTGTTCCCGAGATCGACGACGATAAGCTGGGCTGGATCTGGCCGTCGCAAGGCAAGGTCATCGCCGGATTCTCCGACAGCGCGAACCTGAAGGGCATCGACATCGCGGGCAAGGTCGGGCAGCCGGTGGTGGCAAGCGCCGCGGGACGTGTCGTTTACGCGGGCGCCGGATTGCGCGGCTACGGCAAGCTCATCATCGTCAAGCACAACAGCACGTTCCTGTCCGCGTACGCGCACAACCGCGAACTGGTGGTTAAGGAAGGCCAGCAGGTCGCCAAAGGGCAGAAGATCAGCGAGATGGGCGACAGCGACGCCGACCAGGTGAAGCTGCACTTCGAGATCCGCCGGCTCGGCAAGCCTGTCGACCCAGCCAAATATCTGCCGCCGGCTTGAGGCGCGCTTCCGCATGCGCACACACCGTGTGAGCAGGGCCTGATGCGGGTGCGTCCGGCGACTCACGACGACGGGTCCGTAGCGAATGCGGAGCCCATGTCGAATGCGGATCCCATGTCGAACGCAGACCCCAGGTCGCACGCGGAGTCAGGAGTGCACGCCGAGGACGGCGCTCACGCCGACACGTTGTCGCGCCCCGAGCCGGACACGCGCACCCGCGAGCTTCCGCTCGACGTGCCCGAGGTCGGTGTTGGCGCCGATTTTCTCAACGACATCACGCAGATCTACCTGAACGAGATCGGGCAGGCGCCGCTTCTTTCCGCCGAGCAGGAGCTCGCCTACGCGCGCGCCACGCGTGTAGGCGACTTCGGCGCGCGCCAGAAGATGATCGAGCACAACCTGCGTCTCGTGGTCAGCATCGCCAAGCACTATCTCAATCGCGGCATGACGCTCGCCGACCTGATCGAGGAGGGCAACCTCGGGCTCATTCACGCGCTCGAGAAATTCGATCCGGAGCGCGGATTTCGCTTCACGACGTACGCGACGTGGTGGATCCGGCAATCGGTCGAGCGCGCCATCATGAACCAGTCGCGCACCGTGCGGCTGCCCGCGCACGTGGTCAAGGAGCTAAACATCGTGCTGCGCGCGCTGCGCCATCTCGAGACGCACGGTATGGCGGGCGAGAACCGCGAGCCGACGCTCGACGACGTCGCGCACCTGCTGGGCAAGCCGGTCGAGCAGGTGCGCAAAGTGCTCGGATACAACGAGCACGTGACGTCGCTCGACGCGCCGATGGATTCCGACGGTGGCGCATCGGTGATCGAGCAGCTCGCCGACGAAGATGCGCCGAGCCCCGAGCTGGTGCTTCACAATTCGGAGATCGAGGGCTGGATCAGGCAGTGGCTGGACGAGCTGTCGCAGCGCCAGCGCGAGGTCATCGAACGCCGCTACGGCCTCGGCGGCCACGACGTTGCCACGCTCGAGCAGCTGTCGCAGCGCCTGGGCGTCACCCGCGAGCGCGTGCGACAGATCCAGGCGGAGGCGCTCGAGAAGCTGCGCGCGCGCCTGCGCCGCATGGGCATGTCGCGCGATGCGCTGTTGTAGCGGGTTTCGCGTCAGCTGGTAAGCGCGCGCGGGCGCGGCAACGCGTCGACGCCGGCGCGAAGACTGGCGAGCAGCGCCGCGCGGCGTTCGTCGGGCTCCGCGTAGCGCAGCTGCGCGTAGCTCGTGCCGATGCGCCGGAACAGTTCGCTCCATCGTGGCCAGCGTGCGGCAGCGCGCTCGACGTAGTCTAGCGGTCCCTCGTCGGGGCGGCGCGCCAGTCCGGCGCGCGCCAGCCGGCGGCAGGCACGCGACCACAGCGCGACCTCGGCATCGGCGCTCGCGCGCCGCACGCGCGAGAGCGCCAGCACCGCGAGCACCCAGACGAACGCCATGCCGGTGATGATCGATACCAGCTTCGCCGGATGCGCGTTGTCGAGCCCGAACTCGCGCAGAAAATCGCGCTGGCGCTCGATGTTGAAGCCGACGATCCCGCGCTGCCACTGATAGTTGATCGAATCCCAGTGCAGCCGCAGGCTCTTGAGCCATGTCATCTCGAGCCGCGCCAGGTACGGCACGGGCTCGCCGGCCGGCAGCGCAGCGCCAAGGCCCAGCTCGACGCGCGACGGCGACACCGCGCCCGTCGGATCGAAGCGCTGCCACTTGCCGTCGACGATCGCCTCGGCCCAGGCGTGCGCGTCGGACTGGCGCACGATCATGTATTCGCCGCCGGGCGACATCTCGCCGCCCTGGTAGCCGGTGACCACGCGCGACGGGATCCCCGCCGCGCGCAGCATGACGACGAACGCGCCGGCGTAGTGTTCGCAGAAGCCGCGCCGCGTGTTGAACAGGAACGCGTCGACGGGATCGGGGTCGGCCTCGAGCAGGGGAGGGGTGAGCGTGTAGACGTACGGCTCGTCGTGGAAGCGCGCGAGCAGGGCCGCGATGAAGGCGCGGTCGGCGTCGGCGCGCTCGCGAAGCTCGCGCGCGACGGCGGCGGTGCGCGCGTTGTTGCGCGGAAGCTGCAGGTTGTCGTTCGCATCGCCGGCGAGCGCAGGCACGCTGCCCTGCAGCACCGATCGCTGGGCGTAGCGCACGGTCTGGTTCACGGTCGTGCGCGCCAGGATCTGCTGGTCGTGGGTGAGAAAGGCGATGTCGTTGAGCGCGCTGACGGCGGTTGCGTCCTCCACCGCCGGCCGCGGCAGAGACGCCGGATGCTCCAGCGCGAACAGCCACAGCTTGCCGTGCGGCTCGAGCGTCACTGTGTAGTCGATGACGGGGCCTTCGCGCGTCGCGAAGCGGCCCGACTGCAGCCGGAACGACGCGCTCCATTCACGACCATTGAAGCGCGAGAACACCGGGCCGCGCCAGTAGCGGCTGCGCGGATCCGGCGGTCGTCCCTGAAAGCCGACGCGAAACGCCACCGCGTCGGAGCGTGAAAGCTCCGAGATCGCTCCCGGCGACATGCGATCCGACAACCCGGTGCGCGCGCCGGCGTCGGCCGGCGAGCCCCACAGCGGTCCGGCGAGCCGCGGGAACAGCACGAATAGCAGCGCTGCCAGCGGAATGCCCTGCAGCATCAGCCGGCCCGGCGCGATCAGCTGCGCGCGCCACGTTCCGCGCTCGGCGACGCTCGCACGCAGCGACGCGAGCGCGCCGCCAAGCGCGAACAGGCACGGGAACGCCATCGCTGCGGCGACGATGGTCTGCGCGTAGAAAAACTGCGTCACCGAGAGAAACATGGCGAGGCAGATGAGCAGCGTGCCGTCTCGCGTGGTTCGCGACTCGACGAATTTGATTCCCACGAGCACGTACAGGAATTGCACGCACGGGTCGCGCGCGAGGAAGTAGCCAAGCTGCGCGCGGATGCCGATCGCGGCGACCACCGCGAGCGCCGGAAGCATCCACCGCCTCGCCAGCCTCAGCGTGGCGTTGTCGATGCGATCGAGCGCCGGCACCATGCGCGCCACGACGAGCCCCGTGCCGGCGACGGCGACCCAGGTGAGCACGTCACCCCAGAGCGGCACCTGCGCGCACAAGAGAAGCGCGGCCAGCCAGCCGGTTTGCTCGCGCGATAGCGGCGAGGCGGGGGGCTTTTTCGCTTTCATCGCGACCCCGCATCTTCGGGCTCCGCGAACAGCGCCAGCGCTTTGAGCGCGGCGCGGCGCTGCACGGGGCCCTGACCCTGTGGCAAGTCGGTACCTGGCAGGCTCATCGCAAAGGAGCGCGCCTCGCGCTCGGCGGCGAGTATCCACGAGGTGAAGCGCGACAGCCGTGTTTCGACATCCAGGCTCGGTGGCAGCGCCGCCCACTCAAGGTCGATCGCTCCGCTCCCGCCGGAGCCCTCGAATTGCTTGGTGAACCAGCCGGCACCCCGCGCGACGGCTTTCCACGCGATGCGGTGCTGCGGATCGCCGCGCTGGTAGTCACGCAGTCCCGCGAGTTCAGCCTCGGAGCTGCGCGCCGAGCGGCGCGCGTCCGAGCCGACATGGCCCGGCGGGAGCGGTGGAGGTGACGCTTCAGGCGCAGGATAGACGCTGGCCGTCAGCGGAAAGTGCACGTACGCCCACGCCCGCCATAGTCCCAGCGGGAAATCGCTGGACACCGTGACCCGGCCGAGCCGAAGGCGTCCGCGCCGAGAGGCGGGCACGTCGAGGCGAAGCGGACGGGTGGCGCCGGGGGGAAGGTTGAGCAGAACCGGCGTTCCTTCGCGGGGCGCAACGGTGATTCCGGTGCGTGCCCGCTCGCCGCTGGCGAGCGAAAGGGTGAATTCCATGGTGCCGCCGGCGAAGGCCTCGCCCGCCACCAGCGGGGACAGCGCGACGCCGGCGAGATTGCGAAACGCCGCCAGCAGCGCTGCGGCGACCATGCCGCCGGCGAGGAACGTCATCGCATAGCCGAGCGAGAGCGCATAGTTCATCGACGTCAACAGCATGATCGCGAGCGTGAAGATGATCGCCGCGCCGCGCCGCGTGGGCAGGATGTAGATGCGGCTGTGACGCAGCGTCACGAGATCGAGATCGCCGGGGCGAAGCCGCCAGAGGCGCTGGCGCCAGTGGGCGAGCCAGGCCGCAGGGGTGGCGCTGGCGGTGAGAGCCGGAGTCATTCGACCCGCGAGGGCGCTGGAAAGGGGGAAACGACCGCGCGCGGACGACTGCGCCTATGTGCGATCGGCGCGCGGTTGGCGCTCAGTGGGCCTCATGGCAGCGCGACCGCACGCAGGAGCGCGAGCGATTGCGCACCGCCGGCGCGCGCGCTTCCGGCAAGGCGGTGCGCCGACACGGAAGGGAACACGGCTTGCACGTCCTCGGGGAGGACCATCGGGCGTCCGGCGAGCAGCGCCCACGCGCGGCTCGCCGCCATGAGCAGCAGGCCGGCGCGCGGCGAAAGCCCGCGCTGCATGCGCGGCGCCCCGCCGCTGGTGCCGCGCGAGGCGGCGAGCAGCGCCTGCACGTAGTCGAGCAGCGCCGGCGCGACGTGTACCTGCGAGGCTTCGCGCTGCCACGCCGCGAGCGTCGCCGCATCGGCGCACGCTTCGAGATCGGCGATGCGCCCGCGCCGGTCGCCGGAGGTCAGCAGCTCGCGCTCGGCGGCGGGATCGGGATACCCCAGCTCGATCGACATCAGGAAACGGTCGAGTTGCGACTCCGGCAGCGGATACGCGCCGATCTGCTCGGTCGGGTTCTGCGTGGCAATGACGAAGAACGGATCCGGCAAGGGGCGCGTCACGCCGTCGATCGAGACCTGGCGCTCCTCCATCGCTTCGAGCAGCGCGCTCTGCGTCTTGGGCGGCGCGCG
>JBDTZQ010000139.1:0-7973 GCA_040005035.1 Betaproteobacteria bacterium | reverse complement strand
GACCACGCGATCGAGGGCGCGGGGCTGACGGTGGTCGAGACGGACCTCGGCGAGTACATCCTGCAGATCAACGACTACGAGCCGCCATCGCACATCATCGGGCCGGCGCTGCACAAGTCGCGCGAAGAGGTGACCGAGCTTTTCCATAAGCGGCACGGCACGCCGCGCAAGGAGGGCATCGAAGAGCTCTGCCTGGAGGCGCGCAGCGAGTTGCGTACCCACTACCTGACCGCCGACATGGGGATCTCGGGCGGCAACTTCTTCGTTGCGGAAACGGGATCGGTCGTCATCGTCACGAACGAGGGCAACGCGACGCTCACCACGACGTTGCCCAAGGTACACGTCGCCATCTCGGGCATCGAGAAGATCGTGCCGACACTCGAGGACGTCGCGACGCTGCTGCGACTGCTGCCGCGCTCGGCGACCGGACAGTCGATCTCGAATTACGTCGACATCCTCACCGGCACCAAGGGCGACGGCGAATTCCATGGCGCCGAGCACATGTACTTCATCCTGGTCGACGCGGGACGCTCCGGCGTGCTCGCCAGCGACGTCAGCGAAGCGCTGCGCTGCATCCGCTGCGGGGCCTGCATGAACCATTGCCCGGTCTACCAGAATATAGGCGGCCACTCGTACGGCTGGGTCTATCCGGGCCCGATCGGATCGATCCTGACGCCTTCGTACGTCGGGCTGGAAAACGCATTGGAGCTTCCGCAGGCGTCGACGCTGTGCAATCAGTGCGGCGTGGTGTGCCCGGTGCGCATTCCGCTGCCCGACCTGCTGCGCAAGCTCCGCGAGAAGCAGTTCGAACGGTCGCTTCGTCCGTGGTACGAGCGCGCCGGCGTTCGCGGCTGGGCGTGGCTGGCGACGCGCCCGCGCGCCTATGCGCTCGCCACGCGGATCGGCGCACGCGTGCTGCACTGGATAGGCGGTCGCGAAGGCATGATCCACCGCCTGCCGGTGGGGCAGGAATGGACCGCCGGTCGCGACATGCCGGCGCCGTCGGGACGCACCTTCCGCGACCTCTACGCGCAGCGGATGAAGACGCGATGAATTCGCCGCGCGACCTCGCGCGCAGCGCGCCCCCGGTAAGCCGCCGCGGCGAAAGCCTCGGCACCGAGAACGCGTTCGTGGTGCTGGCCGAGGTCAATGCGCTGGTGCGAGAGGGCCGCGACATCGTGTCGTTCTGCATCGGCCAGCCCGACTTTCCGACGCCGGTGAACATCCAGGACGCGGCGATCGCGGCGATCCGCGGCGGCAAGCACGGCTACACGCCTTCCGCCGGTATCGACGAGCTGCGCGCAGCGGCGGCGCGCGACATGGCAAGCCGTCGCGGGCTCGAGATTGCGCCCGAGCACGTCGTCGTCGGCGCGGGTGCCAAGCCCTTCATTGCCTACGCGATCGCCTCGGTGACCGACCACGGCGCGGGTGACGAGGTGATCTACCCGGTGCCGGGATTCCCGATCTACGAGTCGCAGATCCTGGCGCTCGGCGCGTTGCCGGTGCCGATCTACCTGCGCGAGAGCCGCGACTTCGCCTTCGACCCCGGCGAGCTCGAAGCGAGCATCACCGCCAACACGCGCATGCTCATCCTCAATTCGCCGCACAATCCCACCGGTGGCATGTTGCGCGCCGCGGACCTGGAGGCGATCGCGGAGATCCTGCGCCGTCATCCGCAGATCTGGATCTACGCCGACGAGATCTATTCGCGGCTCTCCTACGACGGCGCGTTCGAGTCGATCGCGTCGCTCCCGGGCATGCAGGAGCGCACCATCATCTCCGACGGCGCGTCCAAGACGTGGGCGATGACCGGATGGCGCATCGGCTACGTCGCCAACCGCACGCTGGCGCCGGTGTTCACGCGCTGGATCACCAACACCGACTCCTGCGCCTCGCAGATCAGCCAGTGGGCGGCGGTGGAGGCAATCGACGGACCGCAGGAGTCGGCGAGCGCGATGCGCGCATCGTTCCTCGAGCGCCGCGACCTCATCGTCGAGCTGCTCAACGCGGTCCCTGGCATCAACTGCAAGACACCGGGCGGCGCGTTCTATGCGTGGCCCAACGTCACCGAAGCCTGTCGCATGATCGGTTGCGCCGACTCGGAGGAGCTTCGCAAGCGCCTGCTCAACGAAGCCGGCGTCGCGGTGCTCGCCGACATCCACTTCGGCCGCCGCGTCCCCGGCGACGGGCAGCATATCCGCTTTTCCTACGCGGCCTCGCCGGCGATGATCCGCGAGGGCGTGGCGCGCATCGCCGCTTTCATCGGGCACCATCGGCGATGACCTCGGCGCGCGACGAAATCCTCGGCCGCGTGCGCAAGGCGCTGCGCAAGGAGGCGGGCGACGCCGGCACCGCGCGCGCGGCGGCGCAATACATGGAAGCGCACGCGCGCGGCCCGCGTCCGCGTATCGACACCGACCTGGTGGAGCGCTTCTTGCAGCGCGCCACCGACATGGAAAGCACGGTGCAGCGCATCGCGCAGCGCGCCCTGCTTCCCGCGGCGGTTGCGTCCTATCTTGCCGCGCTGGACCTGTCCGCCGCGCTCGCCGCGCAGCGATCGCTTTCGGGCGTGTGCTGGCCGGAATTCGCCGACCTCGACTGGAAGGGGGCGGGCCTTGCGATCGAGCCGCGCCCGACAATCGGCGACGATCGCCTGGGCATCACCGGCACATTTTGCGCGATCGCCGAGACCGGGACGCTGGTGTTCCTCACCGGCGCCGACGCGCCGACCGCGACCGCGCTCCTTCCCGACACGCACGTCGCGGTGGTCGCCGCCGGGCGCATCGTCGCCACCATGGAAGACGCGTTCGCGCTCATTCGCAGCGAGCGCGGACAGGTTCCGCGCGCGATCAACCTCATCTCGGGGCCGTCGCGCACCGGCGACATCGAGCAGACCATCGTGCTCGGCGCGCACGGCCCCTATCGCCTGCATATAGTCGTCATCGGGTAGCGCGACCCAGGCCGCCGTCAGCGATACGTCCAGACGACGAGCGCGAGCAACGGCAGCAATATCACCGACGCCATTGCGAAGTAGGCGAAAAAGCTGGGCATCGCCACGCCACGCTCCTCGGCGATCGCCTTCACCATGAAGTTGGGTGCGTTGCCCACATAGGTGAGCGCGCCGAAGTACACGGCGCCGGCGGAGATCATGGCGAGCGTCGGCGCGAGCGGCCCCATCAGCGTCGCGGCGTCGCCGCCAGCCAGGTTGAAGAACACGAGATAGGTCGGCGCATTGTCGAGGAACGCCGACAGGAAGCCGGTCGTCCAGAAGTACATCACCCACCGCGGCGCGCCTTCGGCATCGGTGACCAGCGCGACGACCGCGGCGAGCGCACCGTGGCGTCCTGCCTGCAGCATCGCGATCACGGGAATGACGGTGAGGAATATCCCGGCGAACAGCTTGGCGACCTCGGCGATGGGCGCCCAGTTGAACGCGTTGGCCTCGCGAACGGCACGCGGCGTGAGCCAGATCGACAGGCCGGCGAGGGCGAGCAGCGCGACGTCGCGCACCACGTTCTGCAGCTCCAGCGGTGTGCCGGCGACCTCGAAGCTGATACCTGGCTTCCAGATGCCCGACAACAGCACCTGTCCGACCACGCCGGCCACGAGCAGGAAGTTGAACGCGCCGCCCACCGCAAGCGGCTCGCGCTTGCGGTCCGCGACGAGCGGCTCACGCGCGGTGTTCTGTCGCGCCACGGCGGGCATTGGCCGCTCGCGCCGGGACATGACGACGTCGACGGCGAAAAACGCCGCGAGCAGCACCACCGAGAGCAGCAGCGTCGGCATGGCGAGCACGCGTGTGGTCCAGAAGAAATCGACGCCTTTGAGGAACCCGATGAAAAGCGGTGGATCGCCTAGCGGGGACAGCGCGCCGCCGACGTTCCCCACCAGGACGATGAAAAATACGACGAGATGGGCCTTTCGCTGCCGCGACTCGTTGGCGCGCAGCAGCGGCCGGATCAGCAGCATCGAGGCGCCGGTCGTTCCCATGATGCTGGCGAGCGAGGTGCCGAGCGCGAGCAGCCCGGTGTTGAGCGCGGGTGTTCCCACCAGCGTGCCGGAGAGCGAGATTCCGCCGGCGATGGTGTAGAGCGCGAAGAGCAGGATGACGAAGGGCAGATACTCGGCGAACAGCGCATGCGCGAACTGATGCAGCGCTTCGCCGGCGCCGAATATCGCGGCGAAGGGCAGCAGGAACGCAAGCGACCAGACCGCGGTGATCTTGCCGTAGTGGTGGTGCCAGAACGCGGGCGCGAAGAGCGGCCAGAGGGCGAGTGAAAGCAGGACGCCGGCGAACGGAAGCCCCCAGAGTAGTGAAAGCGCGGCGCCGTCGAAACCCGTGGCCGCCGCCGCGGCGTGCGCCGCGTCTGCGGCGAGGGCGGCGAACGCTACGGCGAGACAAAACGTCCGCCGCCGGCGTCGCATCACAACGGGAGTATGGCGCGCGCCGTGGGCGCAACAGCGGCAGCGGGGACGAGGCATGCGCCACAAGCCGTGCTGCCGGGGTGCGCGTGCTTCGGTTGCGGGAACCAGCCGACCACGGCGAGCATGACCATGAAGCCGACCACGTAGGCGATGGCGACGTGCCATCCGCCCTTTACCCACGCGATGGCGTTCTTGCCTTCGGGAAACATGTTGCTCAGCGCGACACCCGACGACGATCCAAACCAGATCATCGAGCCGCCGAAGCCGACCGCATAGGCGAGGAAGCCCCAGTCGTAGCCACCCTGCTTCAGCGCGAGCGCCGTCAGCGGAATGTTGTCGAACACGGCGGACACGAAGCCCAGTCCCAGCGCTACTCGCCACGAGGCGTCGGGAAGGCGCTCCACCGGCATCATGGACGCCGCGAGCACCAACGACAGCAGGAAGATGCTGCCGCGCAATGCGCCGGGCAGCTCGCTCCACGCCGGCTGGCGCAGCGGCACGCACACCAGCAGCGCCACCCATACCGCCGCGCCGATGAAGGGAAACGTGCCGGAAATGTCGGCGAAGCGAACGTTCACCACGACGTTGACCAAGATCGCAGCGCCCAGCATCAGCGCGACGATGAACACGCGCGCCCAGTCGATGACTATGCCCGCCGACGACTCCTTGGTGATCGGCGAGTAGCGCTGCTGCTGCAGCGACGCCGGCACGCCGAACACCAGCATGGCGACGCCGGCGGCGACGTAGGCTTCGACCACCTGGAGCGGGTGCACACCGTCGATCCACATCATCGTCGTCGTCGTGTCGCCGACGACGCTGCCCGCCCCGCCGGCATTGGACGCGGCGACGATCGCCGCCAGGTAACCGATGTGCACCTTGCCGCGGAACACGGTGCGTGCGATCGCACCGCCGATCAGCGCCGCGGCGATGTTGTCGAGGAACGACGAGAGCACGAAGATCATCACCAGCAGGACGAGCGCCCCCTTCCAGTCGTCGGGCAGGTAGTGAGGGAGCCGGGCGGGAACGTTGCTCGCTTCGAAGTGTTTGGACAGGAGCGCGAATCCGAGCAGCAGGCCGAGCAGGTTGGTCAGCATCACCCATTCGTGGCCGAGGTGCGCGATCAAGCCTTGCAGACCGGGTCCCTCGGGAAACGGCGACGACTCGATCTTGAAGACCGAGATCACCAGCAGGCCGCAGACCGCGATGGCGAGCGTGTGGTGATGGAAAAACGCAACGCCGACTAGCATCAGCGCGAACAGGATGAAATCGACGGGGATGCCGGCGACCTCGGGCAGTTCGATGCCGGCGGCGAGCGCCACGCCGGGCATCGCCAGCGGGATGATCCAACGCAGACTAGGCTCGAGTCGGGACAAGCGTGCTCCTTGAAACTGGGAATGGGCGCCGCGAGGCCCGCCGCCTCGAATGCCGCGCGGGGTGCTTTTGTGACGCGGATTGTAGCGTGCAGGCCCGGGAGAGCCAATGCGGGCGCGGGATATGGCGTTCCCTGCTGTAGCCTTCAGGCCAAAGTGCCCGGCGCGATCCTTGCTTGTCACCTCCTGTTTAGACCCTTAGACTCCTCGCGGTCCCACGCATGATGGGATCGGGGCGGGCGAGACAAGCCTGATGGCGCTAACGCGATCATTGACACGCCTGGACCATCCGACGGCGGTAGGTACCGTCGGAGAGGGCCTGGGCGTCGAACGGGAAGCCCTGCTTGCGCTCTCGCAGCGCAAGCTGAACGCGCTCGGGCTGCCGGTCTGCTACATCGACGCGCATCAGCGCTACCGGTTCGTCAATCGCGCGTTCCTCGACTGGACCGGCAAGACGCAGGGCGAAGTGCTCGGCCGCGAGGTCATCGAGGTCGATGGGCGCGAGCTCTACCAGCTCTATAACGCGTATCTCGAGGCCGCCCTCGCAGGCGAGCGCGTCAGCTTCGAGCGCCAGCTCTCCTCAGTCAAGCGCAACGCGTTCTGGATACGCGTCGACTTCTACGCCGACCGCGGCCCGCGCGGAGAAGTGCGCGGCGTGCTCGCGACCTATACCGACGTCGACAACATCAAGCGCCTCGAGCTCGAGGCGGGCGCGCGCGAGCACCGGCTGCGCATCGTCACCGACAGCGTAGGCCTGCCGATTTTCTATTTCGATCGCGGCCAGCGTCTGCGCTTTGCCAACAAGCCCTACGGTGACTACATCGGCATCCCAATCGACGACCTGCTCGGGCAGGCACTCAAGAATTTCGTCGCGCCGGATGCGCTTGCCGAGATGCAGTCGTACATCGAGCGCGCCTTCGCCGGCGCGACGGTCAGCTACGAGCGCCGTGAGCGTCCCGCCTCCGGCGAGCTGCGCTGGGCGCGCATCACGCTGTTTCCTGATCGCGAGCCCGGCGGCAAGATCGGCGGCGCCTTCGTCGTCGTCAACGACATCGAGGACGACATCCGCATCCGCGAGGCGCTCAAGTCGCAGGAAGCGCAGCTGCGACTGTTCGCCGACAACATCCCGGGCCCGATCGCCTACCTCGACAAGAAACTCAAGTACACCTTCGTCAACCAGGCCTTCGCCAACCTGGTGTGCCGGCCGCAGGACGAGATCTACGGCAAGACGCCCTACGAAGTGATGCCGCACGACGTCAACGCCTTCCTGCGTCCGATCATCAAGCGCGCGCAGGGCGGCGAGAACGTCGACTACGAGCGCGTGGGCGTCAGCGCCGACGGCGCGCGGCGCTGGATGCACGGACGCATCGCGCCCGACCTCGACGCCACCGGCAGCGTGCGCGGCCTGTATTGCACCGAATACGACATCGACGAGCTCAAGCGCACCGAGCAGGCGCTGCAGACGCGCGAGGAGCAGCTGCGCCTGTTCACCGACAACATTCCCGAGCCCGTGGTCTACGTCGACACCGATCGCATGTACACGTTCGTCAACGACGCGTTCCTGCGCATGGTAGGCATGGAGCGCGACGACGTGATCGGCAAGTCCGCGCGCGAGGTGCTCGGCGAGGAAGTGTTCGAATTCCAGCAGCCGTTCATCGACCGCGCCGCGCGCGGCGAGGACGTGACCTACGAGCGCCGCGCCGAGGACGTCAACGGACGCCTGCGCTGGCTGCGCAACAAGATCGTCCCGGACATGCGCTTCGACGCGACGATCAAGGGCTTCTATATCGTCGGCCACGACATCACCGACCTCAAGGAGGCGCAGGATGCGTTGGCGGCGCGTGAGTCGCAGCTGCGCGCAATCATGGACGGTGTTCCCGCGCCGGTGGCCTACATCGACCGCGACGAGCGCTGCCAGTACGTCAACCGAACGTTCCTACAGTACTTCGGGCTGACCGCCGAGCAGGTCGCGAGCCTGCGTCTGCGCGACGTCGTCGGCCACGGCATCTACGCGAGCGCGCAGGCGATGCTCACGCGCGCGCTCGAAGGCGAATCGACCGCATTTGACCGCCTGGTCCCCGGCGCCGGCGGCGCACGACGCTGGATGACCATCCGTGTCGTGCCCGACGCCACGCCGTCGGGCGACGTGCACGGCGCGTTCGTGCTGATGAACGACAT
>JBDTZQ010000027.1:0-26603 GCA_040005035.1 Betaproteobacteria bacterium | reverse complement strand
GCATCGTCAAGAACATCACCGACTACGGCGCGTTCGTCGACCTGGGCGGCATCGATGGCCTGCTGCACATCACCGACCTCGCGTGGCGCCGCGTCAAGCATCCGTCGGAAGTGCTCGCCGTAGGCGACGAGGTCACCGCCAAGGTGCTCAAGTTCGACCAGGAAAAGAACCGGGTGTCGCTGGGCATGAAGCAGCTGGGCGAGGATCCGTGGGTAGGCCTGTCGCGCCGTTACCCGACGGGCACGCGCCTGTTCGGCAAGGTCACCAACCTCACCGATTACGGCGCGTTCGTCGAGATCGAGCAGGGCATCGAAGGCCTGGTGCACGTTTCCGAGATGGACTGGACCAACAAGAACATCCATCCGACCAAGGTCGTGCAGCTGGGCGACGAGGTCGAGGTGATGATCCTGGAAATCGACGAAGAGCGTCGCCGCATCTCGCTGGGCATGAAGCAGTGCATGCCCAATCCGTGGGACGAGTTCGCGATCAACCACAAGAAGGGCGACAAGGTGAAGGGGCTCATCAAGTCCATCACCGACTTCGGCGTGTTCATCGGCCTGCCCGGTGGAATCGACGGGCTCGTGCATTTGTCCGACCTGTCGTGGTCGCTCGCGGGTGAAGCCGCTGTCCGCGATTACCGCAAGGGACAGGAGGTCGAGGCGGTCGTGCTGGCGATCGACGTCGAGCGCGAGCGCATCTCGCTGGGCATCAAGCAGCTCGACGGCGATCCGTTCTCCAACTACGTCGCCGCGCACGACAAGGGCACGGTGGTCAACGGCACGGTCAAGTCGATGGATGGCAAGGGCGCGGTGATCGGTCTCGACGGCGACGTCGAAGGCTACCTGCGCGCTTCCGAAGTCGCGCGCGACCGCGTCGAGGATATCCGCTCGCATTTGAAGGAAGGCGACACGGTGTCGGCGATGATCATCAACATCGACCGCAAGAACCGCTCGATCAACCTGTCGATCAAGGCCAAGGACCACGCCGACGAGTCGGAAGCGATGCAGCGCATCAGCACGGAGAATTCCGGCGCCAGCGCGGGCACGACCAACCTGGGGGCATTGCTGAAGGCCAAGCTCGACAACAAAAGCCAAGGGTAAGCGAGCCCGTGATGACCAAATCGGAGCTGATCGACCGCTTGGCGGCTCAGTTCCCCCAATTGGTGGCCAAGGATGCCGAACTCGCGGTCAAGATGATCCTCGATGCCATGGCCGAAAGCCTGGCGAAGGGCGAGCGCATCGAGATCCGCGGCTTCGGCAGCTTCGGGCTCAATTACCGGCCGCCGCGCACGGGGCGCAATCCCAAGTCCGGCGAACGTGTGCAAGTGCCGGAGAAGCACGTGCCGCACTTCAAAGCCGGCAAGGAGCTGCGTGAGCGGGTCGACTTCAAGGACCTCGACAAGAGTTGATGAGCATGAGGACGCGGGCGGCATACTGGATTCCACAGTAATGCCGCCCTTTTCATTGGCGACGCAAGGACGAGGAGCATGAGGCACCGATGACAATCGTTCGCTGGATCGCCGGCGTCGCGATCTTTCTCTTCCTGCTGCTCGTGTCGCTGCAGAACGCGGACCAGGTGAAGCTTCGCTTCTACACGTGGGTGTCGTGGGAAGTGCCGCTGATTTTCCTCGTGCTGATCGTGTTTGCCGTCGGAGTCACCGCGGGCCTGCTGGTCGGCGCGTTTCGTACCGCGCGGCTGAAGCGTCAGATCTCGCGCATGCGCCGCGAGCACGCACGCGGAGCCGACGATTCGCTTCCGCCGCCGTTGCCGGGTCTATAGGGGCCACCGTGGATTTCGAGCTGTGGTGGCTGCTGCCGATACCGGCGCTGTTCTTCGGGCTGGGCTGGATCGCCGCGCGAATCGATATCAAGCATCTGCTGCGCGAATCGCGTGCGCTGCCTCTGTCGTATTTCCGCGGTCTCAATTTTCTGCTCAACGAGCAGCCCGACAAGGCGATCGAGTCGTTCATCGAGGTGGTGAAGGTCGACCCGCAGACCATCGACCTGCACTTTGCGCTGGGCAACCTGTTCCGTCGCCAAGGAGAGATCGACCGTGCCATCCGCATGCACCAGAACCTGCTCGATCGCGTCGATCTTCCGACGGACAAGCGGCAGTCCGCGCAGTTCGAGCTCGCGCAGGACTTCCACCGCGCCGGCCTGCTCGACCGCGCGGAGGAGCTTTTCGTGCGCCTGGACGGCACGACCCACGAGCTCGCGTCGCAGGGCTTCCTGCTGCAGATCTACGAGCAGGAAAAGGACTGGCACAAGGCGATCGCGGCCACCCGCCGCATGGAGGCGCTGGCCAAGCGACCGTATTTCAAGGAAATCGCGCACTACTATTGCGAGCTGGCGCAGGCCGCGCTGCTGCGCTCCCAATTCCAGGAATCGCGCACGTTCATCGACCAGGCGCTCGGCGAGTACAAGCTTTGCACCCGCGCCACGATCCTGCTCGGCGACGTCGAGGCGCAGGAAGGTAATTACCCGGCGGCGATCGCGGCGTGGCAGCGCATCGAGTCGCAAAACCCGGCGTTTCTCGGACTGGTGGCGGAGCGCCTTGCCGACGCGTACCGGCGCACCGGCGACCCGGCGCAGGGCATCCGCGTGCTGCGCAACTACGAAGACCAGTATCCGTCGCTCGATCTGCTGACGACGCTGTTCAACCAGAGCCTCGCGCACGACGGCGCGGAGTCGGCGACGCAGCTCATCAAGGAAGAGCTCGCGCGCAATCCGACGCTGCTCGGCCTCGACAAGCTGCTCGAGGCGCAGCTCATGGCGGCGCCGGTGGAACGGCGCAACGACCTCGAGCTGGTGAAGAACCTGGTGGGACAGCACATCAAGCGGCTGGGGATGTATCGCTGCGAGCAGTGCGGCTTTCGCGCCAAACAGTACTACTGGCGCTGTCCCGGCTGCGGAAAATGGGAGACGTATTCGCCGCGCCGCACCGAGACGCCGGAAGGATTCGCATGAGGACCAAAACCCAACCTGGCCGCCCCGACCTCGAATTCCGAAGCGCGCAGCGCGGAGGTATCGTATGAGCACCCATCGCCGCGCCGGAAGCGGTCCGCGCGTCATCGTCGCGCTCGATTTTCCGGACATGATGAGCGCGTTCGGGCTCGCCGCGCGGCTCGATCCCGCGGTGTGCGCGGTCAAGGTCGGCAAGGAGCTGTTCACCGTTGCCGAGGCGGGGCTGGTGCGCGAGCTGGTCCGGCGCGGCTTTCGCGTGTTCCTGGACCTCAAGTTCCACGACATCCCCAACACGGTCGCGCAGGCGTGCGCCGCGGCGACGCGGCTGGGTGTCTGGATGATCGACGTGCACGCCGCGGGGGGCAGCGCAATGATGGCCGCGGCGCGCGAGTCGGTTGCGAAGACCGCAGCGGCGGAAGGCCGCGAGCGGCCGCTGCTGATCGCAATCACCGTCCTCACCAGCCTGGATGCGACGGACCTGGAGGCGATTGGCGTTGCCGGCGGTGCGGAGGCGCAGGTTCTGCGCCTGGCGCGTCTGGCGCAAGCGAGCGGGCTCGATGGCGTGGTCTGCTCGGCGCACGAGGCAGCGATGCTGCGCGCGCAGTGCGGTCGCGATTTCAAGCTGGTGACACCGGGAATTCGTCCAGCGGGCGGCGACGCGCACGACCAGGTGCGCGTGATGACGCCGGAGGCCGCGATCGCCGCCGGCGCCGACTACCTGGTCATCGGTCGCGCCATCACCGGCGCCGCCGATCCGCTGGCGGCGCTCACCGCCATCAACGCTGACATCGGGATCCACGCATGAAGATCACAATGATCGGAGCCGGCTACGTCGGGCTGGTGACGGGTGCATGCTTCGCCGAGGTCGGTAACGACGTGCTGTGCCTCGATGTAAACGCGGAGCGCATCGCGACGCTGCAGCGGGGCGAAGTACCCATCCACGAGCCCGGCCTCTCCGACATAATCGCGCGAAACGTTCGCGCCTCGCGGCTGCGTTTCACCAGCGATATCGACGCGGCGGTGGCGCACGGTGTGTTGCAGTTCATCGCGGTCGGCACGCCTCCCGACGAGGACGGCTCGGCCGACATGCGCCACGTTCTCGCCGCCGCGCGCAGCATCGGCGAGCGCATGGGCGAGTTCAAGGTGATCGTGGACAAGTCCACGGTGCCGGTGGGAACCGCCGACCGTGTGCGCGAGACGATCGCCGTTGCGCTTGCGGCGCGTGGCGAGCAGACGGGCTTCGCGGTGGCGTCGAATCCGGAGTTCCTGAAGGAAGGCGCCGCGATCGGAGACTTCATGCGCCCCGACCGTATCGTGATCGGCGCCGACGACGAGCGCGCGATCGCGATGCTGCGCGCCGTGTATGCCCCGTTCATGCGCACCCACGAGCGCTTGCTGGTCATGGACGTGCGTTCCGCCGAGCTCACCAAATATGCGGCTAACGCGATGCTCGCCACGCGCATCTCGTTCATGAACGAGCTCGCCAATCTCGCCGACGAGCTGGGCGCCGACATCGAGCACGTTCGACAGGGTATCGGCTCGGATCCGCGCATCGGCTACCGGTTTCTCTATCCCGGGTCCGGCTACGGCGGCTCCTGCTTTCCGAAGGATGTGAAGGCGCTGCAGGCGAGCGCACGCGACCGCGGCAGGGAGCTGCGCATCCTCGGCGCGGTGGAAGCGGTCAACGACGCGCAGAAACTACGTCTGGTCGAGAAGATCTGCGCGCGCCTCGGGCCGGATCTGCGCGGCCTCACTTTCGCGCTGTGGGGCCTTTCGTTCAAGCCGGACACCGATGACATGCGCGAGGCGCCATCGCGCGAAATCATTGCCGCGCTGGTGCAGCGAGGCGCGCGCGTCGTCGCCTACGACCCCATCGCCATCGACGAAGCCAAGCGCACGCTGGGCGGCACGCAAGGCCTCAGCTTCGCAAAATCGCCGCTCGACGCGTTGCGTGATGCCGACGCGCTGGTGGTGGTGACCGAATGGCAGGAGTTCCGCAGCCCGGATTTCTCCGAGCTGAAGCGCACGCTGCGCCAGCCGCTGGTGTTCGACGGGCGCAACCTGTTCGATCCGCAGCATGTGCGCGCCGCCGGGCTCGAGTACTTCGGCATCGGTCGCCGATGAAACCGCGCGCCACCGCGAGCTTCGCCCAGTATCGGGATGGCGTCTCGCGCGCCCGCGTGCTCATCGTCGGCGACGTCATGCTCGACCGCTACTGGTTTGGCGACGTCGAGCGCATCTCGCCGGAAGCCCCGGTGCCGGTGGTGCGCATCGCGCGCACCGACGAGCGACCTGGTGGTGCGGCCAACGTCGCCCGCAACGCCGCGTCGCTCGGGGCGCAGGTCGCGCTGATCGGCATCATCGGCGACGACGAGCCGGGGCGCTCGCTGGAGCGGCTTCTGCGCGAGTCTCGCGTGCAACCTTCGCTGCACCGCGACGCATCGCTGCCGACGACCGTCAAGCTTCGCGTGATCGCCCGCCAGCAGCAGTTGCTGCGCGTCGACTTCGAAACGGCGCCCACGCACAGCGCGCTCGCCGCCAAGCTCGCCGACTACGAGCGTGCGCTGCCCGGATCGGGCGTAGCCGTGCTCTCCGACTACGGCAAGGGAGGCCTGGCGCACATCGCGCGCATGATCGAGCTGGCGAAAGCCTCCTCGGTGCCGGTGCTGGTCGATCCCAAGGGCGAGGACTACGCGCGCTACCACGGCGCGACCGTGCTCACCCCCAATCGCGCCGAGTTCCGCCAGGTCGCGGGGGCATGGCGGAGCGAGGCCGAGCTCGCCGAGAAGGCGCAGTCGATGCGTTCGCAGCTCGGACTCGAGGCGCTCCTGATCACTCGCGCCGAAGAGGGCATGTCGCTCTATACCGGCGCGGGCGCGCAGCACTTTCCGGCGCAGGCCCGCGAGGTCTTCGACGTGTCGGGCGCGGGAGATACGGTCATCGCGACGATCGGTGCGTTGATGGCGGCGCGTGCCGACCTGGCCAGCGCGGTGCGCATCGCCAATCAGGCCGCGGGCATCGTGGTGGGCAAACTGGGGACTGCGGTCGTTCATCCCGAAGAGCTGGATTGACCCAGCGCATGCCTAAGACCCGCACCGCGTACGCGTGCACGGAGTGCGGCGCGCAGACGAGCAAGTGGCAGGGGCAGTGCCCGCAGTGCAACGCCTGGAACACACTCGTGGAAACGATCGCCGCGAAGCCGGCGACGCGCTTCCAGGCGATCGCCGGCGGAGCGAGCGAAGTGCGCGCGCTCGCCAGCGTCGAGATGGCGACCAACCAGCGCTCGCCTACCGGCATCGAGGAATTCGACCGCGTGCTCGGCGGCGGCCTGGTCGCGGGCGGGGTCGTCCTGCTCGGCGGCGACCCGGGGATCGGCAAGTCGACGTTGCTGCTGCAGGCGACCGCCGCCATCGGCGCGTCGCGCCGCGCGCTCTATGTGACCGGGGAGGAATCCGCCGAGCAGATCGCGCTGCGCGCCAACCGCCTCGGGCTGGTCAACGCGCCGGTGGAGCTGCTCGCCGAGGTCCAGCTCGAGGCGATCATCGGCGCCATCCGCACGCGTACGCCCGATGTCGTCGTCATCGATTCGATCCAGACCATGTACACCGAGGCGCTGGAATCCGCGCCGGGAAGCGTGGCGCAGGTGCGCGAGTGCGCTGCGCAGCTGACGCGGCTCGCCAAGCAGACCGCGATCACCGTCATCCTGGTCGGTCACGTCACCAAGGAGGGCGCGATCGCGGGTCCGCGCGTGCTCGAGCATATCGTCGACACGGTGCTCTATTTCGAAGGCGATCCGCATTCCAGCTTTCGACTCGTCCGGGCGATCAAGAACCGCTTTGGCGCTGCCAACGAACTCGGCGTGTTCGCAATGGGCGAGCGCGGCCTGAAGGGCGTCGCCAATCCCTCGGCGCTGTTCCTGTCGCAGCACGCTCAGGCGGTCCCGGGCAGCGCGATCCTCGCCACGGTGGAGGGGTCGCGACCGATGCTGGTCGAGGTGCAGGCGCTGGTCGACCCCATCCAGGGCGGAATCGCGCGCAGGCTCGCGGTCGGCCTCGACGCCCAGCGCCTGGCGCTGCTCCTGGCGGTGCTGCACCGGCACGGCGGCGTGCAGACCGGCAACCTGGACGTCTATGTGAACGCCGTCGGCGGGATGCGCATCGGGGAGCCCGCGGCGGACCTCGCGGTGCTGCTGGCGGTGTGCTCTTCGCTGAAGAGCAAGCCGCTGAGAGCGCAGTCGGTGATTTTCGGGGAAGTCGGCCTCGCCGGCGAGATCCGCCCTGTGCAGCGCGGGCAGGAAAGGCTGCGCGAAGCTGCCAAGCTGGGATTCCGGCACGCGCTGATCCCTATCGCGAACAAGCCTCGACACCCCATCGACGGCATCGAGGTGGCCACGGTATCGCGCATCGAGGATGCGCTGCGCTTGGCGATGGATTGACGCGCCCGCGCCAAAGCCGCGACACATGTATTGACTCTGTTGCGGCGAAGGCGTGCAATAGCACAAGCGTGCCACAGGATGCGTCCCTGGCAGCATCGCGTGTCGTTTTCGCCGTCCAATCCTAGGAGTCGATCGCATGGCCACAAAAACCGCTGCCAAGTCTTCCGCGCGCTCGCGCGCCAGCCCGCGCAAGTCCCGTCCCAAGGCGAAGCCTACCGCCAGCGCGTCGGCGATGTCGGGCCAGCCGGATTTCCGCGACATGGCCAAGATGGCGAAGATGATGACGCCGGAACAGGCGTTCGAGCTCTACAAGGCCAACGCGCGCATGGCGCTCGACGTGATCAACGCCGCACTCGAGAACACCGCGAAGCTGCGCAAGCTGCAGTTCGCGGGCGAGGAAGAGGCGCGCTCGATGCAGAAAAAGGCGCTGCGCCACGCCGCCGAGGCCTCCGACCCGCAATCGTTGGTCGCCGCCGGCCGGAGCGTGACGCAGGAATCGGTCGACAAGGCGATGCACTACTGGGCCGAAATGTTCGACATGATCGTCGAAATGCAAAAGCGGCTGTTCTCGCTGATGGAAGACCAGATGGCCGGGGTGCCCGGTGCCAAGGAAGCCAAGGCCGCGCTCGCGCTCATGCCCGACATGCGCCAGGCGCAGAACCTGATCAAGGCGATGCAGGGCGTGCTTTCGTCCGGCGGCAACGCGTTCGAGTCGATGCAGAAGGTGATGGGCGACTTCACGCGCATGGCGCAGCAGTCGATGCCCGGCATGAAGCGCTGAGCGCACGCACGCGCCCGACACAAGTCAGGTCGCGGCGGCGCGTTCGGCGGTCGATACGATGGGCGGCAGCCCGGCGTAGTTGGGTAATGAGCTGCCGCGAATCCCGATGGGAAGACATCCGGCGAGCAGCGCCACCAGCAGCAGGGAGGCCAGCACTTTCATGGTTCCGGTCCTTTTGGCGCGATGGCCGCCACGACGTTTCCCTGCAGGTCGCCTGCAGGCGCATTGGTGCCCGGGGCCGGAATCGAACCGGCATGGCGGTATTCGCCGCCGAGGGATTTTAAGTCCCTTGTGTCTACCAGTTTCACCACCCGGGCCCGCCCGCATTCTACCGTCCACGCCGCCAGCACAAAGTTCGGGCGTGGTCCGGATATTGCTGTGCTGAGTGCGTGATCCTCGAATTCCCACGCCGATGCGCCGCGGACGACTGCACCTGAAGTACCTCCCCGAGGGGGTCGATCCCTTCGCATTGCCGCGAAGGTGGGCACTCGTTGCCGGCTTTTGCATGCTCGTGGCGGCGGCAACGCTCGACTACGTGACCTCGTACGAGTGGTCGTTGGGCTCGCTGTACCTATTCGCGATACTCACCGTGAGCTGGAATTGCGGCATGGGCTGGGGGCTGGCATTCGCGGCGGTGTCCTCGGCATGCCAGGTCGCGCTCGGCGTTGTCCAGGGAACGCCCTACCTCAAGGCGATCTATTTCTATCAGGCGCAGGGCAACGTGTTTCTCGAATACGCCGTCGCCGTCGTCCTCACTTCGCAGCTCCGGCGCCTGTTCGAGCGCGAGCGGCACACGGCCCGCATCGACCACCTCACCGGCGTCAAGAATCGCCAGGGCTTCCACGAGGTTCTGGAGAGCGAGGTGGCGCGTCACTTGCGCAACGGCTCGAGCTTCTGCCTCGCCTACATCGACTGCGACGACTTCAAAGGCGTGAACGACCGCTTCGGCCACTCCGAGGGCGACAGGCTGCTCGAGGCGGTGGGGCATGTCACTGCGGCGAGCGTCCGGCGCAGCGACACGGTGGGGCGCATCGGCGGCGACGAGTTCGCGGTGATTTTTCCCGAAACGAGCCAGTCCGAGATGGTGGCGATCGAAATCAAGCTGCGCGAGGCGCTGGACACGATTACCCGCCCGCGTCCGTGGTGGTCGGTAACGTTCAGCATGGGTTTCGCGACGTTCCGCAGCATGCCGGCTTCAGCCGACGCGGCGATGGCGTTCGTCGATCAGCTGATGTACCGCGCCAAGCGCAGCGGCAAGGCGCACACCGTGACCTCGGCGTTCGACGAGGCGGCGCTGCACACCGAGGGAGGCGGCATCGTCGCGCTGCGCAGCGTCCCCAATGCCGGCCGCCGCAGCTGACGGCCCGGAATCAGCCGCGGCCCCTCTCAGGCGCGGCCGCGATCGAGCGCGCGTCGCAACGCGTCACGCAGCGCGCCTTTGAGCCACTGCCTTTCCGAGAGCACACGCGTCGCGTACGCGGATTCGGGATCACCCGCGGCGCCGTTGTAGAGCTGGAGACCCGCCGGCTCGGTCCCGCCTCGGGCGATGTATTCCTTGAGAATGCGTGCACCGGCCCGGATGTTGGCGCGTGGGTCGAGGACCGCGACGTGCGCGACGCCGTCGAATTTCTCGGCATGGAATCGGGGAATGACCTGCATGAGCCCCATCGCGCCGCTGTCGCTTTGGGCCACCGGATTGAAGCGCGACTCGACTGCCATGACAGCCACGACGAGCAGGGGATCGAGTTTCAGCCGTTCCGCCTCCAGGTACGCGGCCCGGACGAACTCGCGGGTGGCGACTTCGGAGACGCGGTAGCGGCGTGCAACGATGGAGGCGAGGATGTCGGCGTTGGGATCCACGTGCGCCTTGGCGGGAGTATGCGGCAGCGCCAGCGGCGAGGTGGGCAACGGCGGGGACGACGGGGACGACGGGGACGACGGGGCGAGCGATGATGCGGGAAGCCCGACAAGAGCCAGGGTCACGCCTCCGACCAGAGCGGCGAAGCCTGCGCGCCGCTGCCACGTGCGCTGGCCGGCCGGAGGTCTGGCCGGCGGGTCACGGACTTCAAGACATGCAGGCTTCGACATCGGTGTGCTCCTGCGCTTGTGGCGCCAGCTGCGAGGCCGCGCCGTACAGGCAGGGGTCACCGAACGTCGGTCACGGTCCTCCCTGCCTCAAACGTCGATTCGTCGTTCACTCTTGCCAGTCAAATGAACAGGTTAGCCAACCACACCGGGGGTTTTTCCCGGGACCACGGCGATGTTGCGGTGCAGCAATGGCGCAGTATACGGCCCAAGCCCTCGAAGTCAATGCGGAATCGCCAGTCGGTTCTTAAGACATCGATATAAGTCACTGGTTCGTATTTGAAAGTATTACAAGCAAACGGTGTGTTCTGACCGACGGTCGGTCGCCTAGCCGCAGGGGTAAGCGGAGACCCGCGCATGCGATCGACCGTTGCGGGCGATCCTCGGCCTTAGTGTTGGCGCGGGCGGGCGAGCCGACCGATCAGCGCGTTGGCGGCGATCGCAAGCGCGAAAAGGATGATAAGCAAGGCATACATGCGGGGCATGTCGAAGCGGGAGTAGGCCTGGATGACCAGGTAGCCGAGCCCCTGGTTGGAAAGCTTGGTTTCGGCGAGCAGCGTGCCGATCACCGCCACGCCGAGCCCCAGCCGGACCCCGTTGGCGATCGGCGCACGCATGGCCGGCACATAGATCTTGCGGATCATCTGCCACGCCGACGCGCGAAAGCTCCGGCCGATGCGGATCTGGACACGGTCGATCTGGCGCATGCCTGCGGCGACACTGATCGCCACCGGGAAGAAGCACGACACGCTCGCCATCGCGATCTTGGAGCCGGCGCCCACGCCGAACCACATGATCATCACCGGAAAGAAAATTATCTTGGGCGTCGGGCCGAGGTAGTAGACCAGCGACTCGTACGCCGCCGAGGCGAAGCGGTTCGCACCGAGCCAGATTCCGACGGCGAGGCCGCTGAAGCCCCCGATGAGCAGGCCCGCGCCGATTTCCCCCAGCGTGACGGCGAGATTCCGGTAGAAATCCGCAGCGGTCAGCAGCGCGGCGATGGAGCGCGCGATCAGCAGGAGCGAGGGCACGACGTCGCGAAAAACCAGGCCTGACGCCGAAACCGCTTCCCATACCGCGAGCACGGTCGCAATGATGGCGAGCCTGACCATTGCGATCCGACGCGGACTGGCCGCGGTTGCGGAGGTCATGTTGCCGGCGACAGCCATTGCTCGAGACGCTCGGCGGCGACGAAAAACCCGATGCTGGTCAGGATCACGAAGCAGATCGCTGCGTACGTGCCAGGGAGGTCGTAGCGCTCGGCGAGGTCGTTGATCAGCTGTCCGAGCCCTCCGAAGTTGATCAGGAATTCGACGCCAACGATATTGATCATGGAAAAGATCAGGCCGAGGCGCAGGCCGACGAAGATCGACGGCAGCGCCGCCGGCAGGAGGACCTTGCGGAATTGCTGCGACGAGCTCAGCCTGAAGCTCCGCCCGACGTCGATGAGCACTTTGCGTGTGCCGGTCAGGCCCTCGACGGTCTTCAGGATCACCGGCGCGAGCCCGGCGACGAAGCCGATGGCCACGATCGTCGTCGCGCTGCGTCCGAACATCACTAGGAACAGCGGGTAGGCGAGCACGATGGGGGCAGCCGCCAGCGCGCCGACCCAGCTTTCGCAGGCGTCGCGAAGCACGCGCACGCGGTAGAGCAGCGCGCCGAGCGCGATGCCGACCACCGCGATGAGCAGGCTCGCCCAGAGCACTTCCTGCGTCGTCTGCCAGAAGCGCTGCAGGACGTTCTCCTCGGCGACGATGCGCGGCAGCGCCGCGATGATCTGCGAGGGCAGTGGGACGATAAAGCGATTGATCACGCCCGCGCGGATGAGTCCCTCGATGATCGCCAACGCCAGCACGAGCGTCACCGCGCCGAGCACCCGAGCCGTCGCGGTGGAGCGCATCCATGGCGCCGTCCGGGTCATCGCCGCACAGCCCCGCGCAGCACGCGGGTCTCGTCCTCACGGATGCCGCGGCTCGCTTCCTCGCGCAGGTCCTGCCAGATCTGCGCGACGTAGTGCCCGAAGGCGTCGCTGCTCACGACTTCGGAGTCGCGCGGGTGCGGCAGGTCGATATTCACGGTGCGCTTGAGCCGGCCGGGACGGTACGTCATCACCAGCACGCGGTCGGAGAGCTGAACCGCTTCGGTGAGGTTGTGGGTGATGAGCAGCGTCGTCTGCTTGAGAGCCTGCTGAATTTGCAGCACCTTGTCGCCGAGCAGCAGACGGGTCTGCTCGTCGAGCGCCGCGAAAGGCTCGTCCATCAACAGAAGGCGCGGCTTGGACGCCAGGGTGCGGGCAAGCGCGACGCGCTGCCGCATGCCGCCGGAGAGCTCGGACGGATAGTGGCGTTCGAAGCCGCGCAGTCCGACCATGGACACGAAGTGCGTCGCCCGCTCGAGGCGCGCGGCCTTGTCGACGCCAGTGATCTCCAGTGGAAATGCGACGTTCTCGACGACGTTGCGCCAGGGGAATGTCGATTCCTCCTGGAACACCATGCCGATCGCAGGATGCGTCCCGGAAATGGGGTCGCCGCCGACCCGGACCTCTCCCTGATAGTCGCCGACCAGCCCGCCGATGATATTGAAGACCGTCGACTTGCCGCATCCCGACGGGCCGATGATCGAGACAAACTCTCCTTCGGACACACCGAAGCTCATGTCATCGACCGCGGTGGTGATGCCTTCCGCGGTGTGAAACTGCTTGGTGATGGCGCGTACGTCGAGCAGCGGCGGCGCGGACGTCCCCATCCTTTCGCCGGATTCCACGCGTGCGCGCCGGCGGCCTGTTACTGCCGCGGCGGAATCTGGATCAGCTCGGCGAGCTGCTCGCGGGTCAACGGCGCCGCCGTGTACTTGAGCGCGACCGCGTCAGGAATGATCGTGTCCAGTCCCACGATGCGGTCCGGATCGACCGACGCCTTGGGAAAGAAATCATTGCGCGTGCGCTTCGCCATGTCGATCGAGATCCCGACGAAATCGGCGTAGATTTTCATGGCGGCGGGGTCATCGGAGTACATGAAGTCGATGGTTTCGCGGTAGGCCTTCATGTAGCGGTCGATCACGGGCTTGCGCGTCCGCAGCGTCTGCGCGGTGACGACCAGGAGCCGCACCGTCTGTCCCTTGAACGCGGTGGCGTCGTTGCCGCTGGCGACGATGCGAATCTTGCCTTCGTCGAGCTGCTGCAGGCCGAAGGGCGGCGCTGACCAGCCGACGTCGATCTGGTTGGTCATGACCTGGGTCAGCGTCGGCGCCGGGCCGCCGGTCGCGGTGGGCTTCGCCTTGAGGTCGTATTGCTTCATGAACGCGGTGACGATGCCGTGCGTCGAGGAGCCGTTGGTCGAGTACGCGATGGTCTTGCCCTCGGTGTCCTTGAGCGACTTGATCGGCGAGGTGGCGGGGACGTACCAATACAGGTCGGCCGCGCCCGTGGTCTCTGCGCCGATGATGCGCACCGGAGCGCCCTTCGAGAAAGCGCTCAGGACGCCCATGATGCCCGTCGCGACGCCGATGTCGACGCTGCCGGAGATCACCGCCTGCTGCGTCTCGCCGCCGCCCTGAGTCCAGAGTATCTCGAGCTCGAGACCGTGCTTCTTGAAGATCCCAGCGCGCTGGCCGATTTCGGAAATCGTGGTGTCCCAATTGCCGCGCTGTCCCGCGGCGATCTTGAGCTTGTCCTGCCCCATCGCCGCGCCGTTGAGCGCGAGCATGCAGATAGCCGCCACGACGATGCATTGCTTCGATGCCCTCATTGAATATTCCCTTGGATGTTGTGCCGATGCATGCCGCGGCCCCAGCTGCATGCCCAGTGTTAGGCCTCAGTGACAGGAGCTCAATGCTCCAGCGGTTCCCTGCGAAGCGCCAGCTCTTCCGCGGCGACGCCCAGCGTATTCCATCGCATGGTCTTCGGAACAATGCCTTCGAACGAGCTGAGCTTCACCTGCGGGACGTGTCCGGACGCCGTGCCGATCGCCACGCCGCCGTCACGCATCTTGCGCGCGGCGTCCACCATGATGCGCCGGAACTGCATGATCGCGACGTCGCTCGCGCCAAGCCGCTCGCGCGAGCGGTCGGCGATGCTTCCCATCGTTTCCCACATCGCGATGTCCTGGTTGGGGATGCCACGGATGCCGGTGTGGCTGCCTTGCTTCATCGCCTGCCGATCCTGCAGGTAGTTGTTGTCGCGATTGCGCAGTCCGAGACAATCGGTGTCGAGGTCGACACCGACCTGCGCCGAACAGAAGCGGCGCCACGCGTCCTGATCGATGCCGGGCTTGTCGCTGCCGTTCCACGCGATGAAGTAGAACATCGTGCTCGTGTCGTCGCGCGGGATGTTGAGTATTGCCAGGTTGTAGCGATCGTTGGGCGGGATGAGTACGGTGAACGGCGCCACGAACAGCGTGATGCGCAAATAATCGTGCGTGTCCGCGTCCTGGATCGGCGTGCGGATCGCAACGTAGCGAAATCCGAAGTCGGTGCGCTGCACCTGCAGCCGTGGCGCTTTGTCGGTGGACGGACGCAGCCATTCGCTGGAGGTGGCGCCTGCCGCGTCGACCTGCGCCGGTACCATGTCGGTGGAATGCAGGCTCGAGCTGTGCGCCGAGTCGATGGCGCCCTCGAGCACTTGCGCCCAGTTGCAGCCGACCTGCATCTTGACGATGCTGGCATGCGCGTCGGGGGTGGGGGCCCACGCGGGCGGCTCGAACTCGCGCATTGCCTCGGGCGGCCCCATCCACGTCCAGACGAACCCGCCCGACTCGACGCACGGATACGATTTCGTCCGGTTGGCGGGGCCAGGCGTGCAGGCGTGCGGCTCGGAGGGTTTGTCGACGATGTTGCCTTCGACGTCGACTTTCCAGCCGTGGTACAGGCAACGCAGGCCGCACTCTTCGTTTCGTCCCAGCGCCAATGACGCGCGCCGATGCGGACAGTGCTCGTCGACGAGTCCGATGCGGCCGCGCGTATCGCGGAAGGCGACAAGGTCCTCGCCCAGCAGGCGCACGCGCACGGGCGCGCCGTCCGGCGTCGCGACCTCTTCGGACATGCACGCGGGAATCCAGTGCCGGCGAATGAGCTGGCCCATCGGGGCATCGCCCTCGACGCTGCAGAGCAATTCGTTGTCGGCGTGGTTCAGCAATCGATCCTCCGGATGCGCAATGACCAATGCGTGGCCCATGCATTGCCCCGGGCGCGACGGGCAGCATAGTATTCGTGTTATCGCCAAATGGTAGTCATTTCGCACAACGCTGTCGAGGACGATGGTGCGCGCGCACGCCGCGGCGGCCGCTCGGACTTCGCTTCGGCGCCGCCCGCGAACGCCGCAGCGCGCAGCGCGAAGGTGCTCCCGTGAGCGGGCGTCGACTGCGCGTGGGTGTCGCGGGACTCGGCCGTGCCTTCACGCTGATGCTGCCGACGTTTACCTGCGATTCCCGCGTCAAGCTGGTTGCTGCCGCCGACCCGCGCAGCGAGGCGAGGCTCGCGTTTGCTGCCGACTTCGGCGGCCGGGTCCACGAGACCGTCGAGGCGCTTTGTGCCGACGACTCGGTCGAGGTCGTCTACATCGCGACACCGCATCCTCTGCACGCCGAGCATGCTGCGCTGGCCGCGGCGTTCGGCAAGCACATCCTGGTGGAAAAGCCGATGGCGCTCACGCTCGAAGAGTGCGCAGCCATGATCGATGCGGCGGCACGCGCTCACGTAACACTGATAATCGGTCACAGCCACAGCTTCGACGCCCCCATCGCGCTTGCGCGCGCCATCATCGAG
Source organism: Betaproteobacteria bacterium (assembly GCA_040005035.1). Lineage (GTDB taxonomy): Bacteria > Pseudomonadota > Gammaproteobacteria > Burkholderiales > Casimicrobiaceae > PALSA-1003. The sequence continues at coordinate 10,579 of JBDTZQ010000027.1, read as the reverse complement.
TCCGGAGCGGTCGGAGCGGTCACGATGATCCAGGCGCAGTGCTACACCGATTTTCTCTACCGGCTGCGTCGTCCCGACGAGCTCGCGACCGAGCGCGGCGGCGGCGTCGTGTACAGCCAGGCGGCACACCAGGTCGACATCGTGCGTCTGCTCGCCGGCGGCAGGGTGCGCAGCGTGCGCGCGTTGACCGGCGCGTGGGACGCATCGCGGCCGACCGAGGGCGCCTATGCGGCGCTGCTCGCGTTCGACGACGGCGCGTACGCCTCGCTCGTCTACAGCGGCTACGCGCACTTCGATTCCGACGAGTTCTGCGGCGGCACCAGTGAACTGGGTGCGCTCAAGCCGGCTTCGCACTACGGCTCGGCGAGACGGGGGCTGGCGGCGCTCGATGCGACGGGTCCGGAGCGCGCTATTGCCGAGGCGCAGGCTAAAGCCCGACGCGGCTACGGCGGCGCGACCCATGCGCCTGCGAAGAGCGCGGGAAGTCCATGGCACGAGCATTTCGGCAGCATCATCGTGTCATGCGAGCGCGCTGACCTGCGGCCGCTGCCCACCGGTGTGATGGTGTACGGCGACGCGGATGCGCGCATGCATCCGTTGCCCAGGCCCGCGGTGCCGCGCGCGGAGGTGATCGACGAGCTCTACGCTGCGATCGTCGACGGCGTGCCGGCGCTGCACGACGGACGCTGGGGCATGGCGACGCACGAAGTCTGCCTCGGCATGCTGCGCTCCGCGCGCGAAGGCCGGGACGTCGCGATGCGGCATCAGGTTGCGCTGCGCGCTCGATAGCATCACCCGAAGCCGCTGGCAGCCCGCAGCGCGAACCTTTATGATCGCGCTTCCGTTGGAGGAGCCGTTCGTGGCGAAATTGCGTCTCACGCTGGCCTGCTGGGAATACGATCGCACGCGCGCCATCGCCGACGGCAGCGTCCGGCCCGAAGGCATCGAGCTCAATTGCCTCAACCTGCACGTCGAGGAAACGTTCTACCGGATGTTGCGGCACAGCGAGTTCGACGTCGCCGAGATGTCGCTTTCGTCGTACTCGGTATCGGCGTCGGGCTCCGATCCCGCGTTCATCGCCATCCCGGTGTTTCCCTCCCGCTTTTTCCGTCAGTCGTGCATATTCGTGTCGGCGAAAAGCGGTATCCGCCAGCCATCGGACCTGCGCGGCAAGCGCGTCGGCACGCCGGAATACCAGATGACCGCGCCGGTGTGGATACGCGGCATCCTGCAGGACGAGTACGGCGTCCCCGCCGACGGCGTCGAATACTTCACCGGTGGCGAGGAGGAACCGGGGCGCGAGGAAAAGATCGCGCTCGACCTGCCGGCTAACTTCCGCGTGCGTCGCATCGGCGCGACGCAGACGCTCTCGACGATGCTTGCCGACGGCGCGATCGACGCGCTGTACACTGCGCGGATTCCGTCGACTTTCGAGAGCCGCCCCGGCGTCGTGCGGCGTCTGTTCGAGAACTACGTCGATGTCGAGCGCGACTACTTCCGGCGCACCGGCATCTTTCCTATCATGCACACGATCGTTATCCGCCGCGACGTCTACCGTGCCAACCGGTGGATCGCGGGCTCGCTCGTCAAGGCGTTCGAGGAAGCGAAGCGCCGCGTCGTCGAGAACCTTTACACGACGTCGGCGCTGACCACCATGCTGCCTTGGCAGATCGAGCATGTCGAGGCGCTGCGCCGCGACATGGGCGACGACTGGTGGCCCTACGGGTTCCACGCCAACCGCCACGTGCTGGACACTTTTCTGCGCTATCACCACGAGCAGGGCCTGTCGAAACGCCGCCTTCAGCCCGAAGAGCTGTTCGCGCCCGAAACGCTCGAAGCATTCAAGATCTGAGGAGACACCTTGTCCGATCCCACGATTCCCGCACGCTTCGGCAGCGGACAGTCCGTTCGCAGGCTGGAGGACCGCAACCTGCTGATCGGCACCGGCTGCTTCGCCGACGATGTCGCGCCGGCGGGGCACGCCCATGTGTCCTTCCTGCGCTCGCCGCATGCGCACGCGCGCATCGTGGGCATCGACACCGCGGCGGCGCGGGCGATGCCGGGTGTCATCGCGATCTTCACCGGAAGCGATTTGCTGGGCGATGGCGTCAAGCCTCTGCCGAACTCCGCCGATTTCAAGCGAGGCGACGGGTCGCCGACCGCGTCGCCGCCGCGCCACGCGCTGGCGGTCGACATCGTTCGCTTCGTGGGTGAGGCGGTGGCGGTCGTGGTCGCGGCGACACGCGCGCAGGCCAGGGACGCAAGCGAAGCCATCGATGTGCGCTACGACGCGCTTCCGGCATCGAGCGATGCGCGCACTGCGGCGGCGCCAGGTGCGGCAGCGGCGTGGCCGGCGGCCACCGGCAACATCGCCGCCGAAGCGCGCCACGGCGACGCGGCCGCGGTGACCAAGGCATTTGCGGCGGCCGCGCACGTGGTGACGCTCGACCTCGTCAACCAGCGCGTGGTGGCGTGCCCAATCGAGCCGCGCGCCCTCGTCGCCGAGTTCGAGCGGGAGACGGGGCGCGTGGTGATGCGCGCCAGCAGCCAGACGCCGACCGGCCTGCGCGATGCGCTGTGCGCCGAGATCCTGGGCATACCCAGCGCAGACGTGCGCATCTTGGTGGGCGATGTCGGCGGCGGCTTCGGCATGAAGACCGGCATCTATCCCGAGGACGTGGTGCTCGCGTATTGCGCGCGCAAGCTCAAGCGTCCGATCAAGTGGACCGCCGAGCGTCTCGAGGAATTCCTGGCGGCATCGCACGGCCGCGATGTCGACAGCAAAGCCGAGCTCGCGCTCGACGCCGCCGGCAAGGTGCTGGCGCTGCGCGTGCGCTCGCTCGCCAACGTCGGCGCGTACGCCACGCCCGCGGGCGTGGTCATTCAGCTCCTGATCGGGCCGTGGGTGTCGACGAGCATCTACGCGATCCCCGCGATCGACATCCACATCAAGGCCGTGCTCACGCACACGACGCCCACCGGACCTTACCGCGGCGCCGGGCGTCCCGAGGCGATCTACATCATCGAGCGCCTGATGGACGAGGCGTCGCGCAAGCTCGGGCTCGACCCCGCCGAGCTTCGTCGCCGCAACATGCTGCGGCCTGCGCAGATGCCCTATACGAATCCGATGGGCAAGACTTACGACAGCGGCAACTTCGAGCATGTGCTCGACCAGGCGCTTGCGCTGGCGCAGTGGAGCGCGTTCGAGGCGCGCTTTGCTACGTCCGCGCAACGCGGCAAATTGCGCGGGCGGGGGATGGCGGCGTTCCTGGAATGGACGGGGGCCGACGTCTTCGACGAAAAAGTCACCGTCACGGTTTCCGGCGACGGCTATGTCGAGATCTTTTCCGCAACGCAGGCGATGGGGCAGGGGCTGGTCACCAGCTACGCCCAGCTCGCAGTCGACGTGCTCGGCGTCGACATCGACCGTATTCGCATCCTGCAAGGCGACACCGACCGCGGCCAGGGCTTCGGCAGCGCCGGCTCGCGCTCGCTGTTCGTCGGCGGATCGGCGGTAAAGGAAGCCGCCGAGCGCACCGTCGTCAAGGCGAAGGATCTCGCCGCCATCGCGCTCGAAACCGCGGCGGGGGACATCGACTACGCGAACGGTGAATTCGTCGTCGGCGGCACCGACCGGCGCATCGGGTTGTTCGCGCTGGCCAAGCGCCAGCCTGGCGCGCAGATCGTGCTCGATTCGGAGTCCAAGGTTGCCGGCCCAACGTGGCCGAACGGCTGCCACATCTGCGAAGTCGAGATCGATCCGGAGACGGGGCACGTCGACATCGCGAACTACGCATCGGTCAACGACGTCGGCCGCGTGGTCAACCCGATGATCGTGCGCGGACAGCTCGACGGCGGCGCGGTGCAGGGGATCGGGCAGGCGCTGTGCGAGCGCTTCAGCTTCGACGCCGAGTCGGGCCAGGCGCTGACCGGCAGCCTGATGGACTACGCGTTGCCGCGCGCCAGCACCGTCGGCGAATTCATCACGACCATGGACGAGTCGACGCCGTGCCTCAACAACCCGATGGGCGTCAAAGGCGTCGGCGAGCTCGGCACGATCGGCGCCACGCCGGCGGTGGTGAACGCGGTGATCGACGCGCTAACGCGCGCCGGCTACGGCACGCACGCGTCGCGCATGCAGATGCCCTTCACCGCGGAGCGTATCTGGCGCGACTGCCTGTCGAAGGGCGCCGCGAGCCGCGCCGCGGCGAAATGAAGCGCCTTGTTCTACTGCGCCACGGCGAAAGCGCGTGGAACAAGGAGAACCGTTTCACCGGATGGACCGATGTCGACCTGACCGCGCAGGGCATCGCCGAGGCCAAGGAAGCCGGACGCCTGCTCGGCGAGGGCGGCTTCAGCTTCGACATCGCGTACACGTCGCTGCTCAAGCGCGCGATTCGCACGCTGTGGCTAGTGCAGGACACGCTCGACCTGATGTGGATCCCGGTGGTGCGCGACTGGCGGCTCAACGAGCGTCATTACGGCGCGCTGCAGGGACTCAACAAGGCAGAAACCGCGCAGAAATACGGCGACGCGCAGGTTCTGATCTGGCGGCGCAGCTATGACATCGCGCCGCCGCCGCTCGACATGAACGACGAGCGTTATCCCGGACGCGACCCACGCTATCGCGACCTGTCGCCGTCGGAGCTGCCGCTTACCGAATGTCTCGCGGATACCGTCAAGCGCTTCGTGCCGTATTGGCGCGACGTGATCGCGCCCTGCGTCAGCGCGGGCAAGCGCGTGATCCTCGCGGCGCACGGCAATTCGCTGCGCGCGCTGGTGAAGCATCTCGACGGCATCGGTGACGAGGAAATCGTCGCCCTCAACATCCCAACGGGCATTCCGCTGGTCTACGAGCTCGACGATGACCTGAAACCGCTGCGGCACTACTACCTGGGCGACCCCGGCAAGGTCGCCGCGGCGACGCAGGCGGTCGCCAACCAGGCGAAGGCAAAGCCGGCCGCGTAGGGGCGAGGCGCCGCCGCGCGCTTCAGGCGCGCCACTTGCGCAGGAAGTATCCGTAGACCAGCGTCTGCAGCAGCGCAACCGTGCTTCCGGTCAGCACTTCCGCGACGCGGTACATCGCCAGGCGCATTTCCTCCGACAGGCCGCTTCCCGTCAGCGCGGCGGCCATCAGGACCACGGTGGTATTGGGTGCGAGCCGCCAGTTGGGCGGGTAGTTCTGCAACGACATCGCGATGAGTACCGACACCGTCATCGCCACCAGCATCGCCAGGAAATTGGCGCCGAACACAACGAGCGCCAGGCAGGCGACGATCGCGCCGTTGATGGTGTTGATCACGCGCGCACGAAAATTGGTCTTGGCGATGCGGACGTCGGGCTCGGTGACGACGATGAGCGAGATCAGCGCCCAGATCGGCTCGGCGATGCCGGCGGCGCGCAAGCCGTACCAGACGATGATCGATCCGGTCAGCAGCTTGCTGACGTAGAGCAGCGCGTTGTCGCGAAGACTCAGGACGGGTAGGTGCATGTCGTGCGAGCGTGATCTGGCACAATGATTATGTCATCGTCCGGGAGGCCTAGAATGAACATCCCCCCACGCTCGCTGCGCTCGCTGCCCCCCAGGGGGCGGGTCAGTCGGTCGGGGCGGCCCTTCCCGACTGACATGCGGCACGCGGCAGGGCTTCGCTGGCTGGCGGCGTTCACCGTGCTGTGCCTGCTTGCGGCGCTTTTGCTGCCCGCGCTGCCGCAGCCGCCGGACTATCACGGATTCGCCGATCAGCGTCGCCTGTTCGGGATCGATAACTTTCTCAACGTGGCCTCGAACGCTGGCTTCCTGGTGATCGGCGCCGTCGGCCTCGTCATCACGCTGGGCGGGCGCGCGCGTTTCGAGCACGCGAGCGAGCGCTGGCCCTACGCGCTGTTCTTCGCCGGGCTGCTGCTCACCGCGCTTGGCTCCGGCTGGTATCACCTGGCGCCGGACAACGAACGCCTATTCTGGGACCGACTGCCGATGACCATCGCGTTCGCGGGATTGATCTCGAGCCAGCTCGTCGATCGGATCGGTGTGCGCGCGGGCCTCGTGTCTCTGCCACTGCTGGTCGTAGCAGGCGTTGCGGCAGTGATCTATTGGCTCGGCACCGAGCGCGCGGGCGCAGGCAACGTGATGCCGTATGCCATCCTGCAGGGCTACGCCGTGGTCGTGCTGCTGCTCCTGGCAATCCTCGCCCCGTCGCGCTACACCCGCGGCAACGACGTCTACTGGGTCTTCGCCTGGTACCTGTTGAGCAAGGTGCTGGAGGCTGAAGACGCGCCGGTGATGGCCGCCGTCGGCATCGTCAGCGGACACACGCTCAAGCACATCGCCGCGGCCGCGGCGGGGTTGGTCGCCTGCGGCATGCTGATGCGCCGTCGCCTCGTTGCGAAAGCTGAAACGGGCGCTCTGGACTGAGCGCCGCGACATTGCGCCCGCGGGCCGAAAAGGGGGATACTCCGCCGCGCAACCTATCGTCCCGCGCGCGTTCCAAGGCAGTCTCGACCCTATCTTTCCCATCTGCCGTGAGCCTGCCGTCCGCGCCCTCTTTCCCCCCGCTCGCCCGGGTTGACTTCTCCATGCATCGCCTCGCCAGCGCGCGGGCGCTGGCCACGGCGTGCGCGCTGTTCGCGGCTGCAGCTGTCAGCGCCGCGCCGGTGGACCCGTCCGCCGCCTCGCCGTGGGTGCACGCCTACGCGGCCTACGGCACACCGAAGTACCCGCGCGGCTTCGATCATTTCGAGTACGTCAATCCCAACGCGCCCAAGGGCGGGACGCTCAAGCTCGCCAATCCCGACCGCCGCAACAGCTTCGACAAGTTCAACCCGTACACCATCAAGGGCCAGGCACCCGCGGGCGCGACCACGCTCATGTTCGAAACGCTCGCGGTGCGCTCGGGCGACGAGCCGATGACCATGTACGGGTTACTGGCCGAGGACATCGCGGTCGCGCCGGACAAGTCGTCGGTCAGCTTCCGGCTCAACCCGAAGGCGCGCTTCAACAACGGCGATCCGGTGCGACCCGAGGACGTCAAGTACGCCTTCGACATGCTGACCAGCAAGGCGGCCGCGCCCGGCGTTCGCACCAACCTCGCCGGCGTCAAGTCGTCGACGGTCCTGGACGATCGAACGATCCGATTCGATCTCGCCGAGAAGACCAACGACGCGATATTCAACGTCGGCAGCATGCCGGTGTTCTCGCGCAAGTGGGGACAGGGTCCCGACGGCAAGCCGAAAGCGTTCGACGAAATCATCACCGAATATCCGATCGTCAGCGGTCCCTACACCATCGAGCGCGTTGATTCGGGACGGCGCATCGACTTCATCCGCAATCCCGACTACTGGGCGCGAGACCTGGGCGTGACGCGCGGGCAGTACAACTTCGAGCGCGTGATCTATCGCTATTACCAGGACAACGCGATCAGCATGGAAGCGTTCAAGGCGGGTGAATTCGACTTCTACGTCGAATACTCCGCGCGGCGGTGGGTGCGCGCCAACGCCGGGCCGAAGTGGGACGACGGCCGCATCATCAAGCAGGCGTTCCCGAACGGTTTCGGCGCCGGCTTCCAGTCGTACGTGATCAACCTGCGGCGACCGTTGTTCCAGGACAAGCGCGTGCGCGAGGCGCTCGTCTACACCTACGACTTCGAGGCGGTCAACGTCTACAAGCAGTACAAGCACACCAACAGCATGTTCGCCAACTCCGATTTCGCCGCGACGGGCCCGCCCGGCCCGGGCGAGCTGGCGCTGCTCGAGCCCTTCCGGGCGCAGCTTCCGCCCGAGGTGTTCGGCGAGGCGTGGGTACCACCGCGCAACGATACATCGCCCAACGCGCTGCGCGAGAACCTCAAGAAAGCGCGGGCGCTGCTCGAGGAAGCCGGCTGGAAGCTCGCGCCCGACGGCGTACTGCGCAACGCCAAGGGTGAACCGTTCGTCTTCGAATACCTGCGAACGGGCGATGCAGCGGGTCTCTCCGAGGCTGTGTGGCAGCGCAACCTCGAGAAACTCGGTATCCAGCTCAAGGTCCGGCTGGTCGATTTCGCGTTGTTTCGCAAGCGGCTCGAGGTGTTCGATTTCGACCTCGTCATGATCAGGCTCCCCGATTTCACGCTGCCCAGCTCGGCGGAGCTCAAGGACCTCTACGGCAGCGCCAATGCGGAGACGCAGGGCTCGGGCAACTATCGCGGGCTCAAGAATCCCGCGGTCGACGCGCTGATCGAGCGCATCGACAAGGCCAAATCGATGGACGAGCTGCGCGACGCGGCGCGGGCTCTCGATCGCGTCGTCACATTCGGCTTCTACCAGGTTCCCGACTTGTACCTCTCGGCGGACCGGGTGTCGCGATGGGACCGGCTGGGCATTCCGGCGACGCTGCCCAAATACTTCACCATCGCATCACCCAACGGCGACTGGTGGCCGTGGGCGATCACGGCGTGGTGGTCGAAGGAGGCGGAGCAAGCCGCCGCCGCGCCGTCGTCGCCTGCCGCGAAAAAAGGCTCCTGAGTCCTGCATGCTGGCATACATCGGCAAGCGCCTGCTGCTCATGGTCCCGACCCTGCTCGGGGTGTTGACGCTTACCTTCGTGCTGATTCAATTCGTGCCCGGAGGTCCGATCGACCAGATCCTCGCCGAGGCGCGCGCGGGCAAGGGCGGCGATACCGGCGGTTTCACCGGCAAGCGCGATCTCGACGCCAAGCAGATCGCGGACCTTAAGAAGCTCTACGGCTTCGACAAGCCGCCGCTCGAGCGCTACGTCGACATGCTCGGCAGCTTCGCGCGCTTCGATCTGGGCAAGAGCTTCATGCGCAACAAGGACGTGTGGCCGTTGATCAAGGAAAAGATGCCGGTCTCGATCAGCCTGGGACTGTGGACGTTCCTCCTCACCTATCTCATCTCGATACCGCTCGGCGTCGCCAAGGCGGTGCGCGAGGGGACACGCTTCGACACGCTGACCACCATGCTCGTGCTCGTCGGGTATGCGATCCCCGGATTCGTGCTCGGCGTGCTGCTCATCGTGCTGTTCGCCGGCGGAACGTTCCTCGACTGGTTCCCGTTGCGCGGGCTCATCTCCGACAACTGGATGGAGCTGTCGTGGCCCGCGCGCATCCGCGACTACCTCTGGCACATGGTACTGCCGCTGACCTGCTTCTCGATCGGCAGCTTCGCGGTGGTGACGATGCTGACCAAAAACACTTTCGTCGAGGAAATACGCAAGCAGTACGTACTGGTGGCCCGCGCCAAGGGATTGTCCGAGCGGCGGGTGCTGTACCGCCACGTGTTCCGCAACGCGCTCATTCCGCTCGTGACCGGGTTCCCCACGGCGTTCATCGGTGCGTTTTTCGCTGGCTCCTTGCTCATCGAGACGCTGTTCTCACTCGACGGCCTGGGTCTGCTGGGCTACCAGTCGCTGCTGCAGCGCGACTATCCCGTGGTCCTCGGCACGCTCTATCTGCTGACCCTCATCGGGCTGGTCATCAAGCTCATCGGTGACGTGCTCTACGTGGTGGTCGATCCACGCGTGCAATTCGCGGCGGTGTCGAAATGAGCGCCAACGTCGGCACGCCAACGCTCGACGGGTTGGCGGAAGCTCCGTCGGCGCCGGCGCAGCCGTCGCTGTCACCCAACCAGCGCGCGTGGGCGCGCTTTCGTCGCAATCGTCTGGGCTACTTCTCGCTGCTGGCGTTCGTGACCGTGCTGCTGCTGAGCTTGTTCGCCGAGCTCGTCTCCAACGATCTGCCGTTGGTGGCGCGCTACCAGGGCGAGCTTATTTTTCCGTTCGTGAACAATCCGCCCGAGACGCACTTCGGCGGCGACTTCCAGACGCCGACCGACTGGCATGACCCCTTCATCCGCGAGCGTCTGGCCCGGCCGGGCAACTGGACGGTATTCACCTTCAACGAGTTCGGCGCCAAGACCATCGATGTGTTCGCGCGCAACGCCGACCCCGCACGCCCGGGGAACGGGCACCTCCTCGGTACCGACGAGGCGGGGCGCGACATCGTCGCGCGGCTGCTCTACGGGTTTCGCATCAGCATTCTCTTCGCGCTCGCGCTGACGGTGATCACGACCGTGCTGGGCATCGCCATCGGCGCGGTACAGGGATACTTCGGCGGACGTGTCGACCTGTTCGCGCAACGCGTGATCGAGATCTGGAGCTCGGTGCCCGGGCTCTACCTGCTGATCATCATCGCGTCGCTGTTCGAGCCCTCGCTGCTGCTCCTGCTCGGCGTCCTCGCGCTGCTCGATTGGATGCATCTCTCGGACTACGTGCGCGCCGAGTTCCTGCGCAACCGCAATCTCGAGTTCGTGAAGGCTGCCCGCGCGATGGGCCTATCGAACTGGCAGATCATCCGACGGCATGTGTTGCCGAACTCGATGACGCCGGTGATCACCTTTCTGCCGTTTCGCATGAGCGCGGCGATCCTGGCGCTGACCTCGCTCGACTTCCTCGGGCTCGGCGTTCCCGGGCTTCCTTCGCTGGGCGAGCTGCTGCGCGAAGGCAAGGAAAATCTCGACGCGTGGTGGATCGCGGCGCCGACGTTCGTGGTGCTGGTGCTGACGCTGCTGATGCTGACCTTCATCGGCG
>JBDTZQ010000138.1:0-8194 GCA_040005035.1 Betaproteobacteria bacterium | reverse complement strand
GGGCAGCGCGAGCTCACGGCTGGCAAAGGCGCGGATCGCGATCGAGCGCTCGAGCTTGCGCTTGAGCGTCGCATCCGACGTCGACTCGACCACCACGGGTATCGGCTCGGCGCGCTGCAGGATATCGAGCTCGCCACGAATGCCCTGCCAGTAGTACGACACGCTGCCGCAACCGGCGAGCAGCACTGCCGGGAGCAGCGCCAGCAGCTTCATCGCGGCGCGCCTCGTTGGGTGCCTCATCGTTGACCTACTGCTTCCCCGGCCGAAGCCGGAGCGCCGTCGGCGGTGCTGCGCGACGCGTTGCGCAGACCGGGCAGCCACTCACCGAGGCGGCGCACGCCTTCGCGAAGTCTTTCCTGGGCGATGGTGTATGCGAAGCGAACGTGGTCGCGTGCGCGATGGGTTCCGAAGTCGATGCCCGGGGTGAACGCCACACCTGTGGCAGCCAACGTTTCCCTGCAAAAGCGCTCGCTGTCCATGCCGAAGGGCGAGCAGTCGGCATAGACGAAAAAGCCGCCGGTCGGCGTCACCGGAACGTGAAAGCCGAGCTCGCGCAGGGCAGGCACAAGGAAGTCGCGGCGTGCACGAAACTCCGCGCGCCGCGTTTCCAGGATCGCGAGCGTCGCGGGCTCGAAGCATGCGAGCGCCGCGTGCTGCGACAGCGTGGGGGGCGATATGTACAGGTTCTGCGCGAGCTTCTCGAGGTCGCGCACGTGCACCTGCGGCGCGACCAGCCATCCAAGGCGCCATCCGGTCATGTTGAAGTATTTCGAAAAGCTGTTGATGACGAACATCCGATCCCGATCGCAACCACTGAGGCCGAGCGCGCTGACCCGCGAAGACGTATACGACAACCCCAGGTATATCTCGTCGACCAGCAGCGCGCCTCCGCGCGCCTCCACGCGCGATGCGATACGCGCCATCTCGGCGTCCGACACCGACGTCCCGGTGGGGTTCGACGGCGACGCGATGAGCGCGCCACGGGTGCGCCGGGTCCACGCCGCGTCGATGGCGTCGGCGGTGAGCTGGTAGTCCGATTGCGGACCCACCGGTATCCCGACCGGCTCGCCTTCGAGCGTGCGCACGAAGTGGCGATTGCACGGATAGCCCGGATCGGCGAGCAGGATCTCGTCGTCGCGATCGACCAGCAGCCCCAGCGCCAGCAGCAGCGCCGCCGACGAGCCCGCGGTGACAACGATGCGCTCTGGGGCGACATCGACGTCGTACTGGTCGCGATAGTGGCCGGCGATGGCCTCGCGCAGCGAGGGCAATCCAAGCGCCGAGGTGTAGTAGATGCCTCCGCCCTGCATGGCAGCGCGCGCCGCATCGAGCACCGGCGCGGGCGTCGGAAAATCGGGCTCGCCGATCTCCATGTGCACCACATCGCGGCCCGCGGCCTCCAGCGCACGCGCTGCCGTCTGCACCTCCATCACGTGAAACGGCGCGATGTCGCGCATGCGGGCGGCGATCGGGCTTCGTCTATCCATCGAAAGGATGATTAAAAGGCGCAGATGAAAGGTGTATGTTAGGCCCTAATCGCGTTCGCGGCATCATCGCCGCCGGGAGGCTTGCCATGCTCACGCCCCTGCGTTTGGTCCTGAAGACTGCCCAGTCGGGTGCGATGGTCGCGTTGTGGCTCGCTCCAGCCGCCTGCGCGCTGTCCGCGCAGCCCGCGGTCAAGCCCGGCACCGCCTCGACGGTGTACAAATGCTCCAGCGCCGGGTCCGGCGTGGTGTACCAGGACACACCCTGCGCGCCGGGAGCCGAGCTGCGCAATTTCGCCACCGACCCTCCGACACTGAGCGTGATTCCGGGATCGGCCGGTGCCCCCGCGCAGGCCGCCGCCCCCGCTCCGCGCTCGGAGCGCGCCACGATTGCGGTGCGCACGCGCGAGCAACCCGCCAACGTCGGCGAGCGCCGCTACATCCGCGTCGGCATGACGCAGGCGGAAGTCGTCGCTCGCATCGGCAAGCCCGACATCGATGCCCACGGCCGACGCGGCAAGGGCCAGCGCTGGTCGTATCTGCCGCGAGGCGGCGACCCGAACACGATCACGACGGTTACGCTGGTCGATGGGCGCGTCGCCGACGTCGAGCGCAGGGTCGTTCGGTAGCGGTGATGAGCGTGCGCGAACACGCCATCACCGCCGTCGCTGCGGAGGTCCGGGCTGCAACGACATCGCTATGCGCACGTTGATCCAGCGCGTCAGCGAAGCGTCGGTGAGCGTCGACGCGAAGCGCGTCGGCGCCATCGACCAAGGCGTGCTGGTGCTGGCTGGCGTCGCCGACGACGACACCGATGAAGACATCGAGTGGCTGGCGCGCAAGATCGTCGCGCTGCGCATTTTCGACGACGAAGACGGTGTGATGAACCGCTCGCTGCGCGACAGCGGCGGGGACATTCTCGCCGTCAGCCAGTTCACGCTCATGGCCTCGACGCGCAAGGGCGCGAGACTGTCCTACGCCGCGGCCGCTGCGCCCGAGCTCGCGCAGCCGCGCTTCGACGCGCTGGTGGCTGCGCTGTCGCGCGAGCTCGGCAGGGTGGTCGCCACGGGCGTGTTCGGCGCGCACATGCGTGTCGCGCTAATCAACGACGGCCCGGTGACGATCTGGCTGGATTCAAGGATACGCGAGTAGGCAGCGCCGAGCCGCTGCACCGCATCACCCGCGGTCGACGCTGAATCGTCCTGGCCCGAATGCGGCCACCATGAACATGCCGCCGATGATCGCCAGGTTCTTCATGAAGTTGATTTCCTGAGTCGCGACCTCAGCGGCTGGAACGCTCCAGAAGTTGTGGAAGATCGGCGTGATGATCACCAGGAAAACGACGAACAGCAGCGCGACCCACCGCGCTTTGAGTCCGATGAGAAGCAGCAAGCCGCCGCCGAGCTCGATCGCCACCGTGATCGCGGCGAGCACCTGCGGCATCGGCAGGTTCTTGCCGGCGATGTAGCCGACGGTGCCGTCGAAGCCGCTTAGCTTTCCCCATCCGGACAGGATGAAAATGAGCGCGAGCAGGGCGCGCCCCAGCAATGCCATGCCGTCGGATTTTTGCGTCATCGCCGTTCCTCCTCTGTGGGAAATGCCGTCTCCCGGCAAGCATTATAGGCAGCCGCGCGCCCAACAGCCCACCCGCGCAGGCCCGCTCGCCGCCGGCGCTACGCGTCGATCGACTGGCCGGCGCGGGCTTCCACGGAAACCGGCGGCTGGGCGGCACTGTCTCCGGGTTGGCGCCCGAAGACGACGTCGATGCGTGTTCCGCGAACGCCGATCCGGTCCACGATCTCGAGCAACGCGCCGTGACGAGCTGCGATCTCGCGCGCGATGGTCAGGCCCAGGCCGCAACCGCCTCCCGCGCTGCCGCGGATCCGATAGAACGGCTCGAATACGTGCGCGCGCTCCGCTGACAGGATCCCCGGGCCCTCGTCCTCCACGAACAGAGTCACCGGCGACGTCCGCACGCCGACGGTGATCTTGCCGCCGGCGCCGCCGTACTGGATCGCGTTATCAACGAGGTTGCCGAGGAGCTCGGCGAGAAGCCTCGGCTCGCCCTGAACGATCACGCCCGATTCCGCGCCGTCGTATCCGAGATCGATGTTGCGCTCGATGGCGGGGTCGGCCCAGCGCTCGAGCTCGTGTCGTGCGAGCGAGGCGATGTCGACCGACTCCATGCGCAGCATGTTCGCCGAGGATGCGTCGGCGCGGCTCAGCGTGAGCAGCTGCTGGGTGAGGTGACGCATGCGCGAAAGCGCCTTGATAACTTCGGCCAGCGCCTCGGCGTGGCGACGCGGATCGGTCTCGCGTAACGCGCGCTCGGTCTGCACCTGCAGCGCCGCCAAGGGCGTTCGCAGCTGGTGGGCCGCGTTGGCGACGAAGCGCTGCTGTGCCTCGCGCGCCTCGGCAAGCTTGCCGATAAGCTGGTCGATCGCCACGATTAGCGGCTTGACCTCCGAGGGCACCCATCCGTCCTCGCCGATGGGTACGAGACCTTCGGGACTGTACTTGCGCAATCGCGACGCGGTCGCGTCGAGCGTGGTCAGGCTCGACGTCACTGCGTACCAGATGAACGCGCCGGCGATGAGCAGTATCGCCGCCTGAAGGGGCACGATCAGCAGGACGATCTCGCGCACCAGCGTCTCGCGCTTGGTGAGCGTCTCGGCGACCTGGATGGTCACCAGCTTCGATTCGGGGGCGGGGCCGGCGACTTCGATGGCGACGACGCGCACCGGACGCCCGCCGATCACCTGCTCGTAATAGCGCGGCGAATCCTTCGACCAGAGGTTCGGCGCCGGCGGAAATTCAGTGTTGCCGAACAGGTGCGTGCCGTCGGCGTCCGATACGTCCTCGTAGATGCGATCGACGCTGTCCCATTCGAAGATCTCCACCGCCGAAGGTGACAGCGAAAGCCGTGGGCCGGTGGTTCCCGAGCGAAGCTGGGTGGCCAATGCCATCGCCGAATCGAGCAGCCAGCGATCGTGGACGACATTGCCGAAATGCACCGCCAGCCCGACCGACGCGCACGCGCCCGCCAACAGGACGCCCAGCAGCGGCAGCCATAGCCGGGTGAGCAGCCGCCTGCGCAGGCTGGGATCAGGCCTCGGCGGCGGCGATCCCTGCATCGGCGCTCTTCTCCAGCCGGTATCCCAGCCCCCGGAACACGCGGATGCCTACGTCGGCATTGGCCATGCTGAGCTTGCGGCGCAGCCGGCTGATGAACACCTCGACCGCCGACATGTTGGCGTTGTCCTGCCAGCTGTAGAGCGAATTGAAAATGTCTGCCTTGCTGACGATGCGTCCGGGCCGGCTGAGCAGCAGCTCGAGCACCGCCAGCTCGCTCGGCGTGAGCTCGATCTCGTGGCCGTGCACGGTCAGATGCCGTGCCGCCTTCTCGAAGGTGAGTGATCCGAACGTGATCTCGGTGCCCATCGGCTCGCCACGACGCAACAACGCGCGGATGCGCGCTTCGAGCTCGGCAACCACGAAAGGCTTCGAAAGATAGTCGTCGCCCCCGCCGTCGAGCCCGGCGACGCGCTGCTGTGGCTGATCGCGCGCGGTGAGGATCAGCACCGGCGCGCGCATCGAATCGAGACGCAAGCGGCGCAACAGCTCTAGGCCGTCGAGGTCTGGCAGGCCGAGGTCGAGAATGACCAGTGAGTAGTTGGTGTGCGAGCAGGCGATCTCGGCGTCGCGCGCGTTGTGCGCGGTGTCCGCCGCATAGCCCGACTGGGCAAGCGACGACACCAGGCCGTCGGCGAGCTGTACGTCGTCTTCAACGACCAGGAGGCGCATGGGGAATCGGTGTCAGGTAACTGAAAGGTTGGAAATGCGCGTGCACCCGAGTGTGCTCGAAACCGCCCGCGACGGCAACGCTGCCACCTTGCCGCGCGGGCTTCTTCACGATCGCGTGAAATTGCGGTGCCGGTTACCACCTCAGAGTCGCGCCGAGCAGCACCTGGTTGCGCGGCGCGCTTCGATTGAGTCCGCGTTGGTATCCCACGTCGAGGTCCCAATCGGTCGACGCCTTGGCTATCGCGCCCAGCAGCAGCACGACCGGCATCCGCGACACCGAGCGCAGCGGGCTCTGGTCAACGGCCAGATCGGCGCCTAGATGCAGATCATCGCGCACCCGCCACAGCGCCAGAACCGACACGTGCCCGAGCCATTGCCGCGCCGCCGCGTCGTTGACGTTGCGCGTCGTGCCGACGTTGACGTCGAGCTCGGTGCTCGGCAAAACGGCGGTGAACAAAAGGTAGGCGTGCGGGGTCGATTGCCCCGAATCGAGTCCGCGATCGAAATTGCCCGAAGCGAAGCCGCTGCCAGCGCTCATCCCGACGCTGAGCTCGTCGGTGCTCCAGATGCGCCATTTGAATTCGACGCTGGTGTCGCCGAATCCGGCCGCGCGTCCGCCCACCGCGCCAGTCAGCACGTTGACGATGTAGGTCGGGCGCAGGATCGCGTCGACGTCGGGCGCGACACCGTACGTGAGCTGCGGCGCGAACTGGAGATTCGAGATGACGACCTCGTCGAAGGGAGCGCGCGTGTATTGCGCACCCAGCTGCAACTCATATTTTCCGGTGCCCTGCGTGCGCGTGTCGTCGGTGATGAACGGGTGCGCCGCGTGCGCCGTAACGACGTGCGCGAGCAGGGACCACGATACGGCGTGCGCGCTGGCGGGGACGAGTTGCAAGCCACCTCCGGAAGTACGCTTCACGCGCAGGTTACAGTCGGTACGCGGCCTTGGCGAGCTTGTAGGCGAGCTCGGGCGCGAGCTCGAAGGCCTCGTCCTCCTCGAGACGATGCTCGGAGACCAGCTGCGCGAGAAACCGGCAATCGATGCGGCGGGCGACATCGTGACGCGCCGGTATGGAAAGGAAGGCGCGCGTGTCGTCGTTGAAGCCGACGGTGTTGTAGAAGCCCGCCGTCTCGGTGGCTTGCTCGCGGAAGCGCAGCATGCCTTCCGGGCTGTCGTGGAACCACCACGACGGCCCGAGCCGAAGCACCGGATAGTGCCCGGCGAGGGGGGCCAGCTCACGTGCATAGCTCGTCTCGTCGAGCGTGAAAAGGATCACGGTGAGATTGGGCTCGTTGCCCAGGCGATCCAGCAGCGGCTTCAAGGCGCGCACGTAATCGGTTCGCGTCGGGATGTCCGCGCCCTTGTCGCGTCCGAAACGTGCGAACACCTGCGGATTGTGGTTGCGCATCGATCCCGGATGGATCTGCATGACCAGCCCGTCGTCGACGCTCATGCGCGCCATCTCGGTAAGCATCTGCGCGCGAAAGACTTCTGCCTGTGCGGCGGAAGCCTGTCCCGCCAGCACCCGCGCAAAAAGTTGTTCGCACTCGCCCGTGTCGAGATCAGCGGTTTGCGCCGTCGGATGTCCGTGGTCGGTCGACGTAGCTCCCATCCCCTTGAAGTACGCGCGGCGCGTGCGGTGCGCGGCGAGATAGCCGCGCCACGTCGCGGTGTCCTCGCCGGTCAGCTCACCGAAGCACTGAACGTTGGGGGCGAAGCCTTCGAACTCAGGATCGACTACCGGGTCGGGACGGTAGGCGGTGACGACGCGGCCCTTCCAGCCACTGGTGCGGATCTTGGCGTGGTGCGTCAGCGGATCGAGCGGCGATTCGGTGGTGGCGATGACTTCGATGTTGAAGCGCTCAAACAGCGCGCGGGGGCGGAATTCATCGCGCGCGAGGCAGTCGTTGATCCGATCGTAGATGCGATCGGCGGACTCGGGCGTGACGCGCTCGCGCACGCCGAACACCTCGTGAAAGGCGTGGTCGAGCCAGATGCGCGTCGGCGTGCCACGAAACAGGTGATAGTGCGATGCGAAAGTTCGCCAGATGGCGCGCCCGTCGTGCTCGACGGCAGCACCCGCCGACGCACCCGGCCGCTGCGGGATGCCAAGAGCCTCGAGCGCAACGCCCTGACTGTAAAGCATGCGAAACACATAATGATCGGGCGTGATGAACAGCGCCGACGCGTCGGTGAATGGCTGGTTATCGGCGTACCACTGCGGATCGGTGTGGCCGTGCGGACTGACGATCGGCAAGTCCTTCACCGTTTCGTAGAGCCCGCGAGCGAGTCCGCGCTGCCGCGAGTCTGCGGAGAAAAGACGGTCGGGGTTGAGTGCGAGTGCGGTCATGGGGCTCCTCCCGAAGTCGCTTCGCGACCTCGCCCCGAGGGGAGCGAGCGCCTTGGATCCTCATTATGCAGCGGAGTTGACGGTGGCGCGCGCCACCGTGCGCGCCGCGCCGTCCACGTGAAGAGCGCGCAGCCACGCCGACGCCTTCTCGGCGAAGCGCGCATCGGCGGGCAGATCGTCGCCGAAAATCGCGCGCAATCCGAGCAGCGCGCGGGCGAGCGCACCGGGATCGTCGCGGTGGGTGTTGGCAAGGCGTACGAATTCGGCGGACATCGGATCGGCGACCTTGATCTCGCGACCCGATTCGTCGCGCCCGGCAATGTAGCGCATCCAGCCCGCAACCGCGAGCGCCAGCAGATCGATCGGCCGCCCCGCAGCGAGGTTGTCACGCACCGTTGCGAGCAGGCGCTGCGGCAATTTCTGCGATCCGTCCATCGCGATCTGCTGTGTGCGATGCGGCAGCGCAGGATTCTTAAAACGCTCGAGAAGCGACTTCTGATACGCGCCGAGGTCGGCGCCCGCCGGCACGACGAGCGTGGGCGCAACTTCGTC
>JBDTZQ010000137.1:0-8216 GCA_040005035.1 Betaproteobacteria bacterium | reverse complement strand
CGGCGACCACGTCGCCGGGATGGACCGCGGTTCCCGCGCAGACGACTGGGACATTGACCGATCCCAGCGTCGCCTTCACCGTTCCGCGTGCGCAGATCGCACGCGAGAACACCGGAAAGCGCATCGCCGACAGTTCGGCCGCGTCGCGGCAGCCCGCGTCGATCACCAGCCCCACGGCGCCACGCGCACGATACGACGTGGCAAGAAGCTCGCCGAACATGCCATCGGTGTTGTCGGCGGAGCACGCCACGACGACCACGTCGCCCGGCTCGATCAGCTCGGCGGCGACGTGCAGCATCCAGTTGTCGCCGGGATGCGCGAGCACCGTGATCGCGCTCCCGCAGAGCACCGCTTCCGGATAGACGGGAGCGAGCTGCGGGCGCATCAGCCCCTCGCGGCCCAGCGCCTCGTGCAGCGTCGCGACGCCGAAGCGAGCCAGCGCGGCGCGCACCGGCGCGGGGGCGCGGTCGAAGCTGCGCACCACGACGCCGTTCACGTCTGCACCCCGGTCGCCTGCGAAAGCACCCGCGGGCAAGCATGCGCACCGGGCGTGAGGATCGTGGTTCGGGACAATGGAGAGCTCAAGGATGGATCAGTCATTCGAATGTCCTCAGGCGACAGCGACCAGCTTCTCGAGCGTCGTTGGGTCACGCAGCAGCGCCTCGCTGCTCGAGCCATGGACAATACGTCCACGATCGAGCACGATGGCATTCTGGGTGAGCTGAAGTGCGAGGCGCGCGTGCTGCTCGACCACGATGACGGCGAACTCGCCGGCATTCACCAGCTCGCCGATCACCTTCATCAGTTCCTGGACGATGATCGGCGCGAGACCTTCCATCGGCTCGTCGAGCAGAAGCAGCTTCGGGTTGGTCATGAGCGCGCGGGCAATCGCGACCATCTGCTGCTCGCCCCCGGAGAGCTGGTTGCCGAGATTGCGCTTGCGCTCCTCGAGCCTCGGGAAGATGCGATACACGCGCTGAAGGTCCCATCGCCCGGGACGCGCCACGACGGTCAAGTTCTCCTCGACGCTGAGCGACGGAAACACGAAGCGTTCCTGCGGCACCCAGCCAAGACCCGCGTGCGCGCGCCGGAAGGCTGCCATTCGCGTCACGTCTTCGCCGCGCCAGGCAATGCGGCCGCTTTTCTGGCGCGTCAAGCCCATGAGCGTGAGCAGCAGCGTCGACTTGCCGACGCCATTGCGGCCGAGCAGCGCCAGACCCGCGCCCTCGTCGAGCACGAACGAAACGTCCTCGAGCACGATCGACGCGCCGTACCCGGCGGTCACCTTGTCGAGCTCCAGCAATCTAGCCATGCTCGGCCTCGCCGAGATACACCTCGCGAACGCGCGGATCCTCGGCGATTGCTGCCGGCGGACCCTCGACCAGCACGGTGCCGCCTACCATCACCGTGATGCGCTCGGCGAAGCGGAACACCAGATTCATGTCGTGCTCGATGAAAACGATCGACACCGTGCGTGGCAGTGCGGCGATCACCTCGAACAGCGCGGCGCTCTCGCCGGAGGGAATGCCCGCCGCGGGCTCGTCGAGCAGCAGCACGCGCGGCTGCGTCGCCAGCGCCAGCGCGATCTCGAGCAGACGCTGCTTGCCGTACGGCAAGTTGCGCGTCTCGATGTCGGCGTCGGCGCCGAGCTGGAGCTGCGCGAGAATGGCACGCGCCTCGTCGATCTGGGTCTTCGCCGCCGCCACCGTACGCCACCACACCCCGCCCTGCCCGTCGCGCTCGCAGCACGCCAGCGCCACCGATTCGAGCGCGGTGAGCCCGGGGAACAGCGTGTTGATCTGGAACGTTCTCGTCATCCCGCGCTTCACGCGCTTGTGCTGCGGCATCGTGCTGACGTTTTCCTCGCCGAGGAAGACCTGGCCCGACGTCGGCAGGAGCGCGCCGGTGAGGAGGTTGACCAGCGTCGTCTTGCCCGCACCGTTGGGACCGATGATGGCGTGACGCGCCCCCGATTCGAACGCGATGCTGACGTCGGCGTTGGCCTTGAATCCGCCGAACGCCTTGGACAACCCCTGCGTGCGCAGCACCACACTCATGGCAAGCGCTTGCCGAAGCGTTGGCGCAACGTGATCAAACCGCCCATGACGCCGCCGCGCGCGAACATGACGATCATCACCAGCAGGAGGCCAAGCCAAAACTGCCAGTACACCGGGTTCAGGTTGGACAGGTAGTCCTGCATGATCATGAACAGCGCGGCGCCGATGAGCGCGCCGTAGAGGTACCCCGTGCCGCCGAGCACCAGCATGATCATCAGCTCGGCCGAGCGCGGGAAGCCTAGCGTGTCGATTCCGACGAATTGCGTGGTCTGCGCGAGCAGCGCGCCGGCGATGCCCGCGACGCACGCGCCCATCGTGTATACGGCGATGAGCTTGCGCGGCACCGACGCACCGATCGCCGGCATGCGTCGCTCGCCTTCGCGGATGCCGCGCAGCGACAGCCCGAACGGCGAACGCACGACCAAGCGAAGGAAGCAGAAGACCACGAACAATATGCACAGGCTGTAGACGTACGCCGTCTTTCCGTCCATGCCGAAGCCGAACACGCCGAATAGCTTGCCCATCTCCACGCCGGA
The DNA here is from genome assembly GCA_040005035.1 of Betaproteobacteria bacterium. GTDB lineage: Bacteria > Pseudomonadota > Gammaproteobacteria > Burkholderiales > Casimicrobiaceae > PALSA-1003. Next base: position 5,623 of record JBDTZQ010000137.1, on the reverse strand, counting down.
CAAGCCATCGACGCCGCCGGTGATCGACGTCGCCTGGTTGGCGGCTTCGTAGAGCATGAGCCCGATGCCGAGCGTCACCATGAGACGCGTCAGGTCCTGGCCGCGAACGACGAGAAAGCTGGTGATCCAGCCGACTAGCGTCGCCACCGCCGCGGCGGCGACCAGGCCGCTCAATGGCTCGGTCCACCCGTACTTGGCCATAAGCCCCGCGGTGTACGCTCCGACACCGAAGAACGCCGCCTGCCCGAGCGAGAGGATGCGCGCGTAGCCGAGGATCAGGTCCAGCGACAGCGCGAACAGTCCGGTGATAAGGATCTGGCTGCCCAACGTCAGGTATTTCGGAAACACGAAGAACGCCACGACCGGCAAAAGCCAGAAGACGATCTCGTAGCGCGACCAGCGCTGCGTGGTGAGGCCCGTCACGCTGCGCGCCGCCTCGCTCGTCGGGTCGCCCACGCTGCGTGCGGGGCCCCTCGCCGGGTGGCTCACGTTCGCCTCCCAACCAGCCCGCGCGGGAACAACAGCAGCATCACGATCATCATCACGTAGATGATGAACGATCCGACCTGCGGCACGTAGTACTTGCCCGCGACGTCGAACACGCCAAGGATCAGCGCCGCGATCAGCGGACCGGTGATCGTGCCGGCGCCGCCCACCGCGACGACCAGCAGGAAGTACACCATGTACTTGAGCGGAAACGTGGGTTCGAGCCCGAGCACGTCGATGCCGAGCCCGCCACCCAGCCCCGCCAGTCCCGAGCCCAGCGCGAAGGTCAGGCTGAACACGCGATCGACGTTGACTCCGAGGCCGGCAGCCGCCTGCTGGTTGTCGACCGAAGCGCGTATCTGCGCGCCGAAACGGGTGCGCTCGATGAGCCAAGTCAGCGCGAGCGTGACTCCGATCACGACCGCGATCAGGAACAACCGGTACGCGCCCAGATCCATGCCGAGCACATGCACCTGTCCGCGCAGGAACGGCGGCAGCTGCACCGGCTGCTGCTGCGGGCCGAAGGCGTAGGTGGCGGCCGCGATGGCGATGAACACCAGGCCGATGCTGAACAGCACCTGGTCGAGGTGGGTCGCCTTGTAGAGCCTACGGTAGAGCAGGCGTTCGAGCACCGCGCCCACCGCTGCCGAGACCACGAAGGCGAGCGGCAGCGTCGCGAGGAACGGCACCCCCATGCGGCTCATCGCCACGACGCACGCGTAGCCGCCGAGCATCGCGAACGCACCGTGCGCGAGATTGACGAAATTCATCAATCCCATCGTCACCGACAAGCCGATGCTGATGATGAAGAGCAGGCTGCCGTACGCGACGCCGTCGAACACAACCCCGATGAAGTTGCCGATCATCCCAGCGCGATCGGATCAGGTGCCCGGATCCTTGACTGCGTCAACCTTGTCGAACTCGATGCTCCAGTAGTGACCGTCGCGCATCTCGACCTTGCGGATGTAAACGGTCTGGATGACGTCGCGCGTGGCCGGGTCGATGGTCATCGGTCCGCGTGGGCTCACCCACGAGAGGCCCTTCATTGCCTCGACGAGCTTCTCGCCGTCCGAGTTGCCGTTGGTCTTTTTCAGCGCCTCGTAGATCAGGTTCATGCCGTCGTAGCCGCCCAGCGAATGGAAGTTCGGCCGCATGCCCTTGTTGGCCTTCATGAACGCTTCGACGTAAGCCTTGTTCTCGGGCGAGGGATGCGCCGCCGAATAGTGGAACGAGGTCACGACGCCGAGCGCCGGCGCGCCGATGGCGTCGAGGATGTCGTCGTCGACCACGTCGCCCGTGCCGATGAGCGCGATCCCCGCGGACGCGAGGCCGCGATCGGCGAACTGCTTCATCACCGCGGTGCCCTCGCCGGAAGGAACGAACACGAACAGCGCGTCGGGCTTGGCGTCCCTCACGCGCTGCAGGAACGGTCCGTAGTCCGGGCCGCGCAGCGGCGTGCGCAGCGATTCGACGATAATGCCGCCCGCCTCGCCGAAGCGCTTAACGAAGGTCTTCTCAGCATCCAGGCCGGGACCGTAGTCGGTGACCAGCGTGACGACGCGCTTGATCTTGTTCTTGGCCGCCCAGTCGGCGATAGGTCCCGTGATCTGAGGCAGCGAGAAGCCCGAGCGGACGATGAAGGGCGAGCGCGAGGGAATGATCGACGTCGCCGCCGCCATCACGATCATCGGCACCTTGGCCTCGGTGGCGACCGGCGCGGTGGCGAGCGCCAGCGGCGTCAGGCCGAAACCGGCGAGCACCTGCACCTTTTCCTGCACCACCAGGTCCTGCGCGATGCGCTTGGTCGTCTCAGGGGCAAGGCCGGTGTCGTCCTTGACGATAAGCTCGATCTTGCGGCCGGCGACGGTGTCCCCGTGCTGATCGATGTACAGGCGGCACGCCGCTTCGATCTGCCGCCCGGTCGAAGCGAAAGGCCCGGTCAGCGGCAGGATAAGTCCGATCTTGAAAGCGTCGGCGGCGATCGCCTGCGACACAGGCGGAGCGAAAGGCACGCCGACGAGCAGCGCAAGCGCCGCGATGACGTGCAGCAGCCCGCGCCGCCCGACTTGAACGATCTGTTGCATCTCGATCCTCCTTGGCTTTCGAAGAGTATTGCGACGCGCATTCTACTTCGCGCCGGGGCCACCGCGAACCCAGCGGCCATTATCCCCTCCAGCGCGCCGTGAGGCATGGCTTCCGCTTCCCATGCGGCTCGATTTTGCTTATCGTGACGGCACGATCACCCCGCACGTCCGGCGGTGACCCGCGCGCACTTGTCCCGTTTGCGCTTACGCGCCCTTTCCGGAGATCCCGATGGCCGCTCGCACCCGCCCGCCGTTCCGCGCCGACCACGTCGGCAGCTTCCTGCGCCCGCAGGCACTGCTGGAGGCGCGCGAGCGCAGGAAAAGGAACGAGATCGGCGCGGCGGAGCTGCGCGCGGTCGAGGACGACGCGATCCGCGGCATCGTGCGCTTCCAGGAAGACGCAGGCGTCACCGGAATCACCGACGGCGAATTCCGCCGCACGTACTTCCACATCGACTTCCTCGAGCAGCTCGCCGGCGTGGAGACGCGTGGCGGCATCTCGGTGGCGTTCCACAGCACGGCAGGCAACGTCGATTTCGCGCCGCCCGTGATGCACGTCACCGGGCCGATACGGCACGTCAAGCCGATCCAGGTCGCTGATTTCCAGTTCCTCAAGTCCGCGACCACGAAGACCCCGAAAGTGACGATTCCCTCGCCCACGATGCTGCATTTTCGCGGCGGGCGCGCCGCGATCAGCCGCGACGCGTATCCCGACATGGAGCTCTTCTTCGACGACGTCGCGGCGGCGTACCGCGAGGAGATCCGTGCGCTCGCCGACGCCGGCTGCCGTTACCTCCAGCTCGACGACACCAACCTCGCGTACCTGTGCGACGAGAAAATGCGCGAAGGGGCGCGCAAGCGCGGCGACGATCCCGACGAGCTGCCGCGCCGTTACGCTCGCCTGATCAACGCGGCTATAGCCGGGAAGCCCGCCGACATGGCGGTGTGCGTGCACCTGTGCCGCGGCAACTTCAAGAGCGCGTGGGTCGCCGAGGGCGGCTACGAGCCCGTCGCGGAGGTGCTTTTCAACGAGCTCGATGTCGACGGCTACTTCCTGGAGTACGACGACGCTCGCTCCGGAGATTTCGCGCCGTTGCGCTTCGTGCCGAAGGGCAAGACCGTCGTCCTGGGCCTGGTGACGACCAAGCTCGACACGCTGGAATCGGCCGACTCGCTCAAGCGCAAGATCGATGAGGCGTCGAAGCGCATCCCGCTCGAGCAGCTCTGCCTGTCGCCGCAGTGCGGATTTTCCAGCACAGTGCACGGCAACGCGATCCATCGCGAGGCGCAGGCCGCGAAACTGCGGCTGGTCGTCGACACCGCGCGCGAGGTGTGGGGCAGTGCGTGACGCGTTAAGTCAGTCGAAGGGCAGGCCGACGTAGTTCTCGGCGAGCGACGCCGCGCCGGCGCGCGAGCTGCACACGTACTCGAGCTGCGAGCGCTGCAGGCGCTGCTGGAACGCGTCGTCGGCCGGGAATCGGTGCAGCATCGTCGTCATCCACCACGAGAAATGCTCGGCGCGCCAGACGCGCTTCAGGCACGAGCGCGAATAGGCGTCCAGCGCGGTGCTGTCACGTGCCTTGAAGAACGCGCGCAGCGCGAGCGAAAGCGCGCGCACGTCCGCCACCGCGAGGTTCATTCCCTTGGCGCCGGTCGGCGGGACGATGTGCGCGGCGTCCCCCGCGAGAAAAAGGCGTCCGTACTGCATCGGCTCGGTCACGAAGCTGCGCATGCCGGTGACGCCCTTCTCGATCACGTCGCCTTCACGCAGCGCCCAGCCGTCGCTGGTTTCCAGGCGGCGATGCAGTTCCGCCCAGATGCGCTCGTCGGGCCAGGCGCCGATGTCTTCGTCCGGCGACACCTGCAGGTAGAGACGCGTCACCTCGGGCGAGCGCATGCTGTAGAGCGCGAATCCGCGCTCGTGGTAGGCGTAGATGAGCTCGTCGTGCGTCGGCGCCGCCTGCGCGAGAATGCCCAGCCAGGCGAACGGATAAACACGCTCGAAGATGGTCAGCACGGACGCGGGAACAGCCTGCCGGCAGATCCCGTGAAATCCGTCGCAGCCGGCGATGAACTCGCAGTCGACCTCGACGTCTTCGGCGCCGCTGCGATAGGCGATGCGTGGCGCCGGGGAATCGATGCCGTGGACCGCAACCGCGATCGCCCCGAACACGATCTCGGCGCCGGCGGCGAGCCGCGCCGCGATTAGGTCCTTCACCACCTCCTGCTGGCCGTAGACCGTGATCGACCTGCCGCCGGTGAGGCTCGGAAAATCGATGCGGTGGCCACTGCCGTCGAAGCGAAGCTCGATGCCATGGTGGATGAGGCCTTCGCGCCGCATGCGTTCGCCGACGCCGGACTCGTTCAACAGGTCGACACTGCCCTGTTCCAGCACGCCGGCCCGCACGCGATGCTCGACGTACTCGCGGCTGCGGTTCTCGACGACGACCGATGCGATGCCGTCGCGATGCAGCAAGTGCGACAGCAACAGGCCGGCAGGACCTGCGCCGACGATGCCGACCTGCGTGCGCAGCCGTCTCATTGCGGTCGCCGGCAAGCGCCGGCGGGCGCTCTTGCGGTTACTTCGCTTCCTGCATCTGCGCGAACACCTCTTCGGCAAGGTGCACGGCGGTGTTGGCGGCGGGAACGCCGCAATAGATCGCGGCCTGCATGATCACTTCCTTGATCTCGTCGCGGGTGACGCCGTTGTTGAACGACGCGCGGGCGTGCAACTTGAACTCGTCGGCGCGGTTGAGCGCGATCATCATGGCGATGGTAATCAGGCTTCGCGTGTGGCGAGGCAGGCCCGGCCGCGTCCAGATGTCGCCCCAGGCGTGGCGCGTGATCATTTCCTGGAACTCGCCGTTAAAGTCGTTCTTGCGCGTCAGCGTGCGATCGACGTGGGCGCTGCCCAGCACCTCGCGGCGCACTTTCATGCCTTTCTCGTAGAGCTCGTCCATGTTCCGCTTCCTCCCCTGAGTTCGTCGTTCTACACGCGCTCGATGATCATGGCGATGCCCTGCCCGACGCCGATGCACATGGTGCACAGCGCG
>JBDTZQ010000136.1:0-8246 GCA_040005035.1 Betaproteobacteria bacterium | reverse complement strand
GCGATCTCGATGACCACCGGCGGCGGCGCATGGGACAACGCCAAGAAGTACATCGAGGACGGACACTTCGGGGGCAAGGGCTCGGACGCGCATAAGGCCGCCGTCACCGGCGATACGGTGGGCGATCCGTACAAGGACACCGCGGGTCCCGCGGTGAACCCGCTGATCAAGATCATCAACATCGTGGCGCTGATGATCGTGCCGCTGCTGGCGTTGCAGTACGGCACCAAGCATGTGAGCGCGCCCGCCGCGCCGCTGGCGATCGCGCCGGCGCCTTCGGCAGCGGCACCGGTGGCGGCGCCGACGCAGGCCGGGGTCGCGACAGCTCCTGCGGCCACCGTCGCCGCGATCGCCGATGTGCCTGCCGCAGGCGCGTTCGTGATCGTCAAGGACGCGGCGCTGCCGATCGTCAACATCTATTTCGTATCGGGCAAGGCCGACTTGCCGGGCGATCCGGCGCAAGGGCTCGCGCCGGTGATCGCGCACCTCAAGTCAAACGGCGCCGCGAAGGCGTCGATCTCGGGCTTCCACGACGCCACCGGCGATCTAGCGCAAAACCAGGAGCTCGCCAAGCAGCGCGCCATGAACGTGCGTGATGCGCTCAAGACAGCGGGCGTCACCGAGGATCGCCTGGAGCTCAAGAAGCCCGAGCAGACGCAAGGGCCGGGCAGCAACGCGTCGGCGCGGCGCGTCGAGGTTCGGGTTCTATAGTTTCGCTCAGCGAGGATCGAGCGTCGGCGGGCGCCAAGGCATGGGCGTCACCGCAGTCGTGCGCAGCACGCGCAACATGCGGATGGCGGTTTCGCGGCCACGGTAGTACCCGGCGAGGCGCAGCGTCTCGGAGAATCCCAGCGTACGATAGAACGCCTGCGCATCGGTATTCTGCGCGCGCATCTCGACGTGCACCGAGACCAGCCCCGCCGTCATCGTGCTCTGGGTGAGCCACTCGACGACGCGACGTCCCACGCCGCGCCGGCGCAGTGCGGGCCGCACGGCGAGGAGCACGAGGTGCGCGTGCTCGTCCCCGAAGCTCATGATGCCGAAGCCCGCGAGCGTCCCGCCGTGGCGTGCGATCAGACACACCGTGTCGGGTTCGCGAAGCAGCGCCGCGATGCGCTGCGGTGGATATGACCAGCCTAATCCGGTCTCGATGAAGTCGCGCGACATCACGGCGATGGGCCGCGCATCGCTGCTGCCGGCGAGCCGCAGCTCGATCACGGCTTCGCTCATAGGATCCCCCCGAACGGCGCTGCGCGCCGCTCCTCCCAGGGGTCGAGTGCCTTGGGGCGGCCCTGCGGCACTGCGCGGATCCTCGCATGGCGCATGCGCGCAAGCATGCCGCAACTGCGCATCGACGCGCAAGCCCGTGAGATACTGGTGCAGCGGTAGAATGCGCTTGCGACCACACGAGAGCGTGCGCTCCATGCGTTTTCCGCCTGTCCGATCCGCCGCTGTCCTCGCCGTGTTGCTGGTCTGGGCGGCGACGCTGTGCGCCCCGATCGCCGCCCAGGAGAGCCCATCGGGTTGGACGCGCAAGGCGCTGGTCACCAGCAGGCACGCGATGGTCGTCGCGGCGCATCCGGCGGCGGTCGACGCGGGCATCGCGACGCTGGCGCGCGGCGGCAACGCGGTCGATGCCGCGATCGCGGTGCAGCTCGTGCTCAACGTCGTCGAGCCGCAATCCTCGGGCATCGGCGGCGGGGCGTTCATGCTGTTCCACGATGGCCGCAGCGGACGACTTACGGTCTACGATGGACGCGAGACCGCGCCGGCCGCCGCCACGCCGGATCGCTTCCTCGACGCCGCCGGTCGGCCGCTGGCGTTCACCGACGCCTTGGTCGGCGGACGTTCCGTCGGCGTTCCAGGACTGGTGCGCATGCTCGAGCTCGCGCACCGGAAGCACGGCAGGCTTGCCTGGTCGCGACTGTTCGAGCCGGCGATCGCCATTGCCGACAAGGGGTTCCGCGTCAGCGCACGCCTGCGCGCGTCGATCGCCGACGAGTCGACGATGCCGCAGGAACGAGCCCGCCGGTATTTCTTCAACGCCGACGGCGCCCCGCTGGCGGAAGGCCAGTGGCTGCGCAACCCAGCGCTGGCGGAGACGTTTCGCCAGCTCGCCGCGCGCGGCGGCGATGCATTTTATGAAGGTGAGATCGCGCGCGACATCGTCGAGACCGTGACCGGAAGCCCGGTCAATCCGGGTGACATGACGGAGGCTGATCTGGCCGGTTACCGAGCTCGTGCGCGCGAGCCCGTCTGCGGCCGCTACCGCGGACTCACCGTGTGCAGCGTACCGCTTCCGTCGGCGGGCGCCCTTACGCTGCTGCAGATCCTGGGAATGCTCGAGACCTTCGACCTGGCTGCGCTCGGCGCGAACTCGCTGATGAGCGCGCACCTGTTTTCCGAAGCCGGCCGCCTCGCCTACGCGGACCGCGATCGTTATCTCGCCGATCCCGATTTCGTGAAGCCGCCGCCGGGGTTGCTCGATCCTGCGTACCTGCACGAGCGCGCTGCGAATATTCGCACCGATCGCACGCTCGGGCGCGCGGAGCCGGGTCTGCCCTCGCGCACGGCGCGTGGACAGGACGCCGCATTCGGCAACGGCGTCGCGCCGGAGCTCGTGTCGACATCGCACTTCTCCATCGTCGATCGCTGGGGAAACGCGGTGGCGATGACGAGCACCATCGAGAACGCGTTCGGCAGCCGCCTCATGACACGAAGCGGGTTCCTGCTCAACAACGAGCTTACCGATTTCTCGTTCGTCCCGGTCGACGACGCCGGGCGAGCCGTCGCCAATCGCGTCGAGCCGGGCAAGCGTCCACGCTCGGCGATGTCACCGACCATCGCCTACGACAGCAGGGGCCGCGTCGCGATTGTCGTCGGATCACCCGGCGGGCCGGCCATCATCAACTACGTCGCCAAGACCCTGATCGGCATCGTCGACTGGCGCCTCGACGCACAGGCAGCGATCGATCTTCCCAACATCGGCAGCCGCAATGGGCCTACCGAGCTCGAACGAGGGACGACGGCCGAGTTGCTGCAGCCGAAGCTCGACGCGCTCGGTCACCGAACGCGTGTGGTCGAGCAGACCAGCGGGGTGCATGCGATTGTGCGCACGGCGCACGGCTGGAGCGGCGGCGCCGATCCGCGTCGCGAAGGCGTGGCGCGTGGCTACTGAGCCTGCAAAGGCGGTCACGATGGCAGCGCTCCCCGAGGCGCGGCGATCGGGTCGGGACGGACGCCACCGTGTGGTGATCGCCGGCGGCGGCGCCGGCGGCCTGCCGTTGGCGACCGCTCTGGGCGAACGCTTCGGTCGCAACGGGGTGGCGCATATCACGCTGGTCGATCGCAACGAGACGCATGTCTGGAAGCCATTGCTGCACGAGGTGGCCGCCGGACGCATGGACGCGAACGCGCACGACGTCGACTATCTCGCAGTGGCGCACTGGCATGGCTTCAAGTTCAGCCAGGGCGCCGTCGCCGGCATCTCGCGTGAGCGCCACGAGGTTTCCTTGCAGGCGGTGATCGACGACGACGGTCGCGAGATGCTACCCGCGCGCACGCTGGGCTACGACACACTGATCTTTTGCGTCGGCAGCGTCAGCAATGACTTCGGCGTCCCGGGCGTCGCCGAGCACGCGATCTCGCTCGACGCGGCGCGCGATGCGCACCGCTTCCATCGCCGCCTGCTGGCGGCGTCGGTGCGCGCCGACGGGCTCGCTGCCATGGGCCACGGCAAGGGCGTCGACATCGCGATCATCGGCGCGGGTGCCACAGGCGTGGAGCTCGCCGCGGAGATCCGCCACACCACACGCGCGCACGCGGGCTATGGGCTGTCGTACCTCGAGCCCGCGAAGGATGTCCGACTCACCGTGATCGAAGCCGCGGCGCGCATCCTGCCCGCGCTCAACGAGCGCCTCGCGGAAGCGGCGACCGGGTTGCTCGGCGATCTGGACGTCGCCGTGCGCGTCGACGAGCGCGTCACGCGTGTCGATGACGCCGGAGTGCACACGGCGAGCGGCGCGCTCGTTCCCGCGGACCTCGTCGTCTGGGCTGCCGGCATCCAGGCGCCGCCGTTTCTCTCGGATCTTGACGGACTCGAAACCAATCGCTCGCACCAGCTGGTAGTGACACTCACGCTGCAGACAACGCGCGATCCCGACGTCTTCGCCTTCGGCGATTGCGCGGCGTGCCCCTGGCCCGAATCACCGCAAGCCGGTGCGCTGGTTCCGCCGCGCGCGCAGGCAGCGCGACAGCAGGCGCAGCTGCTGGTGAAGACGATGGCAGCGCGGCTCGCGGGACGACCCCTGCCGCAGTTCCATTTCCGCGACCTGGGCTCACTGGTGTCGCTGGGCGAGCTGTCCGCGGTGGGCAACTTGATGGGGGCCCTGATCGGCGGCAGCATGATGATTCAGGGACTGATCGCACGCTGGATGTACGCCTCGCTCTACAAATTGCACCAGGTGTCGATTCATGGCTACACCCGTGTCGCGCTCGACACGCTTGGGCGTTTCCTGAGGCGGCGCATGGAACCGCGCGTGAAGCTGCATTGAGTCCACTGAGGCTCGACTGATGACGTGCCCATGAGCTCCGAATTGTTCTCCGCGGCGATCCTGCTCCTGCTGGTGATGGACCCCTTCGGCAACGTCCCGCTGGTGGTCAGCATCATGCGTGCGGTGCCGCGCGAGCGACGCGTCCTGGTGGTCCTGCGCGAATGCATCATCGCCTATGTTCTCCTGCTCGTATTCCTGTTCGGCGGCCACGCCTTTCTCACGCTGATGCGGCTATCGGAGACGTCGCTGTCGATCGCCGGCGGGGTGATCCTATTCCTGATCGCACTGCGAATGGTGTTCTCGCGGCCGTCGGAAAGTGTTTTCGGCGACACCACCGCCGGCGAGCCGCTGATCGTTCCACTGGCGATTCCGGCGATCGCCGGGCCCTCGGCGATGGCGACCGTGATGCTCATGGCATCGCGCGAACCGGAGCGCCTCGGCACCTGGGTCGGCGCACTCACCGCGGCGATGCTGGTGACGACGCTGGTGCTGCTGGCGGCCGACCGACTGCAGCGCGCGCTAGGCGAGCGCGTGGTTCGAGCCTTCGAGCGGTTGATGGGGCTGGTGCTTACTGCGGTCGCGGTCGAAATGCTGCTCGGCGGCATCCGAACCTTCGTCGGCGCCATGCGCTGAGCATCAGCGCGGCAGGAGCGCCCCCGCCTCGACCCGCGCGGCGCCGGCGCGCTCGAGCTCGCGCACCAGCATCTGCGCCAGGTCCGAGGGATCGCGCTGGAAGTAGAGCGCGTTGAACTCCTGAAACACCGGAACACGCCCGACGAACTCGATCACCTCGTCGAGCGCCATGCGCTGTCGGTCCAGCAGGTTGAATGCGAGCAGCGCCTTGAGCGCGTGACGGGCGACGCGCACGCTGTCGGCCTCGAATGAGGCGGTTCGCTGGAACGCGCGCTCGAGCGCTGCATCGACGTCGCTGAACGGCTCGCCGTGGCCGGGGATGACGGTGTCGACGTCCAGCGCGGCGATCATTTCAAGCGTCGCCCGGGCGGCGGGAAGCGCGCGGGCGTCGACTTCCGGCGGCATCAGCAGCCCGTAGCCGTTCTCCCAAAGCGCATCGCCGGAGATGAGCAGTCGGTGCTCGGCACTATGGAATACCAGCGCGCCCATATCGTGTCCGGGCGCCGAGAGCGCGCGCCATTCCAGGTCGCCCCAGACGTGCACGGAACCGGGCTGGATCACCTCATCGACATCGAAGCGCTCGGCGCGCTGCCCGCAGTAGCCGAGCAGGAGCGCCTTCTCGTCCCAGGTCCGGAAGGCTTCGACTTCACCTTCCGGCACGGCGATGGGACACGCGTAGCGCGCCTTGATCGCCGCGTTGCCGCCGATGTGGTCGCTGTGCCCGTGCGTGTTGACCAGGCGCGCCAGCTGCGCGCCCGCCAGCCCCGCCGAAGACTCGAGCAGCGCCAGCGTCAGCGGTGCGTGCCGGATGTAGCCCGAGTCGACCAGCACGTGGCCGTCGCGCGACTTGAGCAGGATGTTGTTCGCCGAAAGCCAGTCGCGAACGAAGACGTGGACCTGCGGCGGCAGCGGCGCGGTTGCGGTCATTGCCTGTCATTCCGAGCGCAGCGAGGAATCTGCATTCGGCGGATCATACCAATCCGCGCTGAGGTCTTCCCAGGTCGGATTACTCGAAGCGATCAGTGCCAACTTCTTTTCTCGTCGCCACGACTTGACCTGTTTTTCCCGGGCGATGGCTTCGCAGACATCGTTGCCCTCCTCGAAATGTACGAGGCGGTCGATCCGATATCGCGCCGTGAATCCGGGAACGGCATGAGTCTTGTGCTGAAAAACGCGCCGCGCTAGGTCGTTGGTAACACCGACATACAGGTTTCGTGACCGACTGGATAGAATGTAGACGTAGTAAGTGCGCACGCGACGACAATACGTCTCGATCGGGGAAATCGGCCAATCGGCCGATGCGCATTCCACCGACAGCAGATTCCTCGCTACGCTCGGAATGACAGAGCAAAGCAATTCCGCCAGTGCAACTGCGTTCCATTATTGCTACTGTCAACTGTCATCTTGAGTCGCGAAGCGACGAGGAATCTGCTCTGCTGATCGAAGAACACTGGCGGCGCGGTGGCACTCATGCGTTGCTCGTCAGGCCAGCTTGCGCAGGAAATCCTCGACCAGCGCGACGCGGTCCTCGAGATCCGGCGCGGCGCGCTCGATGCGCACGCGATCCTGTCCCGCAAAACGGTAGCGGCCGTCGCGCTGCACGAGCGCGATGAGCCGCGACGGGTCGAACGCGGGATTGCGCGCGAAGATGAGCTGACTGCGCTCGGGCCCGGCATCGATCTTGGTCACGCCCAGCGGCTTGGCGATCAGACGCAGGCGATGGCAGGCGAGCAGCGCCTGCGTGGGTTCGGGCGGCAAACCAAAGCGGTCGATCAGTTCTTCGTGCATGGCGGTGAGTTGCTCGCTGGTCGAGCAGTTGGCGAGGCGCTTGTAGAGCACCAGGCGCTCGTGGACGTCGTTGCAATAGTCCTCGGGCAACAGCGCGGGAATGTGCAGGCTGATCTCGGTGGTGATCCCCAGGGGCTCGGCGAGATCCGGCTCGCGTCCGCTCCTGAGCGCGTCCACCGCGGCCTTGAGCATGTCGGCGTAGAGCTGGAAGCCGATTTGCTGCATCTCGCCGGATTGCTCGTCGCCCAGCACCTCGCCGGCGCCACGGATTTCCAGATCGTGCATGGCGAGGTAGAAGCCGGAGCCCAAGTCCTCCATGAGCTGGATCGCCTCGAGACGCTTCTTGGCGAGCGCCGACAGCGATTCCTCGGGCGGCGTCAGCAGGTACGCATATGCCTGGTGATGCGAGCGACCGACGCGGCCGCGCAGCTGGTGCAGCTGCGCCAGACCGAACTTGTCGGCACGGTGGATGATGATCGTGTTGGCGCTCGGGACGTCGATGCCGGTCTCGATGATCGTCGAGCACAGCAGCAGGTTGTTGCGCTGCTGGTAGAAGTCGCGCATCACCCGCTCGAGCTCGCGCTCGCCCAGCTGGCCGTGGGCGATGGCGATGCGCGCCTCGGGCACCAGCGCGGCCAGCTTGTCGCGCATCGACACGATGGTGTCGATGTCGTTGTGCAGGAAGTAGATCTGCCCGCCGCGCTTGAGCTCGCGCAGGCACGCCTCGCGGACGATGCCCGACGAAAATTGCGAAACGAAGGTCTTGATGGCGAGCCGGCGCTCGGGCGCGGTGGCGATCACCGAGAAATCGCGCAGCCCCTCCAGCGACATCGCCAGCGTCCGTGGGATGGGCGTCGCCGTCAGCGTCAGCACGTCGACTTCGGCGCGCAGCCGCCGCAACTGCTCCTTCTGGCGCACGCCGAAGCGGTGCTCCTCGTCGATGATCACCAGCCCGAGCCGCTTGAATTTGATGTCCGGCTGGATAAGCTTGTGCGTGCCGATGACCAGGTCCACCGTGCCGTCGGTGAGTCCTTCCAGCGCCGCCTTGGATTCCTTGCCCGAGCGAAAGCGCGAGAGCTCGGCGATCTTCACCGGCAGCTCGGCGAAGCGGTCCGAGAAGACCTGCAGATGCTGCTCCGCGAGCAGCGTCGTCGGCACCAGGATCGCGACCTGCTTGCCGTCGGCGATGGCGACGAACGCCGCGCGCAGCGCCACCTCGGTCTTGCCGAAACCGACGTCGCCGCAGACGAGGCGATCCATCGGCTTGCCGGA
>JBDTZQ010000135.1:0-8275 GCA_040005035.1 Betaproteobacteria bacterium | reverse complement strand
CAGCACGCCGTCCTGGGTCACCGCGAGGTCGGTCTCCAGCGTCGTGACGCCGATGTCGAGCGCCCGCGCGAACGCGGCGAGCGTGTTCTCGGGTGCGAGCCCGCGCGCGCCGCGATGCCCTTGCAAGTCGAACGCGCCCGCGGGTCCGGCGCCGGCGAGCGCGAGCCAGAACGCGAGCGACGCGGCGAAGGTCAACGGCGCGCCGTCAGGCGGACAGCCAGGCCCGGACCTTCGGATGGTCGAGCGCCTCGCGGTTGACGACGAATTCGGGCGTGCGTCCCGCCAGCGCGTCGACGATGCTGGTGAGGCCGGTGACCGCCATGTTGTGAAAGCACTCGTCGGTCCAGCACAGCGAATGCGGCGTGACGATCACGTTGTCCATCCTGAGCAGCGGGTTGGCCGGATCGACCGGTTCCTGCTCGAAGACGTCGAGCGCGGCACCGGCGATGCGGCCCTTGGAGAGCGCGTCGATGAGCGCGGGCTCGTCGACGATCGGCCCTCGCGCGACGTTGATGAAATACGCGTCGGGCTTCATCTGCGCCAGCTCGCGCTCGCCGATCAGGTGGCGCGTGCGCGCGTCGAGCAGGCAGCAGACCACCACGAAGTCGGACTCGCGCATCAGCTCGGGGAGGTCGACCTTGCGCGCGCCGACGTAGCCAAGATCGATGTCGTTGGCGAAAGGATCCGCCGCGAGCAGCTTCATGTCGAACACCCGCGCCATGCGCAGCACTTCCAGGCCGATACGCCCCGCGCCGACGACGCCCAGCGTGCGGCCGGTCAGCCCGCGCCCCATGTTGTCCATGCGCTCGTTCCAGCGCCCGGCGCGGGTCAGCCGGTCCTTGAGCATCAGCTTGCCGGCGAGCGCGAGGATGAAGGTGATCGCGGTGGTCGCCACGGGGCGCGGCATCGACGACGGCGTATTGGTGACGACGACGCCGGCCTTGGTCATCGCCGGCACGTCCACCGAGTCGTAGCCGACGCCGTGGCGCGCCACGACGCGCAGCCGGTTGTCGGGCTGCGCGACCGCCGCGCCGGGGACGCGAGCGATATTGACGTACAGCGCGTCGTAGCGTGCCGCCTGTGCGGCGTTGATCTCGGGCACGACCTCGGGCAGGTACTCCCACTCGACGTGCTTGGCCTCGTCGAGGATGCGAAGCGCCGCGCGCCCGAACGCCGGCTCGCCGCGCGCGTCGAGCACGTCGCGGGTGATGCCGACGCGAAAGGTACCGCTCATCGATGGCTCCTTGCGTGGGTCAGGTTGCGCATCCGAACTTCATCTCCGTGGCGGGGCCTTCGCCGCGCGCAGCACGCCCAAGCCCCGCTCGAGCGCCTGCTGCAGCAGTGCCTGGTCGACGCCGTACGCCATCAGCCGGAAGCCCTTGGCAACGTAATCGCGCGCCCACGTGTCGTCGGTCGCGAGGATCGCCGCCGACTTGCCGTTCGCCTCGCACGCGGCGACGACGCGATCGACCGCGGCGAGATACGCGGGATTGTAGAACTGTCCGGGAATGCCCATGAAATTGGTCAGATCGAAGTGGCCGATCCACAGCGCGTCGACGCCCGGCACGGAGGCGATTTCCTCGCAGTTGTTGAGGCCCTCGTCGGTCTCGATCTGGGCCATGACCATCGTGCGCCGGTGCAGCGCCTGCATCTTGGCGACCACGTCACCGCCGCTGTAGTCGTCGTGCGCGAAGCCGAATGCTGCGCCGCGACGTCCTTCGGGAGGGTAGCGTGTGCACGACACGATGTGCCGCGCCTCTGCGGCGGTGCCGACCATCGGCACCATGACGCCAAGCGCACCGACGTCGAGCGCGCGCGCGATGAAGTGGTACTCGCCGCGCGGAACACGCACCATCGGGACGACCGAAAGCCCCCGACAGAGCGCGAACTGGGTCTTGAGGGTTTCGAATCCCAGACCGGTGTGCTCCATGTCGTAGAGCAGAAACTCGGCACCGGCGTTTCGACACAGCGTCGGCAGCCCTGGCGAGAACAACTCGAAGGCCATGCAGCCAAACGCGCTCCGGCCCTCGGCCAACGCCTGCTTCACTGGGTTATCACGCACTCGTGTGTCCGGCGTCACGTCGTCGAAGCGGTCATAATACGGGCAGCCGCGGCGAGCGAGGGTGCCGCGAGGGTGAAATCTCGACGCTCCAACCGCCAGATGCC
Source organism: Betaproteobacteria bacterium (assembly GCA_040005035.1). Taxonomy (GTDB): domain Bacteria; phylum Pseudomonadota; class Gammaproteobacteria; order Burkholderiales; family Casimicrobiaceae; genus PALSA-1003. Next base: position 6,109 of record JBDTZQ010000135.1, on the reverse strand, counting down.
CCGATTGCCCCAAGCCAGGAGAGCACGATGGACCAGGAAACATTCAATCTGAGCATCCGGAAATTTCTCAAGATGGTCGGCATCAATTCGCAGCGCGAGATCGAGCAGGCAGTCGCGGACGCGAGCGCGAAGGGGACGTTGAAGGGAAGCGAGTCGTTTCCGGCACGCGTCCGGCTGGTGGTCGAGGGTCTGGGCATCGACGTGCAGTTCGATGGCGAGATCAAACTGCAGTAGGCACCGACCCGCGGTACCTCGTCGTGTTCGCGCTGGGCGCTCCGGATCATTCGGCGCGCGCGATCAGCGCATGGCGGGCGAGAAGCGCGATCAACGCGTCGGCCTGCGCCCGTGCGGGAGCCGACGCCATGCCGGGCCAGGCGAGGGCGGCAATATCGCTCCGGGTGTGCGCGCCGTCGAGCCACGCGATCGCGCGGCGTGCCGTGTCGTCGAGCGTCATCCATTCATGACGCAGGTTGGTGACCTGCGCGCCGCGGGCCGCCTGCAGGCGCGCCAGCGCGCTCGCCACCGGCTTGTCGCCGGCCTCCAGCACGAAAGGCGAGGCGCTCGCGTGGAGTTCCACGACGCCGACGGCGTACGCCTGCAGCAGGTCCGACGCCAGGCCCATGCGCTCATCGGCGGGAACCTCGCGCAAGGCCAGACGCGAGGCCGCCGCAGCGCAGACGGTGTCGAAAGCGATCGCGAGCGGCGAGCTCTCGATTAGGAACGACATCGCCGCCTTGGTCAGCGCTCGCCGTGTCTTCAGCGCGCTGCCGTGCGTGCTGTGGTACTCCATCGCCGCGTCAGGTGAAGCCTCGGGGGCGGCGCGCCCGGTCGCCTTGGTTGCAACGTGGAGACCCAGCACGCGCTCGGGAGAGAGCGCGCGGTTGAGCGCGGTCGCCTCGCGCACGAGCAGCGTCTGGCGAAACATCTGGTTGCGCAGAAAGTCGAGGAATTGCTCGCGCTGCAGCAGGTCGGGCGCGACGCGCGAGAGCATGGCGACGACATTGGGCGCGAGGTCGTGCGTGAGCATGAGCTTGATCTCGGATTCCCCAAGGTAGCGCAATCCGTGCGCGGTGGCGCGCTCCATGAACTTGTGAAAATAGAATGCCTCGTTCACCTCCTCCAGGTGGTCGTGAAAGATGTAGAAGTCGGGTTGCTGGCGAAGTCGCGTCGCCTCGTCGCGCAGGCTCGAGCCATACGCTGACTTGTCGGACTGCATCGACTCGGCGAGAAAATCGAGCACCGCGCGCGCCTGCAGCACGCGGGTTACCGGGTCGGCGAAGCGGTTGGCGTGATAGCGCATCGCGTCGCGTATCGCGCCGCGCGTCTGCCAGCCCGGCAGCGCGTTGTAGCTGATGTAGGCGACGCCCTGCGGCGCCAGCATCTCGGCGCAGACCGCGAACACGCGATCCTGTACTTCGCGCGGCACCCACGACAGCACCCCGTGCGCGATGATGTAGTCGAACTGCTCGCCGGCGCCGTCGAAGTTTCGCAGGTCGGCGTGCACGAGCTCGACGTTGTCCAGGCCGAGCGCCGAGATGTCCGCGCGTCCCTGTGCGATCTGCACCGAGGAGAAGTCGACCCCGACGCAGCGCGACCGTGGCAGCGTCGCCGCGACCGGAATGAGGTTGCCTCCCGACGCGCAGCCGATCTCGAGAACGCGGCAACGCTCGAGTGGTGCGGGGACGACGCCGAACAACGTCGCGAGCGTGGCCAGCCGGTCGGGATGCGACTGCGCGAAGGGCAGGCTGCGATACGGGAACGCGTCGTAGGACGCGCGCAGCGCTTCGTTCGCGGACGCCGGAGCGGCATCGCCGCGGGCGCCTGCGATCACGGCGCGAGCTCTCGCAACCGACGCTGCTTGCCGGGCGTCAGGACATTTTGCAGCGGCTGGATCATGCAGCGCGGGTCGGACGGGCCGGATCGGCTCCAGGCGCAGCATAGGGGGGGCGCCGCACTTCGACAAGTGCCGCGCGCCACGCGGACGAAAGGGCTCAGCGCTCCTGGAAGACGACCGAGAACGGGCGCGGCAGCATGCTCGCCTCGCTCACCAGCTTGACCTGAACGAACGAGCTCAGTCTTCGAAACGCGCAGCGGATTTCATGCGCGCCTTCGCCGCGCGTCTGCATCCGGCCCCAGCGTGCGCGCCGCTTCCAAGCGCGCGCCATCACGACGATGCCGAGCGGGAGCTCGGCGAGCTGGTCGTCACGGCTCATGTAGCTCCCGAAGGGCGCGATCATCTCGATCTCGAGCGGGTTGCGCCGCGAGTCCTCGTTGATGCGCTGCCCGAGCGCCGCGGCGCGGGCGACGATGTGCCGCGCGCGCTCCCGGCTCAGCGGGTCGACGACACGCGCGGTCGCGAACTCGACGAAGCGATCGGTGATCCGGTACTCGTCGCGCGTCTCGTCGGCCTCCAGCAGGCCGTCGGCAACGAGCTTGTGCACGAGCGTCGACCCGAACTGTGTGTCGACCGCAAAATCATGGCGCAGGCTGCGGCCGCTCAGTTGCGCGTCGCCGGGCGCGCCAGCGAGGCGGGACAGGATGCGGTTGGTGGCGGCGCGCAGCGCCATGGCGTCCATGCCGTAGTAGTCATGCCGGGTGATGAGGGTTCGGACGCGCATGGCGGCTCGTTGTCTGCTACAAGATATGACGATAGCATAAGAAGCCTGCTGCTTATCGTCAAGAGCCAGGCAAGCTCAAGTGCGGTGGCGGCCATGGCCTGTAGCGGTGGCGCAACAGTCGGTACTCGCCAAAGTCCCCGGCAGGCTCGAGTCCGACGCGCACATTCGCGGGAAGGGCCGCCAGGTCGCGCTCCCGGATAGCCACGAAAAACAAGGGTGTATCGCCGGCCCTCGGCACAAGAGCGCCCTCGTCGGCGAGGCGCTTGGCCATCCCTCGCGTGTAGAACGCCGCCGATGCCGGCTGCTGCCGCACGTACAGGAGCTCGGCCGGCTCGCCTTCGCGCTGTCGCTGGAATTCGCGCACCAGTCCCTTGTGCGACAGCTCATTCTCGAGACGCGGACGCAGCACGACGATGGCGATCGCAAACCCGGCGCAGAGCACCGCGCCGGTCCAGAGCGCCTGGCGGACCAGCGGCCGAAGCAGCCGTGCATCATCGATGCGCGGTCGCCAGAGGTCGGCGACGACCAGCGCCAGCGCAGGAAGACCGGGCAGCACGTAGCTCGGAAGCACGTTGCCCGACACCGTGAAGAAAATCATCGGGGCGAGCGACCACAGCACGAAGTAGCTTCGCCAGGAATCGCGAGCGATGGCGCGAAGGTCGCCGCGGCGCACGAGCGCTGCGCGCGCCAGCCAGGTGATCGCGGCCAGCGACCACGGCAGCGCGACACCGAGCCAGAACAGCCAGATCATGCCGCGCGGTCGCGCGTGCGCGGCGCCGTAGAGATCGCCGGTCCAGCCGGGCTGTGTGAAGCGCTTCCAGTGCTCGCCCACCAGGAAGTAATCGAGAAAGCCTGGGGTCGCGCGCTCCGCGGCCCAGTACCACGGGATCACCAGCGCGGCGAGCAGGACCCCGCCGCCGACCCATGGAAGCTTCGATATCGCCGCTTTGCTGTTCCGGGTCCACAGTGCCCAGGCGCCGATGGGCAGGATCGTCAGGATCGCCGCGACCGGTCCCTTGGCCAGCAGGCCGACGGCAAGGCCGACGAAGAACCCGAGGCCCGCCGTGCGCGAGGCGCGGCCTTCGAGATGCAGCGCGCCCCAGAAGCCCGCCATCGCCAGCGTCGTGCCCAGCGTCAGCGCGGGGTCCGTCATCACTGCCCCTGCGCTCACAAACACCAGGCCCGTCGTGGCGAAGATCACCGTTGCCCACAGGCCCAGGTCGCGACCGGCGCGACGCACGCCCAGCGCCCATACCAGCGCAGCGGATCCCACCATGAACAGCAGTGACGGCAGACGCGCGCCGAATTCGTCAACGCCGAACATCGACATCGTCATTGCCGATGCCCAGGTCGACAGCGGCGGCTTGCCCCAGAACGGCACGCCGTAGTCGAATTGCGGCGTGATCCATCGCCCGGTCTCGAGCATCTTGCGGGCGATTTCCGCGTAGCGCGCCTCGGTCGGATCGGTGAGCGGATACGCCGCCAGCGTGACCAGCCGCACCAGCAGCACGCCCGCGACGAGGAGCACGAGAAGGCGGCGCTCGCGCGCGCTCAGCGCGAGCGGGGTATTTGCCACGGTGGCCGCGGGCTCAGATGCCCGCATCGCGATCACTGAGTACCTTCGCGCGGCGCGCTCCGGCTCATGGGACAACCCGGCGCTCGGGGCGGCGCGTTTGAGTCGCCGCGCTCATGCGCCGGTAGCGCGTGAATGAATCCGCAGGTCGGCGGAGCCGACGGGTTCGACCGTTTCCGCGGCGAGGGGGCGTGCCGGTGCATGCCACCGTGCGACCAGATACAGCGGCCGCTGCTTGACCTCGACGAACATGCGCGCCAGGTACTCGCCGATGATGCCCAGCGCCATCAGCTGCAGGCCGCCGAGGAATAGCACGAGCACCACGAGCGTCGGATAGCCGGCCACCGGATCGCCGTAGAGCAGCGTCTTGCCGATCACGAACGCGCCGTAGGTGAAGGCGACGACCGCAGTGAGGAATCCGACATAGCTCGCGATCTTGAGCGGCGCCGCCGAGAACGACGTGATGCCCTCCAGCGCGAAATTCCACAGCTTCCAGTAGTTCCACTTGGACTTGCCGGCGAAGCGGCCGTCGCGGTCGTACACCAGCTCGCGCGTCGGGAAGCCGATCCAAGCGAACAGTCCCTTCATGAACCGGTTGCGCTCGGGCAGGCGGCGAAAGGCCTGCACGGCGCGGCGCGACAGCAGTCGGAAATCGCCGACGTCCGCGGGGATGTCGATCGCGGAGAGCCGGCCGATGACGCGGTAGAACGCTGCGGAGGTGGAGCGCTTGAGCCAGCTCTCCTGTGCGCGATGCGCGCGACGCATGAGCACGACGTCGGCGCCTTCGCGCCAGGCGCGCACCATGTCGCCGATCAGCTCGGGCGGATCCTGCAGGTCGGCGTCGATCACGATCAACGCGTCGCCCTGCGCGTGGTCGATGCCGGCCGTCATCGCGACTTCCTTCCCGAAGTTGCGCGACAGGCCGATCACCGCCACGCGCGGGTCGCTCGCGTGCAGGCCGGCGAGCAGCGCCGCGCTCGCGTCGCGGCTGCCATCGTCGACGTAGATGATTTCCGCGGCGGCATCGAGCGCGTCGAGCGTCGCAGCGAGGCGGCGGTGAAACTCGGGCAGCACCGCGGCTTCGTCGTAGACCGGCACCACCACGGAGACCGATCGTCGCGGGTCTGCGACGGCCAGCGCCGTCGGTGCGGTCGCGCTCGAGGCCCGTGCGATCAGAACGTCCATGCGCGATTGACCAGGAATCCGCTCACCAGGACGACCGCGGTGGCGGCGACCTGTGCGAGCAGGTAGTTCGGCGATACGAACGCGATCATCGCAGCCACGACCGCGGCGTTGACCGCGATGCCGGCCAGCGCCACCACAGCGAAACGCGGCAGCGCGCGCGCGTGCGATCGATCGCTCCCGAAGGTGTACCGGTGGTTGAGCCGATAGTTGACCAGCGCGCCGGCGATCGCGCCCGCGGTGGACGCCGGCACGGCGGCCAGTGACGCGCCCTGCACCAGCGCGATCAGCACGACGTAGTGCACGGCGGTGCCGGTCGCGCCGGCGATCGCGTAGCGGACGAACTGCGGCGACGCCGCACCGCGCAGCGCGCGCAAGGGATAGGGGCGTGGCGCGCTCATTGCTTAAGCATGTCCCAGGGGCCCGACATACACCGGTGGCGGGCGCGTGAACCAGTCGAGCAGGATCGCGTAGACGGTGCGGTAGTTCTTCTGCTGGAAGCTCGCATGCGAAATTCCGGCCATTACGCTGAACTGCTTGTCGGGATTGGGCAGGCGCTTGAAGAATTCGATCAGGTCATCGAACGCCGCGATGCCGTCGTACTGTCCCCGTAGCAGCAAGGTCGGCGCGGCGATCTTCGCCGGATCGACCACCGGCAGCTTCGAGCACATGTCGATGTACGTGCCGTTGGGCATCGAGTCGTCGAGCGCGAGGATGGCGTCGGCGAAGGCGTCGA
>JBDTZQ010000134.1:0-8293 GCA_040005035.1 Betaproteobacteria bacterium | reverse complement strand
GCGCTCACCAACGAGAAGTGCAACTTCTGGCATTTCCGCTTCGATGCCGACGCCGACATGAAAATGGGCGCGCTGACCGACGCCATCGCCAAGCAGCCGCAGATCAAGAGCGTGTATCTCATCAACCAGGATTACTCGTTCGGCCGCGCGGTCGCCGCCGCTGCGAAGAAGATGCTCGCCGAGAAGCGTCCCGACATAAAGATCGTCGGCGAGGAGCTGCACCCGCTGCAGAAGGTCCAGGATTTCTCGCCTTATGTCGCCAAGATTAAGGCGTCCGGCGCGGACACGGTGATCACCGGCAACTGGAGCAACGACATGCTGCTGCTCTTCAAGGCGGGCAAGGACGCCGGCCTCAAGGTGAACTGGTACACCTACTATGCCGGCGCGCTCGGCTCGCCCAGCGCGATCGGCAAGGACGGCCTCGGCATCGTCAAGCAGATCAGCGAATACCACACCAATGCGCTGGCCGAGCCTGATCCGGACGCGATTGCGTTTCGCAAGCGCTTCACAGGCAAGGACGACGAGTTCGGCTATTACCGGCTGAAGACGACGTTCGACCTGTTCGCCGCGGCGGCCGCGAAGGCCAAGTCCAACGACCCGGTCAAATTGGCCAAGGCGCTGGAAGGGCTGAAAATCACCACGACGGTGGGCGACGTCGAAATGCGCGCCGACAACCACCAGATCCTGATGCCGATGTTCGTCTCGACGCTTTCCGACAACGTGAAATACGACGTCGAGAGGACGGGGCTGGGCTTCAAGACCGACGTCAAGATCAACGGCAAGGACATGGCGCTGCCCACCACGTGCAAGATGCAGCGGCCGAGCTGAGGCCGGTCGGCATGCCTGCGCGCCGGGCCTGCTCGTCGGGCGCGCGGGGTTGCAACATCGCTTGTCCGCGACGCATCCGGCACTGAGTCGCGCGCCGGCTTCTCGACGTCACTGCCGAAGCTGCGCGCCCATGCTCGAGCTGGTCACCTTTTCGCTGCTCAACGGCGTGGTCTACGGGCTGCTGCTGTTCATGCTCTCGAGCGGCCTCACGCTGATCTTCAGCATGTTGGGCGTGCTCAACTTCGCGCACGCCAGCATGTTCATGCTCGGCGCCTACTTTTCCTGGCAGATTTCGCGCTACATCGGATTCTGGCCGGCGCTGGTCGTGGCCCCGCTGCTGGTCGGCGCGCTCGGCGCGCTGGTCGAGCGCTACGGGCTGCGCCGCGTGCATCGCCACGGCCATGTCGCCGAGATCCTGTTCACCTTCGGACTGGCCTACCTCATCGCCGAAGTCGTCGTCATGCTGTGGGGACGCAATCCCATCGAAAACAAAATCCCCGCCGTCATCGATTTCCCCGCGTTCGTCCTGTTCGGTACCCGATATCCGTTCTACAAGGTCCTGATGATGGCGATTTCGGTGGGAATGTTCGCGTTCCTCTACCTCGCATTCAAGCGCACGCGCGTCGGACTCATCATCCAGGCGTCGCTGACGCATCCGCGCATGGTCGGTGCGCTCGGCCACGACGTGCCGCGCATTTTCGTGTTGGTGTTCGCGGTGGGCAGCGCGCTCGCCGGGCTGGCGGGCGTGATCGGGGGCTTTGCGCTCCTCACCGAGCCCAACATGGCGGCCGCGCTCGGGCCCATCGTCTTCGTGGTCGTGGTGGTCGGAGGGCTGGGGTCGATCCCGGGCGCGCTGATCGCATCGATGCTGATCGGCGTCGTGCAGACCTTCGCGGTTGCGCTGGATTACTCGCTGCTCGACCTGTTCCGGGTGCTCGGCATCGCGGTGTCGCCGGGCGCGGTGCTCGCCGATGTCTACTCGGTGCGCATTGCGCAGGCTGCGCCGCTCATGCCGTACCTGTTGCTGGTATTGATGCTGATCCTGCGTCCGCGCGGGCTGCTCGGCACCCGCGAAACGTAAGCATGCAAGACTCCGAGCCGCGCGCGGCACGAGTGGCGGAACCGCCGACATCGGCGGGGAACGGACGCGGCGCTGCTTCCCGCGGTGCGCTGCGCGACGTCGCGCCGTGGTTCATCGCCGTTGCCGTGGTGCTGGTGCTGCCGCACGTGCCCTGGCTCGCCAGCAATTCGGCGCGCTCGCTCTTGAGCCAGATGGGCATCGCCGCGATCTTCGCGCTTTCCTACAACATGCTGCTCGGGCAGACCGGGTTGCTGTCCTTCGGCCATGCGGTGTACTTCGGCGTCGGAGGCTTCGCCGCCATCCATTTCATGCGCGCGATCAATGCCGGATTGGGTGTGCCGATGCCGCTGGTGCCTTTGGTGGGAGCGGCAGCGGGTCTCGCCTTCGGCCTCGTGTTCGGCGCGCTCACCACGCGGCGCTCGGGAGTCGTGTTCGCGCTGATCTCGCTGGGCGTGGGAGAGCTGGTGCACGCCGCGGCGGGGATCCTGCAGTCGATTTCCGGCGGCGAAGGCGGCATCAGCGCCAATCGCGCCCTCGGGCCGCATCCGCTCGGCCTGACCTTCGCATCGCAGCTCCAGGTGTACTACATCGTCGCCGTCTGGGCGCTGCTGTCGGCGCTGCTGATGTTCGGCTTCACGCGCACTGCCGTCGGGCGAATGTGCAACGCCGTGCGCGACAATCCCGAGCGTGCGGCGTTCATCGGCTACAGCACGCAGGGAGTGCGCTTCATCGTGTTCTCGGTGGCGGCGACGTTCGCCGGCCTCGCCGGCGGGCTGCATGCGATCAACTACGAGATCGTCGGTGTCGATGCGCTGGGTGCCGCACGCTCCGGCAGCGTGCTACTGATGGTTTACATCGGCGGCGAATCGCATTTTCTCGGCGCCGTGCTCGGTGCCATCGTCATCACCTGGCTGCAGGTGAGCCTGTCCGACTACACCAACGCGTGGCAGCTCTATCTGGGCCTGTTCTTCATGGCGATCGTGCTCTATGCCCCCGGCGGCCTCACCGGGTTGATCATGATGCACGTCCCCATCGCCCGCACGCGTGCCTTCGCGGCGCTGCTGCGAAGCTATGCGGTTGCGCTCGTTCCGGCACTAGCTTCGATGGCGGGCGCGGTGGCGCTGCTGGAAATCAACTATCGCCTGTCGACGCAGCCCGAAGCCGGCCCCGGCATGAAGCTCTTCGGAGTGGTCGTGGACACGTCGACGCCGTGGCCGTGGCTCGTCGCGGCGCTGCTCGCGGTGGGCGGGTTCCTGCTTTTTCGCGCGACGTGGCCGATGATCGCTGCGGCGCGGCAGCGCGCGCTGGACGAGGCGCTCGCGGCAAGGCGCGCCGGCGAGGGCGCGCCGCAGGTGACCGGGGTCGCGCCGTGAGCCTATCGGCAGTGGCGCAAGCGCCGGGCACGCCGTCCGGCGCCGGCGACGCAATCGTCCTGACGCTTCGCGACGTGTGCAAGCGCTTCGGCGCGACCGAAATCATCCGCGGCGTGAGCCTCGATGTTCGCCGTGGCGAGCGCCTGGCGATCATCGGCCCCAACGGCGCTGGCAAATCGACCTTGTTCAACCTCATCAGCGGGCGCTTCGCACCCACCTCAGGCGCGATCGCGCTCGACGGCGCCAATATCACCCGTGAAACGCCGTCGTGCATCTATCGTCGCGGACTGGCGCGCAGCTTCCAGGTTACCAACATCTTTCCGCGCATGAGCGTCTACGAGAACATCCGCTGCGGCGTCCTGTGGGCGCTGGGTTACAAGTACAATTTCTGGCGCAACGTGGGCGCGCTTCGCGACGCCAGCGAGCGCAGCGACCGAGTGCTCGAGCGCATCGGGCTTGCATCGCGGCGCGGCGTCGCCGCGGGAGTTCTCACCTATGCCGAGCAGCGCGCGCTGGAGATCGGCATCACCATCGCCGGCGACCCGTCGGTCATCCTGCTCGACGAGCCGACGGCCGGGATGAGCCGCGGCGAGACCGAGCACGCCGTCGATCTGATCCGCAGCGTCACGCAAGGCCGCACGCTGCTCATGGTCGAGCATGACATGAGCGTGGTGTTCGATCTGGCGGATCGCATCTCGGTGCTGGTGTACGGCGGGATCATCGCCACCGACGTTCCGGCGCGCGTTCGCGAAGACGCCGCCGTGCAGAGCGCGTACCTCGGGACGCCGGCACATGCTTGAAGTCGACGACCTTCATGCCTACTACGGCAAGAGCCACATCCTGCAGGGCGTGTCGCTTAGCGTCGGCGAGGGCGAGATCGTGAGCTTGCTCGGTCGAAACGGCGCCGGTCGCTCCACCACCATAAAGACGATCATGGGCGAGGTCGTGCCGCGCGGCAGCATCCGTTTCAGGAAGACACGCATCGACGGGCTCAAGCCGCACCAGATCGCGCGTCGCGGACTCGGCTACGTGCCCGAGGATCGCTCGATTTTCCCGACGTTGACGGTGCGGCAGAATCTGCTTCTGGGCATGAAGTCGGCGGATGCGGCAGGACGGTGGCGCATCGACGACATGTTCGCGATGTTCCCCGTGCTCGCCGCACGCGCCGACGCGCCGGGGGGCGTTCTCTCCGGCGGCGAGCAGCAAATGCTGACGATTTGTCGTACCCTCATGGGTGACCCCGACCTGATCATGATCGACGAGCCCACCGAGGGACTGGCGCCGCTGCTGGTGGCGCGATTGCGCGAGCTCCTGGAGCAGATCGCCGCGCGCGGCATCGCCATCCTGCTCATCGAGCAGAAGCTCACCATCGCGCTCGAGATCTCGCGCCGGCTCTACGTCATGGGGCAAGGACGCATCGTGTTCGAAGGCACGCCGCAGGCGTTGCGCGCCGACAGCCGCGTGCGCAAGGACTGGCTGGAAGTCTGAGCGCCGATACAACGGGCTCTCCATCGCGATGATCACGAACAGGTACCGTATCGACGACGGCATCGCCGTCATCACGCTGGACAATCCGCCGGTCAACGGACTCGGCCACGCCGTGCGCGCCGCGCTGGTGGAAGCCATCGACGCCGCGCAGGCCGACGCCGGCGTGCGCGCCATCGTCGTGACCGGTGCGGGCAAGGTGTTCTCGGGCGGCGCCGACATCCGCGAGTTCAACACGCCCAAGTCGACCGCCGAGCCGACGCTGCGCACGGCGATCCACGTCGCCGAGGCATCGTCCAAGCCGATCATCGCGGCGATCGGCGGGGTATGCATGGGAGGCGGGCTCGAGCTCGCGCTGGGATGCCATTTCCGGGTCGCATCGACCGACGCGAAGATCGCGCTCCCCGAAGTGAAGCTGGGGATCCTGCCCGGTGCCGGCGGCACGCAACGGCTGCCACGCGCGGTCGGCGTCGAGACCGCGCTCAACATGATCGTGTCCGGCGCGACCCGGACCGCGGGAGAGCTCCGGGGAAGCGCGTTGTTCGACGTCGTCGTCGACGGCGATATCTTGCCGGCCGCCCTCGAATTCGCGCGGCAGGTCGTCGCGGACCGGCGTCCGCTCAAGCGCGTGCGCGACGTCGTGCTCGCGCTGCCCGACGCCGACGCGTTTTTCCAGTTCGCGCGCAATTCGGTTGCAGCCGTGTCGAAGAACTTCCCGGCGCCGCTCAAGTGCGTGGACGCGGTCGCGGCGTCGGTGTCGATGCCCTTCGAGCAGGGCCTCGCCTACGAGCGCGATCTGTTCACCCAGCTCGTGCAGACGCCCGAGTCGCGCGCGCTGCGCCACGCATTCTTTTCCGAACGCGCTGCATCGAAGATCCCCGGCGTCGAGTCGACGGCCTCCGCGCGCAAGGTCGCCCGGGCGGCGGTGATCGGCGCCGGCACGATGGGTGGCGGCATCGCCATGAACTTCCTCAACGCCGGCCTGCCCGTGACGCTTCTGGAGACGCAGAAGGAGGCGCTGGACAAAGGGCTTGCCACGATCCGCAAGAACTACGAAGCGTCGTTAAAAAAAGGCAAGCTCACGCCGCAGAAGCTCGAGCAGACCCTCGCGCTGCTCACGCCGACGCTGTCGTACGACGACGTCGGGTCAGCGGACCTGGTGATCGAGGCGGTATTCGAGGACATGGACGTCAAGCGCGCGGTGTTCGAGAAGCTGGACACGGCGATGAAACCGGGCGCGATCCTGGCCACCAACACCTCGACGCTCGATGTCGACCGCATCGCCGGCTTCACGAAGCGGCCGCAGGACGTCGTCGGCATGCACTTCTTCAGCCCGGCGAACGTGATGAAGCTGCTCGAGGTCGTGCGCGGCGCGAAGACCGCTCCGGACGTGCTGGTCAGCGTGATGCGGGTTGCGAAGCAGATCGGCAAGACCGCGGTCATCTCGGGGGTGTGCGACGGATTCATCGGCAACCGGATGATCGAGCAATACCTGCGGCAGGCCTTTTTCCTCGTAGAGGAGGGTGCTTCGCCCCAGCAGGTCGATCGTGCGCTGGAGAAGTTCGGCATGGCGATGGGACCGTTTCGCATGAGCGACCTCGCGGGTAACGACATCGGGTGGGCGATACGCAAGCGCCGCTACGTCGAGAAGCCCGATGTCGTCTATTCGCGTCTCCCCGACCGCGTGTGCGAGCTCGGGCGCTTCGGTCAGAAGACAGGACTGGGCTGGTACCGCTACGCCGCGGGCAAGCGCGATGCGCTGCCCGATCCCGCGATCGACTCGCTGATCGACGGCTATCGCAAGGAGCGCGGCATCGTCGCGCGGCGCATCGACGACACCGAGATCGTCGAGCGCTGCGTCTACGCGCTGGTCAACGAAGGCGCGCGCCTGCTCGAGGAGGGCATCGCGCTGCGCGCCTCCGACATCGACATGGTGTACCTCGCTGGGTACGGCTTCCCGCTATGGCGCGGTGGGCCGATGTTCTACGCGGACACCATAGGGTTGTATTCGGTGTTGCGCAGCATGCATCGCTTCGCCACGCAGCCCGGCGGCGACGCTGCTTTCTGGCGGCCGGCGCGGTGGCTCTCCGAGCTCGTCGCAAGCGGCAAGGCGCTGGAAGGAGCTTCGTGATGTTCGCGGCACTACGAGTGCAGAGGTTCTGCCGCGCAGGACGCAAAATGGCGTGTCATTCCGAGCGCAGCGAGGAATCTGCTGTTCGCCATCAGTCAAAGCGGATTCCTCGTCGCTTCGCTCCGCCGGAATGACAGGGTGAATCAGCCATGACAGACGCCGTCATCGTTTCAACCGCGCGCACCGGGCTCGCCAAGTCGTGGCGCGGCGCGTTCAACATGACGCATGGCGCGACACTCGGCGGCCACGTCGTGCATCACGCGATCGCGCGCGCCGGCATCGACGCCGCCGAGGTCGAGGACGTGATCATGGGCTGCGCGTTTCCCGAGGGCGCCACCGGCTCCAATATCGCGCGCCAGATCGCACTGCGCGCCGGCTGCCCGGTCAGCGTCGCGGGAATGACCGTCAACCGCTTCTGCTCGTCGGGACTGCAGACCATCGCGCTCGCCGCGCAACGCGTCGCCGCCGGGGAGGGCGAGGTTTTCGTGGCCGGCGGCGTCGAGTCGATCTCGTGCGTGCAGAACGAAGCGAACAGGTACATGCAGCGCGAGCGCTGGTTGAGCGAGCACAAGCCCGAGCTCTACTGGACGATGCTGCAGACCGCCGAGAACGTGTCCAAGCGCTACGGGATCGACCGCGACAGACAGGATGCGTACGGCGTGCAGAGCCAGCAGCGCGCCGCCGCTGCGGCTGCGGCCGGGCGCTTCGACGCCGAGATCGTTCCGATCGCAGTCACCATGGGGGTGGCCGACGCGGCCAGCGCCATGATCTCGACACGCGAGGTGACGCTCGCCGCCGACGAAGGCATCCGCGCCGATACCACGCTAGAGGGCGTGTCGAAGATCCGACCCGCGCTGCCCGGCGGCGTGATCGCCGCGGGCAACGCCAGCCAGTTCTCCGACGGCGCGTCGGCATGCGTGGTGATGAGCGCGGAGCTCGCCGCGCGCAAAGGCTTGACGCCGATGGGCGTGTTCCGCGGCTTCGCGGTCGCGGGGTGCGAGCCCGACGAGATGGGCATCGGTCCTGCATTCGCGGTGCCGAAGCTGCTCGCGCGCACCGGGCTCAAGGTCGACGACATCGGCTTATGGGAGCTGAACGAGGCCTTCGCGGTGCAGGTCATCTATTGCCGCGACAAGCTCGGCATTCCCGACGACAGGCTCAACGTCGACGGCGGCGCGATTGCCATCGGGCATCCTTATGGGATGAGCGGGCAGCGGCTCACGGGCCATGCCCTTCTCGCGGGCAAACGGCTGGGCGCGCGATTTGCAGTCGTGACGATGTGCATCGGCGGCGGCATGGGCGCGGCGGCCTTGTTCGAGATCACCTGACCTGAACGGAGTTCTCATGGAGCCTGCCCTGGCCAACGTGATGGATGATGAGCTTGGGCTCTTCCGG
>JBDTZQ010000133.1:0-8304 GCA_040005035.1 Betaproteobacteria bacterium | reverse complement strand
GCAGATTTACAGTCTGCTCCCGTTGGCCACTTGGGTACCCCTCCGACGGAAACCGCATATTTTAGCAATTTCCGTTCCCGAGTGTCAAATCGGCCGCCTTTTTTGACGCCGAGCGCAGGCTGGGACCCCCGGAGGCGTCCTGAAGAACAGTGCGAGACGGCGCCCCGATGCCCGGGTGCCTACGCTGTCGTGGGGCGCACCGCCGACGGCACTGCCAAGGGCTCGCCCTGCCGGCGGACCCGTCGCGGCGGCAGCTGAATGCTGAACCGGCTCCCTTGCATAGGCGTGCTGTCGACGACGAGCTCGGCCTGGTGTCGGATCAGCACGTGCTTGACGATCGCCAGACCCAGGCCGGTGCCTCCGGTGGCGCGTGACCGGCTTCGATCGACTCGGTAAAATCGTTCGGTCAGCCGAGGTATGTGCTCGGAGGCGATGCCGATCCCGTTATCGGTGACGCTGAACTCGCCGACGCCGCTCGCGGACACGTTCCAATCGAGCGCGATGCGCCCGCCGTCGGGCGTGTAGCGCACGGCGTTGCTCACGACGTTGCCAAAAGCGCTGGCGAGCTCGTCACGACTAGCCAGGATCGTTGCCGCGTCGCCGATAGTCAGCGTAACCTCGTGCCGGCCTGCCGACAGCGCCTTTGCGTCGGATGACACCTCGAGCAACAGCGGGACGATGGCGAACTCGGCGTCGCCGGCGACGTTCTGCTCACTCTCCAATGCGGAAAGCGCCAGCAGGTCGTGGACCAGTCGCTGCATGTTGCGCGCCTGATCCTGCATGAGCGTCAGGTACCGCCGCCGCTGCTTGTCGTCCATCCCCACTTCAACGAACGTCTCCAGGAATCCCGATAGAACGGTCAATGGCGTCTTGAGCTCGTGCGAGACATTGGCGATGAAGTCGCGTCGCACGCGCGTAACTACTTCCAGATGCGATACGTCGCGGGTCATCAGCAGCCGCTCCTCGACCCCGAAAGGAACAACCTGCGCCGACAGCATGGCTGCGCCATCTCGCGTGGAATGGAAAACGACCGGTTCGTGAAAGTCGCCGTCGCTCATGTACTGGACGAACGCGGGCTGCCGCACGAGATTGATGATCGCCGTGTTCGCGTCGCGGGCGAGGTCGATGCCCAGATGCACCTCGGCGCGCGGGTTTGCCCACTGGATGCGGCCGCGCTGGTCGAGGACGACCACCCCCTCGGGGAGCGCCTCGGCAGCGCTGACGAAGCGCTCGAGGGCGAGCCTCAAGTCGCGCTGCCGCGCCTGGCGCAGACGGATCCGGCGATAGAGCGCCGCGTACGCCAGACCCCAGGCACCCCGGCCCTCCGGAACCGGTGCGTCGATCGCGCCCGAGGCCCAACGCCGCAACGAGTGCAGCTGGTAGACGTGCCAGGCGATGATCGCGAGCAGCCCGCCACCCAGCACCATGCATGCCGCCGCAGCGCCCGAACTGAACCCTGCGATCGAGGCCAGCACGAAGACGAGCACAGGCGCGGCAAGCGCACGCGGCCAAAATGAGCTCACCGTCGCACCCTACCCTGCGTCGACGCCTTACGCCGAAGCGGAAAGCCGGTACCCGCTGCCACGCACGGTCTCGATCATGCGATCGTGACCCGAAGGCTCAAGCGCGAGGCGCAGGCGACGGATATGCACATCGACCGTGCGCTCCTCGATGTACACATGGTCACCCCACACCTGGTCGAGAAGCTGGGTCCGGGTGTGCACCCGCTCCGGACGCGCCATCAGGAACTTGAGCAGCCGGAATTCGGTCGGCCCGAGGCTGACCGCAGCGCCGTCGGCGAACACGCGGTGCGCCAACGGGTCGAGCTCCAGCGTGCCGACGCGCAGCGCCTCCTGCGCTGCTTCCGGCGCGCGTCGGCGCAGGACCGACTTGATGCGCGCCTTGAGCTCGCGCGGGCTGAACGGCTTGGTGACGTAGTCGTCGACCCACGCTTCCAGCCCCGCGACGCGGTCCGCCTCGTCGCTGCGCGCGGTGACTATGATGATCGGCAGCTCGCGCGTGCGCGCGTCGGCGCGCAGGCTCCGCGCAAAAGCGAGCCCGGACTGGCCGGGGAGCATCCAGTCGAGCAGCACCAGGTCCGGCAGCGCTGCACGAATATGCGTCTGCGCGGTCTCGGCGTCGGACACCGTGTGGACCGCGAAGCCGGCGTCCTCGAGATTGACGCGAAGGAGCTCCTGGATCGCGGGCTCGTCTTCGACGACGAGGATCGACGTGCTCATCGCGCGATCCGCAGTGCGCCGGTGCGCTCGATCACTCGGCGACCTCAGCGCGGATCTGCTCCGCCGTGGCATGGCGCACATCCTTGCCCTTGACCACATGCACGACGTTCTCGGCGATGTTCTTGGCATGGTCGCCGACGCGCTCGATCGACTTGGCGATGAACACGATCTCCAGTGCCGGCGTGATCGTGCGCGGGTCCTCCATCATGTAGCTGATGAGCTGGCGCAGAATCGACCCGAACGCATAATCGATCGCCTCGTCGTTGCTGACCACCTGCGCCGCGGCCGACACATCGAGCCGGGCGAAGGCATCGAGTGCCAGCTGCAGGTTGTTCTCGGCGAGCTCGGCGACGCGCGCGATCTCCAGCGAGCGCACGCTGGACAGACGCTCGGGTCGCTGGATCTGCTGCGCCTTGTAGGCGATCTTCTTGATCTCGTCGCCGGCGCGTTCGAGCTCGTTGACGATCTTCACCACGGTGAGCACCATTCTCAGGTCGATCGCCGCCGGCTGGCGCTTGGCGATGATCTGGCTGCACTGCTGGTCGATCTGCACCTGCATGCGGTTGATCGAAAGCTCGTCGGCTGCCACGCTGTCGATCAGGTCGACTTCGGCGTGCTTGAGGGCCTGGATGGCGCGCGCGAACTGCGCTTCCACGAGGCCGCCCATCGCCATCACGCCGGAGCGAATTTCCTCCATCTCGGCGTCGAACTGCTTGTAGGTATGCTCACCCATCGAGACTCCTCATTGGACTATCCCAGCCGCGCACTTCAGCCGAAGCGGCCGGTGATGTAGTCCTCGGTCTCCTTGCGCCGCGGCTTGAGAAATATCTCGTCGGTGGCACCGAACTCGATCAACTCACCCAAGTACATATACGCAGTGTATTCCGAGACGCGCGCCGCCTGCTGCATATTGTGCGTGACGATCGCGATGGTGTAGTCGTTCTTCAAGTCCGAGATCAGCTCCTCGATCTTCGCCGTGGAAATGGGATCGAGCGCCGACGTCGGCTCGTCCAGGAGCAGCACTTCCGGCTTGACCGCAACCGCCCGCGCAATGCATAGACGCTGCTGCTGGCCGCCCGAGAGCGCCATCCCGCTCTGCTTGAGCTTGTCCTTGGACTCGCCCCACATGGCTGCCTTGGTGAGCGCCCACTCGACCCGCTCGTCCATCACCCTCGATGACAAGGTCTCGTAAAGACGGACGCCGAACGCGACGTTGTCGTAGATCGACATCGGAAACGGCGTCGGCTTCTGGAACACCATTCCCACCCGCGCGCGCAGCATGTTGAGGTCGATGCCGTTGTCGAGCAGGTTGCGCCCGTTGAACAGGATCTCGCCCGTCGCCCGCTGGCCCGGATAGAGCGAGTACATCCGGTTGAGCGTGCGCAGCAGCGTCGACTTGCCGCACCCCGACGGGCCGATGAAGGCGGTCACGCGGCGCTCGTCAACATCGAGATTGATGCCCTTGAGCGCGTGGAACTTGCCGTAGAAGAAATCGAGGTTGCGTATCGACATCTTCGGCGGCTTGCTCTCGGCGACCGGGGATTCGGCGCGCGGCCGGACTGCGACGGCTTCGAAGTTCATGACGGGGTTCCGGTCCTCATTTGTTCGCGGGCTGCCGGAACATCGTCCGCGCCAGTATGTTGAGCGTCAGCACGCCGAGCGTGATCAGCAATGCGCCGGCCCACGCCAGATGCTGCCACTCTTCGAACGGGCTCATCGCGAACTGGAAGATGACCATCGGCAGATTCGCCATCGGCGCGTTCATGTCGATGCTCCAGAACTGGTTATTGAGCGCCGTGAAAAGGAGCGGCGCGGTCTCGCCAGAAATGCGCGCGACGGCCAGCAGGATGCCGGTGATGACGCCGGCGCGCACCGCCTTGAGCGTCACCATCAGGATCACCTTCCACATCGGCGCACCCAGGGCGATCGCCGCCTCGCGCAGGCTGTTGGGCACGAGCCTCAGCATGTTCTCGGTAGTGCGCACCACCACGGGAACCGCCAGCAGTGCCAGCGCACACGAACCGGCCCACCCCGAATAGTGCTGTACCTTTGCCACGTAGATCGAATAGACGAACAGCCCGATGACGATCGACGGCGCGGAGAGCAGGATGTCGTTGATGAACCGCGTCAGGTTGGCGATCCATCCGCTCTTGCCGTACTCGGCCAGGTAGATGCCGGCCATGATGCCGATCGGCGTGCTGATCAGGGTGGCGACCAGCACCATCACGAAGCTTCCGAAAATCGCGTTCAGCAGGCCACCGTCGCTGCCCGGCGGCGGCGTCATCTGGGTGAACAGCATCGGCGTGAGCGCGGAAAAACCGCGCGCGAACAACGTGTAGAGAATCCATAACAGGAACACCATGCCGAACGCCATGGTGACCAGCGACATCGCAAGGTTGAAACGATTGACCAGCAGGCGCCGGCGATACGGTGCGCTCAGGTCGGCCATGTCAGGTCTGCCTGCCCTCGCCCTTCTCCAGTTGCGCGAGAAGCAGGCGGGAGCACGCGAGCACGATGAAAGTGAGAAGGAACAGCACCAGGCCGAGCGCGATCAGCGCGGCGAGGTGAACCGGTTCGGACGCCTCGTTGAACTCGTTGGCCAGCGCCGAGGCGATCGAGTTTCCCGACTCGAAGAGCGATGGTGAAATGCGGTAGGCGTTGCCGATCACGAACGTCACCGCCATCGTCTCGCCGAGCGCGCGTCCGAGGCCGAGCATGATGCCACCGATGACGCCGACCTTGGTGTAGGGCAGCACGATGTTCCACACCACTTCCCATGTCGTGCAGCCCAGCCCGTACGCCGACTCCTTGAGCACCGGCGGCACGATCTCGAAGACGTCGCGCATCACCGAGGCGATGAAGGGAATGACCATGATCGACAGGATCACGCCGGCTGAAAGCATGCCGATGCCGTTCGGCGCGCCCTGGAACAGCGGCGAGATCAGCCATACGTTGCCGAGCGTGCGCGCCAGAAAGGGCTGCACGGTGTCGGCGAACACCGGCGCGAACACGAACAGCCCCCACATGCCGTAGATGATGCTAGGGATCGCCGCCAACAGCTCGACCGCCGTGCCGAGTGGACGCTTGAGCATGGGAGGACACATCTCGGTGAGAAAAAGCGCGATGCCGAAGCTCACCGGGATGCCAATGAGCAGTGCGATGCCCGACGTCACCAGCGTGCCGTAAATCGGCGCGAGCGCGCCGAATTGCTTGGTCACGGGATTCCATGCGTTGGTGAAAAAGAACGAAGGGCCGAATTTTTCCAGCGCCGGAAGCGCGCCGTACACGAGCGAGCCGAGGATCGCCGCAAGAAGAAGCAGCACCAGCAGCGCGAAGAACATCGTCGTGCGCTCGAACAGCGCGTCCTGCCAGCGCCCCGACGTGATGCTGCGCGGAGGCGGTGTGGGCTCGCGCCGTTCCAGCAGCACGCTGTTGGCGGGTGAGAGCATGGGGACGGTTGCAGTGGCCGTCATGATATACCCGTCAAATGCGGCGCGGCCCCGCCGCCGAAGTGCTTTCGGCGGCAGCGCGCGCGAATGGAAAAAATGCGCAACGCCGGCCGATCAGTTCCACAGCGCCTTGCCGGCGCCATCCTTGATCTGGGCTTTCCACGAGTCGGCGATCATCTTGACGACGTTGTCGGGCAGCGCAACGTAGTCAAGATCCTCGGCCATCTTGTGGCCGTTCTTGAATGCCCAGTCGAAGAATTTCAGCACCTCTTGCCCGCTCGCCGGCTTGTCCTGCACCTTGTAGAGCAGGATGAAGCTCGCGCCCGTGATCGGCCACGAATCCTTGCCGGGCTGGTCGGTGAGGACCTGGTAGAAACCATCGCTCGCCTTCCACTGCGCGTGCGCGGCCGCGGCCTGGAACTGCGCGTCGTCGGGCATGACGAACACGCCGTCCTTGTTCTTCAGCTGTGCGTAGCTCATCTTGTTCTTCTTTGCGTACGCGTACTCGACGTAGCCGATGGCACCCTTGATGCGTTGGACGTACGAGGCGACGCCTTCGTTGCCCTTGCCGCCCACGCCCTCCGGCCACGCCACCGCAGTGCTGGCGCCGACCTTGTCCTTCCATTCCGGGCTGACCTTCGACAGGTAGTCGGTGAACAGGAACGATGTCCCTGAGCCGTCGGAACGCCGCACGACGGTGATGTTCTCGTCGGGCATCTTGAGCGTCGGGTTGAGATCGGCGATCGGCTTGTCGTTCCATTTCTTGATCTTGCCCACATAGATGTTCGCGAGCACCGCGCCAGTGAGCTTGAGCTCGCCCGGCTTGATGCCGTCGAGGTTGACCACCGGCACCACGCCGCCGATCACGGCGGGAAATTGCGCCAGCCCGAACTTGTCGAGCTCGTCGGGCTTGAGGGGCGAGTCGGTCGCGCCGAAATCCACGGTCCTGGCCTGGATCTGCTTGATCCCGCCGCCGGAGCCGATCGATTGATAGTTCATGCCGACGCCGGTCTTGGCCTTGTACGCCTCGGCCCACTTCGCGTAGATCGGGTAGGGAAACGTGGCGCCGGCGCCGGTGATGTCCACGGCTCGAGCCTGGAGACCGAACGCGAAGGCGCAGACCGCAAGGCAAGCCGCGGCGAATCGCTTGAGAGTCATCGGGAAGGACCTTGAAAGGGACAGGGCTGGACGAGGAGCATGCGCGGCATTGTTACAGCCGCGCATTACGGCCAGATGACAGCCAACGTTCTAAGCGGCGGCGCCGATCAGCGACTCACCAGGGCGAACCCGGGTGAAGCAAACCGCGACGCGCTCGCAGGTGAGCGTCGCGCCATCCGCGCGTGCTCGCCTCACCCGTGTGAAAGCTGCTGCAGAGGGCGCGGCGGCTTGCGGGAAATCGGCGCGAAAGTGCGCCCCGCACGAATCTTCGCGCTCCTGCGCCGCGCGCACGATCGCCTGGCTCACCTCGACCAGATTGCGCAGGTTGAGCCAGTCGTGCCAGGTGAGGTTGAACGCGCGATCGCGAGCCCTCGCGGGCAGCGCCCCGTCGTCCAGCTGGCGCGCGAGCCCCGTGAGCACGGCGGCGGCCCGCGCCAGGCTGGCCGCATCGCGCACGATGCCGGCGTCTTCCCACATCGTCGCGTACAGGGTGTCACGGACGGACTCGACATCGACGGGAGCCCCCGCCCCGAAGGGCGCTTCGGCACGCGCCAGCGCGGCGGCGATTGCCGCATCGTCCGGATCGCGCAACGTGCCTTCGCGCGCGATCCACGCCGCCATCGTTTCGCCGGCGATGCCGCCGAACACGGTGGAATTCGCCACGCCGTTGCCCCCCAACCGGTTGGCGCCGTGCACGCCCCCCGCGTCCTCGCCGGCGACGAACAATCCACGCAGCGCGGTCGTGCAATCGGCAGCGAACTCGACGCCGCCCATCATGTAATGCGCGGTGGGCACGACTTCGACGCGGTCGCCCAGATCGAATCCGCAATCGGCGCAGCGCTCGACCATCCCCTTGAACTGACGCCGCACGTCGTCGGCGCCGAGGTGCGCCATCGACAGCCACACGCCCCCGTGCGGCGAGGTGCGGCCGGCGCGCATCTCGGCGAAGATCGCCCGCGACACGATGTCGCGGGTCGCCCGCTCGGCACGCGCATCGATGCGCTGCATGAAGCGTTGCCCGCCGCCGTCGAGCAGCAATCCGCCGGCGCCGCGCAGGCCTTCCTCGAGCACGGTGCCGGTCATGCGCGTGTGCTCGCCGGCGAGCAATCCCGTCGGGTGGAACTGCACCATTTCCATGTCGCGCAGCGGAAGGCCCGCGGCAAGCGCCATGGCCAGCCCGTCGCAGCTCTTGTCGCCCGACGGCGTGTGATAGCGATACATCGTGGGTCCGCCGCCGGTGGCCAGCAGCACCGCCTTCGCCGCGACGTAGATGTATTCTCCGCTGCGCACGTCGAGCAGCAGCACGCCGGCGAGCGCGCCGCCGTCGGCGGATGGAATGAAGGCGAGCGCACGATGCTCCTCCAGCCGCGCGATGTCGCGCGCCCACACCTGCTCGGCGAGCCGGTTGATGATCTCGATGCCGGTCAGGTCGCCCTTGTGCACCGTGCGGTCGAAGG
>JBDTZQ010000132.1:0-8492 GCA_040005035.1 Betaproteobacteria bacterium | reverse complement strand
CAACTCGATGGGACTGTATTTCTGGAACAGTATCGTCGTCTCGGGGTTGGCGACGCTGATCGCGTTGCTCGTCGGCGTGCCCGCGGGTTATGGCATCGCGCGTGCGCAGGCGCATAAGCTGACCGTGACGATCCTGATCGCGCGCATGACGCCGGCCCTGTCGTACCTCATTCCGCTGTTCACGGTGTTCCAGTTGCTCGGCCTCAACAACACGCTGACCGCGCTGGTGATCGCGCACCTGGTGATCACGGTGCCCATCGTCGTCTACATCATGGCAGGCTACTTCGAGACGCTCCCAAGGGAGCTGGAGGAAGCCGCACTGATCGACGGCGGCAGCGTATGGACGACTTTTCTCTACGTGGCGCTGCCTCTGGCGCGTCCCGGAATCGTCGTCGGCACCATCCTGTCGTTCATCTTCTCGTGGAACAATTTCGTATTCGGCGCGGTCCTTGCAGGACGGGCGACGCGAACGCTGCCCGCCGCTGTGTACAACGTGCTTACCTTCGAGCAGCTGGCGTGGGGGCCGCTTGCGGCCGCCGCGATTGTGGTCACCCTGCCGGTGCTGCTGTTGACGATCGTTATCCAGAAGGAAATCGTCGTCGGCCTTACGGCTGGCGGCGTTAAAGGAGGTTGAGGGCATGCTCAAGGGCATTCACCCGCTGCTTCACGCCGACCTGCTGCACGCGCTCGCCGCGATGGGGCACGGTGACGAGCTCGCTATCGTCGACGCAAACTTCCCGGCCGCGCGCGTTGGCAGGCGGGTGATCCAGTCGCCGACTCCAACCTCGGCCGCGACGCTCGAAGCCGTGCTGACGGTATTCCCCGTCGACGACGTCGTCAGGCCGGCGGCGGTCACCATGAAGGTGATCGGCGACGTGGCCAAGGTCCCCGAGCCTGTGCACGAGTTCGCCGCGCTGCTCGAGTCGCACATGCCGCTCGCCGCGATGGGCAGCGTCGAACGCGCGGCGTTCTACGAGCGTGCGCGAAACGCGTTCGTGATCGTTCGCACGGCGGAGATGCGAGGCTACGGCAACCTGATCCTGGTCAAGGGGGTGGTGACCGAGTACTCCGAGCGGGCATGATCCTCGTTTTCGGATCGATCAACGTCGACCTCGTCAGCAAGGTCGACCGGTTCCCCATGGCCGGCGAGACGGTGCGCGGTGATCACTTCTCGGTCCTGCCGGGAGGCAAAGGCGGCAACCAGGCGCTCGCGGCAGCACGGGCGGGCGGGAGAGTATCCATGTTCGGCGCCGTTGGCCGCGACGCATTCGCGGACCTTGCGCTCGCCAACCTCGCCGACGCGGGCGTCGACCTTCGCGGCGTGTCGCATGTCGAGGCACCCACCGGTTGCGCGACCATACTGGTCGAGCGCGGCGGGGAGAACCGCATCGTCATCGTCGCCGGGGCAAACAGCGACGCCAGCGCCGGCGCGCCAGTGCAGGATGCGCTGGTCAGCGGCGCGACGCTCGTGCTGCAGCAGGAAGTACCCACCGCGGCAAATCTCGGTCTCGCGCAGCGGGCGCGGGCAGCAAGGGTGCGCGTGGTGCTGAATGCCGCGCCTGCGCGCGCGCTGAGCCGCGAATTCATCCAGCTGATCGACGTCCTCGTCGTCAACGAGAGCGAAGCGGCGTCGCTTGCAGGCGACTTCGGCTGGCCGACGTCGACGTGGTCGGATTTCGCGAAGGCCGCACGCCACGCGCTCGCACCCACCCGCGACGCCGTGGTGGTCGTCACGCTCGGTGCCGAAGGGGCGCTGTGCTGTGGTTCACAATCGACCCTGCGTGCGATCGCACCACGCGTCGATGCGATCGACACCACCGGCGCGGGCGACGCTTTTGTCGGAACCCTCGCTGCGGCGCTGGATGCCGGCGCAACCTTGGATGATGCGCTGCGACGCGCCGTCGCCGCCGGCTCGCTTGCCTGTACCCGGTTCGGCGCGCAGGCGGCGATGCCTGATGCCGTGGCGATCGCCGCGTTGTCACCGTCGATAACGCTGCGTCCGCTATGACGCTGCTACAATGTCAGCGTTCGCCATTCATACTGACTCCCATGCTCAAACGAATCCTCTTCTGCGCGCTGCTACTGGTTTCGCTTCGCGCCTACGCCGTCGACTACACCGACATCTGGTACTTTCCCGACGAGTCGGGCTGGGGAGCCAACGTCGTCGAGAGCGACAATTTTCTCTTCGTCACGTTTTTCATCTATGGCGCGGACAACAAGCCCACCTGGTACACGGCGCAGCTGACCCTCGACTCCAGCGGCAATTACAACGGCAAGCTGTATGCCAGCACCGGCACGTTTTACTCGATGCCGTGGAGAGCCACCGATCTCACGGCCACCGAAGTGGGCACGGCCTCGTTCCAGCCCACCAGCCCCTACACCGCGAGGCTGATCTACGTCGTCACAGCGGGGCCGTTCACGGTGACCAAGACCATCCAGCGCCAGACGCTGACGCGCATCACCATCGGCGGGTCTTACATCGGCGCGCAAGCAGGGGCCTACTCGGGATGCACCAATCCCAGCGGCAACGGTTCCTACAGCGATTTCTTCAGCCTGCAAGTGAACCAATCCACCAGTGGCAGCGTCGTGTTCACGTTCACCTACCAGAGCCTGACCTGCACGCTGTCGGGCACGCTGACGCAATTCGGCAAGCTCTACACCATGCCGACCACGGCGTACCGCTGCTCGACCGGACTCGACACCAACGCCTCTATGGGCGAGATCGCGGCCACGGCGCTGGGCATCGAAGGTCGCTTCTCGGCGCCCGCGGTCGGATTGGGGTGCCGCGAGGATGCGAGCTTCTCAGCGGTGCTGCACTGACCTCGGCGGCCGCTGCCGCACGCACTCGAACAGGCACACCGCGGCCGCCGCGGCCGCGTTCAGCGATTCGAAGCCGCCAGGCATGGGAATAGTGACCCGCCGAGTGGCGGCGTCGCACACCGCCTGCGACAGGCCCGCGCCTTCGTTACCGATGACGACGGCGACGGGGGCGCGCAGATCGCTCTCGAACAACGGTTCTCCATTCGCGGCGACCGCGGCGACAGACTTGCCGTGGAACGCTCGCATCCATGCCGACAGGTCGACATGCTCGAAGATGTCGAGATGGAAGTGTCCGCCCTGCCCCGCGCGCAACACCTTCGGCGACCACGCGAACGCGCATCCTGGCGACATGAATACCTGCGCCACACCCGAGGCGGCTGCGCTGCGCAGAATCGAACCGACGTTGCCCGGGTCCTGCACGTCTTCCAGCAGCACGCAGAAATCCGCGACGCGCCCGGGCACCGGCGTGGGGGTCGGCACGACAGCGACCACTGCGATCTCCGTGGGCAGCTGCGTGAGCGCTGTCCAGTCGCCAGCGGCCAGGGTGAGAACCCGGCCCGACGGTATCCGCTCGCGCAGACCGCGCAGGCGTGCTCCGGTGCCCTCATCTTCGAGCGCGATGACGGTCTCCGGGACGCCACGCCGGTCGAGGTAGACATCCACGAGGTTCACGCCTTCGAGCACGCACAGACCTGCCTTGCGCCGCTCGCGCGATGACGAGATCAGCCGCATCGCCTGCTTCAGGCGCGGATTGTCGGGGGAAGTGACGCGAGGCACGTGTGCGTTGGCAGGCAATTGCGCGAGATCATGTCACCGGCGGTCACCGGCGCGAGGCCGTGCGTGCGGCGGACGTCGGTCTATCGGGGCGTGGACGGCTTCGACACGTCCGGCGCGCGCGCATTGACCGGCAGCTGGAAGAACACCTCGTCCGCGCGGATCATGCCGAGCTCGGAGCGCGCGCGCTCCTCAATCGCATCGAAGCCCTGCTTCAAGTCGCGCACGTCGGCGTCGAGCGCACCATTGCGCGCGGCCAGCGCTTCATTCGTCTTTTTCTGCGCCTCGACCTGTCGATCGAGCTCACGCACCCGCAGCCATCCACCCTTGCCCAGCCAAATCGGATACTGAAGGGCGAGAATCAGGGCGACGAAGATGCCGGCGAGGATGCGCAAGAGCTCGTCACTTCAGCTGGTAGAAGGCGGCGCGGCCTGGATAGCTCGCCACGTCACCGAGGTCTTCTTCGATGCGCAGCAGCTGGTTGTACTTGGCGACGCGGTCCGAGCGCGACAGCGAACCCGTCTTTATCTGTCCGGCGTTGGTCCCCACGGCGATGTCGGCGATCAGGCTGTCCTCGGTCTCGCCGGAGCGATGCGAAATGACCGTGGTGTAGCCGGCGCGCGTGGCCATGTTGATCGCGGCGAAGGTCTCGGTCAGGCTGCCGATCTGGTTGATCTTGATCAGGATCGAGTTGGCCACGCCCTTGGCGATGCCCTGCTTCAGTATCTTGGTGTTGGTGACGAACAGGTCGTCGCCGACGATCTGCACCTTCTTGCCGAGCTTGTCGGTGAGCAGCTTCCAGCCGTCCCAGTCGCCCTCGGCCATGCCGTCCTCGATCGAGATGATCGGATACTTGTCGACCCACGTCGCTAGGTAATCGACCATCTGCGACCGGGTGAGCTTGGCGTGCTCCGAGTCGAGCTCGTACAGGCCGTCGCGGTAATATTCCGACGCCGCGCAATCGAGCGCCAGCGCGATGTCGGTACCCGCCGTATAGCCCGCGCTGTCGATGGCTTCGAGCAGGAGCTGCAGCGCCGCCTCGTTCGACGGCAGGTCCGGCGCGAAGCCGCCCTCGTCGCCGACCGTCGTCGGCATGCCCTTGGCGTCGATCAGCTTCTTGAGCGCGTGGAAGACTTCCGCGCCATAGCGCAGCGCTTCGCGGAACGTCGGCGCGCCCAAGGGGACCAGCATGAACTCCTGCATGTCGACACTGTTGTTGGCGTGCGCACCGCCATTGATCACGTTCATCAGCGGCACCGGGAGCGACATTTCGCCGGCGCCGCCCAGGTATCGATAAAGCGGAAGGGTCGACTCTTCGGCGGCAGCCTTGGCCACCGCGCACGACACTGCGAGGATGGCGTTGGCGCCGAGCCGCGCCTTGTTCTCGGTGCCGTCCAGATCGATCATCGTACGGTCGACGAAGGCCTGCTCTGAGGCATCGAGGCCGATGATCGCCTCACAGATCTCGGTGTTGACGTTCTCGACCGCCTTTTGCACGCCCTTGCCGCCGTAGCGCGCCGGATCGCCGTCGCGCAGCTCGATCGCCTCGCGCGACCCGGTCGATGCGCCCGAAGGCACCGCCGCGCGTCCGCTGATGCCCGACTCGAGCACGACGTCGGCCTCGATGGTGGGATTGCCGCGTGAATCGAGAATTTCGCGTGCGATAACGTCGACGATGGCGCTCATGGTTTCCGAAGGGTGAGTGGTTGAAGGAAAATTGGCGCTCGACGTTTCATCGAAATGGGGTGGTCTGCTCGATGCGCGGCACTCAATGCAGCGCATCCATCAGGTCGCGTTCCGCAAATGCCTCGCGCTTGACTGCGCGGTCGATCGCCACCAGGGTTCGAAGCAATGCCTGCATGCGGTCCAGCGGCCACGAATTGGGACCGTCGGACAGAGCCTGCGAAGGATCCGGGTGCGTCTCCATGAAAATGCCGGCGACGCCCGCCGCGACTGCCGCGCGCGCCAGCACGGGGACGAATTCGCGCTGTCCTCCGGATGTCGTGCCCTGTCCGCCCGGCAGCTGCACCGAGTGCGTCGCGTCGAATACCACGGGACATGCGGTGGCCCGCATGATCGCCAGCGAGCGCATGTCGGACACCAGGTTGTGATACCCGAACGACGCGCCGCGCTCGCACACCAGGATGTTGTCGCGCCCGCTCGCCTCGCGCGCCTTGGCCACGACGTTGGCCATGTCCTCGGGGGCGAGGAACTGGCCCTTCTTGATGTTCACGGGCCTGCCCGACGCGGCGGCGGCCTGGATGAAATCGGTCTGACGGCACAGGAACGCGGGCGTCTGCAGCACATCGACCACGGAAGCAACCTCGGCGACTTCGTCCTCGTCGTGCACGTCGGTCAGCACCGGCACGCCCACCTGACGCTTCACCTCGGCGAGCACGCGCAGGCCCTCACGCATCCCCGGCCCGCGATACGACTTCGACGAGCTGCGATTGGCCTTGTCGTACGACGACTTGAAAATGAACGGCAGCCCCAGGCCGGCGCACATCTCCTTGAGGCGCCCGGCGACATCGACCTGGAGCTGCTCGGACTCGACCACGCACGGGCCCGCGATCAGGAACAGAGGCCGGTCGAGGCCGGCCTCGAATCCGCACAGTTCCATCTGATGACCCGCCGCCCGGGCGCGCCTCAGGCGACCAGCTGCGGTCGCGAGCGCATGGAGTCGCCGCGCGCGCCGCGGTGCCGCGCCAGCGCGGCATTCACGAAGGCGATGAACAGCGGATGCCCGCGTCGCGGATTGGAAGTGAACTCTGGGTGATACTGGCAGCCGAAGAACCAGGGATGGTCGGCGAGCTCGACCATCTCGCACAGGTCACCCGAGATGGCGCTCTTGGTCCACGCGCCGACGGTGAGACCGGCGGCCTCGAGGCGCGGCAGGTAATGGTTGTTGACCTCGTAGCGATGGCGATGCCGCTCGGAGACCGTGGTCGTTCCGTAGATCTGGTGGGCGAGCGACCCGGGCACCACGTCGCAGGGCTGAGCGCCCAGGCGCATGGTGCCGCCCAGGTCGGAGGAATGATCCCGGCGCTCGACGTTGCCGTCGCGGTTCTGCCACTCGCTGATCAACGCCACGACCGGGTGCGGTGCGTCGGGCTCGAACTCGGTGCTGTTGGCGCCGGCGAGCCCGGCCTTGTGACGCGCATACTCGATCACCGCCAGCTGCATTCCGAGGCAGATACCCAGGTACGGGATGCCGTTCTCGCGTGCATACTGGATCGCACGGATCTTGCCCTCGACGCCGCGCTTGCCGAATCCGCCGGGGACCAGTACGGCATCCATCTCGCGCACGCACTCGACGCCATCGCGCTCCACCACTTCGGAGTCGACATAATGAATCACGACCTTGCTCCGGGTGTGGATGCCGGCGTGGGTCAGCGCCTCGGACAGCGACTTGTACGACTCGGTGAGGTCGACGTACTTGCCGACCATCGCGATGTTCACCTCGTGCTCGGGATGCACCAGCGCGTCGACCAGCTGGCGCCAGTTGGTCAGGTCGGCCGGCCGCGGCGAGAGCGAGAGCTTGCGGCACACGATCTCGTCGAGGCCTTCGGCGTGCAGCGCACCGGGGATCTTGTAGATCGAGTCGGTGTCGAGCGCGGGAATGACCGCTTCCGGCGCGACGTTGGTGAACAGCGAGATCTTGCGCCGGTCGCTCTCCGGTACCGGACGATCGGCACGGCACAGCACCACATCGGGCTGGATACCGATTTCGCGCAGCTCCTTCACCGAGTGCTGCGTCGGCTTGGTCTTCATCTCGCCGGCGGCGGCGATGAAGGGCAGCAGCGTCAGGTGGATGTAGCAGACGTTGTCGCGTCCCTGCGTGATGCCCATCTGCCGGATGGCTTCCAGGAACGGCAGTGACTCGATGTCGCCGACGGTCCCGCCCACCTCGACCACCGCGACCTCGGCATCGCCGGCACCGCTGATGATCCAATTCTTGATCTCGTCGGTGATGTGTGGGATGACCTGAACGGTGCCGCCGAGATAGTCGCCGCGGCGCTCCTTTCGGATCACGCTCTCGTAGATCTGTCCGGTCGTGAAGTTGTTGCGCTTGCCCATCTTCACGTCGGTGAAGCGCTCGTAGTGGCCGAGGTCCAGGTCGGTCTCGGCGCCGTCCTCGGTGACGAAGACCTCGCCGTGCTGATAGGGCGACATCGTCCCGGGATCGATGTTGATGTAGGGATCGAACTTCTGCAGGGCGACCTTGAAGCCGCGGGAGACGAGCAGCCGCCCGATCGACGACGCGGCGATCCCCTTCCCCAGAGACGAGACGACGCCACCGGTGACGAAGATGAAGCGGGTGCGAGGTCGGGGCTCAGGCATACGTTCTGAAAGGCAAGTCTAGGCAGCCGCTCGGCGGAACCGGTCGAAGGCTCGCTCTGAGCGCGAAACAATCGCCGAGGCCGCCCGTTTCAGGCCCCATCGGAACCCGCGGCGACGGCTCGCCTCGTCTTGAGAGCCGCCAGCCGTCACCCCCTCGCCGGCAGTCCGCCGGCCTCTCTCCAACAGGAGGAAGCATGCCACCCGTACTCCGGGTGCGGCGTGTGCGCTCGCCCCTGCGCGCCGCCCCACTCGTCCTCGTCGTCGTGCTCGCGACAAGCACCCCTGCTGCAGCCGAGATGCCCGGCATGGACGCCCCCCGGTGGCGCCCGATGCTGAGCGGGACGATGCCGGACCTGCCCGACGTCGCGGCGGCGACCCAGGCGCAACGCTCGAGGGCGGCGATGCTGCTGAGGCGATCGCGCGCCGGCGCCACCCGCTTCTCCACGCCCGCGGCTGCGCGCCGCCGTGGCTACATGCCGATGGGCGCATGGAGCCGGGACGGGATTCGCCACTACGGGAGCCACGCCGCCGCGCGCGACGGGCGCACGCTCGACCCG
>JBDTZQ010000131.1:0-8516 GCA_040005035.1 Betaproteobacteria bacterium | reverse complement strand
TCACCGGCAAGACGCGTCCCGACACCGGCACCGCCTTCTTCGGCCAGACGATCGATCTCACGCGGCTTTCCGAGCCCGAGATCGCCGATCGCGGCATAGGACGCAAATTCCAGAAGCCCACGGTATTCGCGCACCACACTGTCTACGAGAATCTCGAATTGGCGCAGAAAGCCGACAAGCGCGTCTGGCCGACGCTCACCGCGAGGCTCGACGGACCTGCGCGTGACCGCATCGCGGCCACGCTGGAAACGATCAAGCTTCTCCCCGCGGCGGGTCGGCTCGCGGGACTGCTTTCGCATGGCCAGAAGCAATGGCTCGAGATCGGGATGTTGCTTATGCAGGAGCCGCAGCTGTTGTTGCTCGACGAGCCCGTCGCCGGCATGACCGACGACGAAACCATGCGCAGCGCCGAGCTGTTCCTGTCCCTCGCGGGAAAGTACACGCTGGTGGTCGTCGAGCATGACATGGAGTTCGTGCGCAAGATCGCGCACAAGGTTACCGTCCTGCACGAAGGCAGCGTGCTCGCCGAGGGTTCGATGGACGACATCACGGCGAACGAGCAAGTGATCGAGGTCTTTTTGGGGCGCTAAGGACAAGGCGATGCTGAAGGTCCACGAAGTCAACCAGTATTACGGCGGCAGCCACATCCTGCGCAACGTCGGCTTCGACGTGCCCGACGGCGCCTGCACCGCGCTGCTCGGCCGCAACGGCGTGGGCAAGACGACGCTGCTGCGCTGCCTGATGGGCCTTATCCCCGTGCGTTCGGGCAGCATGGAGTTCGACGGCAAGAGCATCGGCGGCATGCCGCCGTATGCGCGCGCGGCGCTCGGCATCGGCTACGTTCCGCAGGGACGCGACATCTTCCCCCGACTGACCGTGATGGAGAACCTGCAGATGGGACAAGCGACGCGCAAGCGCGGCGCCAAACTCCCGGAATTCATTTTCGAGATGTTCCCGGTGCTCAAGGACATGCTGCACCGGCGTGGCGGCGACCTGTCGGGCGGACAGCAGCAGCAGCTCGCCATCGGCCGCGCGCTGGCGATGAAGCCGCGGCTGCTGATCCTCGACGAGCCCACCGAGGGTATCCAACCTTCGATCATCAAGGACATCGAGCGCGCGATACGCAAGCTCGTGGCGGCCGGCGATATCGCTGTGCTGCTGGTCGAGCAGTACTACGACTTCGCGAGGTCGCTGGCCGATCACTACGTCGTGCTGTCGCGCGGCGAGGTCGTCGCGCGCGGCGCGGGCGCCACCATGGAGCAGGACGACGTTCGCTCGCACCTAGCGGTATGAAGACTCCCGATGCTTCCTGGTGCAGTCAGGAACTGCGACGCGCGCGCTGGTCGAAAAGCCGCCGGCCTGCCGTCCTGCGGCAGACACGATCGCCGCCCGCGGGGCGTCCTGCAATTTGTGCGTCACAGTATTCGAGACGAAGCCGGCTGCACGATGCGATAATCGCCACTCGCCTTCGAAGTAAACCCGACGCGATTCATTGATCCTGCGGGGAGAATTCGGCATTGACCACCGCGAGAGCGCATCGCGCATCGTGGTGGACCCGGGCCGAGACGGCGCGAAGGGCGAGGAGTAAACCAGGGTAGCGCCGCCCCGTCCGGGTACAGCACATATCAGCAACGAACGTGCCACCCTCCGACCGCGCGCTGGCGATGCAAGGCATCGACGCCGCTGGCGGAGCTCCGAATCAGGTAGCGGCGTCATTTGGCCCGTGGGCGAGCGCCGTGTTAGGCTGCGATTTCCGCCCATGGGAGGATGGTCGGCACGCGAGTTCGCGCATCTGCGCAAGAACGCGGCCTGGAGCCTCCCTAGCGCGAAAGATGAAGCGTGTCTCGCGCCAAGTGAGCGCGTCATTTGAGCCATCGAACCCAAAACAAGAATTCGTCACCGGAGGAAATCATGCTCAGCAAATCGAGAATCGTTTGCCTGACCGCGCTCGGCGTAGCGCTCGGCGCCTGGTCGTGCGCGGGATGGAGCCAGGAAGTCAAACACTACCGTTTCGCCTACGATCAGCCGAAGGGGACGGGTTACGCCATCGCCGCGGACATCTTCACTGACACGCTGAAGGAGTTAAGCAAGGGCACGATGATCATCGACCAGTATCCCGGCGCCCAGCTTGGGCAGGAGCCGCAGGTGCTGCAGTTGATGAAGGCGGGTGACATCGAGTTCTGCATCAGCGCCGCGGCGAACGCGGCGACGCTCTCGCCGCAGGCCGGCGTGATGTCGCTCCACTATCTGTTCCTGTCTGAAGCTCACCTGACAAGGGCGGTCGCCGATCCCAAGGTCGTTCAGGCGGTCAAGGACATGATCGACGACACCGTGCAGGGCGGACATGTGCTGGCGGTCATCACGCTCGGGCTGCGCAACATGTACAGCAAGAAGGAATTTCGCAAGGTTGAGGACTTCAAGGGTCTCAAGGTTCGCGTCCAGGCGACCGCCACCGAAGACGCCACGTTCCCGGCGTATGGCGCGCAGACGGTGCACATGCCGTTCGGCAATCTGTACACCTCGCTGCAGACGGGTGTCGTGGATGCCGGCGAGAACGGCGTCAACGTGTATCTGGTCAACAAGCACTATGAGGTGGCGCCCGTGCTGTCGATGACCGAGCACGAGGCCAACATCAACTTCATCTGGATCAGCGACAAGCTCTGGAAGACCCTGAGCGATCAGCAAAAGCAGTGGGTGACTGCCGCCGCCGTCGAGGTCGGCAAGAACCAGCCCGCCAAGGCTATCGAGCTCGAGCACCAATCGGCTGACAAACTCAAGGCGATCGGCGTGAAGATCGTGACCGACGTCGACAAGTCGGGCTTCGTGAAAATTGCCGCGCCGATGCAGGACAAGCTCGCCAAGGACCTCGGCCCGCACGCGGTGAAGATCAAGGACCTGATCGGCGCCACGAAGTAGCGGCTGCGCCCCGGGGGCCGCGAAAGCGGCCCTTTCTTTCTTGCCCTATCTGTCGCGGTGCCCGATGCGTTTCGCCGACAAACTCGTATTGAAGCGGCAGCGCCATCTGAAATGGCGTGCGCTGGATGGTCTCGAGCTGGGCCTGATGATCCTGTGCGGATTGTTGCTGTTCGGCTTTTCCTCGACTGTCATGTTCGACATCGTCACACGCACGATCGGCCACCCTTGGCTCTGGCTGCAGGAAGTCACGCAGACTTTTTTCATCTACGCGATCTTCACCGGCGCGGCGGTCGCGACCCGGCGTAACGATCATCTGTATCTCACCGCGGTCGCCGATGCCCTGCACGGCACGCCGCGCCTTGTTGCGGAGATCATCATCCGGCTGGTTGTTCTCGGAGTCGCGTGCTGTCTCGTCTACTTCGGATACAAGAACTTCCTGCGCGGGTTCTCGAGTTTTCGCATGCCGTCGATGACGCCGATCGCCTCGCTTTACGCGGCGATCCCCCTCGCCGGTGCGCTGATCGCGCTCTTCACGGTCGAGCAGCTCGTCAACGGCTGGCGCAAGGGCTTCGACCATCCGGAGCCTCTCGACGAGGCCGTTGCGGTGACGCCCGTCGACGCGTTGCCGATCAGCGCGAGGGTGCTGTGAGCTCTCCCTGGATCCTGGGGCTGATGACGGTCTGCTTTCTCGCGTTCGGCTATCTCGGTGTGCCGGTCGCCTTCTCGCTGATGGCCGGGGTTTTCATCGGTGCCGCGTTCACCGACGTCACCTTCCCGGCGATCATCCAGAAGATGTTCGACGGCATGGATTCGGAGGCGTTGCTGGCGATTCCGTTTTTCCTGCTGGTCGGCGAGTTGATGAGCTCGGCCAACGTCGTGAGCCGCATCACCAATCTCTCGCTGGCGCTGGTCGGACACATTCGCGGTGGCTTGTCTCAGGTCGTGACCGTATTCAGCATGTTCTTTTCGGAAATGTCGGGGTCGACCACCGCCGACGTCGCCGTCATCAGTCGCGCGCTCGGCGGCCCGATGAAAAAGGAAGGCTACACGCCGGCGTTCACCGCAGCGATCATCGCTGCCGCCTCGACCATCGCCGCCCTGGTGCCCCCAAGTATCACCGCGGTGGTTTACGGAGCGGTGGGCAATGTCTCGATTGCGGGCCTGTTCATGGCCGGCGTCGTCCCCGGTTTCATGATCGGTTTCGGACTGATGATCTACTGCTACTTCTTCGGACCATCGGGCCTGCGCCGTCCGCGCGCCCCGTTCCGCGACGTCGCACACGCTTTCAAGGACGCGTCGCTGCCGCTGATGATTCCGTTCATTCTGCTGGGCGGCATTCTGACCGGATGGTTCACTCCGACGGAAGCCGGCGTCGTCGCCGCCATCTGGATCCTCGCCGTGGTCATCCCGGCGCTCAACCGCGGCCACATCAAGCTGCTGCCCTATGATTTCTGCATCGCGGGACTGATTTTTTCGCTGCCGCTGATCACCATTGGCGCCGCCAACGCCTTCGGCTGGGTGCTGGCCTATCTGCGCGGCGCGATCGTTATCGCCGAGTGGATCACCAGCATCGCCGGAAACGACCCGCACCTGATCATGCTGCTGATGGTGCTGCTCTTCACGATCATCGGTGACTTCATCGAGCCGGTACCGACCATCATCATCTTCATGCCGCTGGTGAACGTTCTGACCACAGCGGGGAACATCAATCCGGTGCACATGGGCGTGGTGCTGATCGCGACGCTGGCGTTTGGACTCATCACGCCGCCTTACGGACTGGTGCTGTTGATGGCTTCGAAATTCATCGGCGTCCGGTTCTCGCAGGCGTTGCGCGCGGCGCTGCCGATCTACGTGGTGTTCCTCGCGGCGATCGCGTTCGCGATCTACTTCCCGAAAGTCGTGCTATGGCTTCCTAAGCAGGTCATTCCGGAGTCGGTCGGCTGCTTCAAGAACCCCAGCGGCGCGGGCTACATATGCCCGCCTTGACTGGCTAGGTAGGCAACGCGACCCGCTCAAGCGAAGGCGGCGCGTAGCCAAGCGCTCTGAGCGCGTCCATCATCTGCGCGGCGCCCGATGCCGACATCGCCACCAGGGGAGGGCGCACCACGCTCCAGCCCGGATGGTCGAGGGCCTGCGCCAGGATTGCCTTGTTGGCCGAGACCAGCGGGTACTTCTGTATGGCAGCGCGCACCGCGCTCAACTTCGCCTGTTGCGCATCGGCGCCGCTGTCCGGCAGCTGCCATGTGTCGATCAGCCGGCGCATCGCCGCGACGTTGACGTTGGCGGTCGCCGAGATGCATCCAGCGCCGCCGAGGCGCAGCGCCTCGAGCAGATAAGTTTCGCTGCCGGGAAAGACCTCGAATCCGGGAAACGACTTCAGCAGCACCTCGGTGTTTTTCCAGTCGCCCGAGCTGTCCTTGAGCCCGACGACGATTCCAGGGAATGCCTTGAGCAGCCGCTCAATGACGGGAAACGAGAAGCCCACGCCCGCCATCGGAGGGATGTGATACAGGTAGACGCGCAGCCGCGCATCGGCGACGCGCTGCACGACTTCGGCGATGCTCGCATAGACGCCGTCGTCGCTGACGCTCTTGTAATAGAACGGTGGCAGCAGCAGCACGCCGAGCGCGCCGTGATCGACCGCGTGCCGGGTCAGCGTGACGGTATCAGGCAGCGCGCAGCACCCGGTGCCCGGCATGAGCACCCGCGGAGCGATCCCCTCGTCGACGAGCTGGTCGAGCAGGCGCATGCGCTCGGCGTTGGAGAGCGAGTTCGCTTCGCTCGTGGTGCCGAACACTGCCAGGCCGGCGGCGCCCTGTCGAAGCAGCCAGGCGCAATGCGCGGTGAAGCGCTCGCGGTCGACGCTCAGATCTTCCGCGAACGGCGTCAGCGCGGGCACGAAAACGCCGCGCGGGGTACGGGGTACTGCCATGCGACGATCCTCTTCCTGCCCTTTTGACGTGGAGCAGCACCCGGCATTATCGGTGGACAGCGCGCTCTGTCAATGCCGTCGATGCGGAGCCGAATCGCGGCGCATGCGGCGGGTGCGCGCGGCATCCAGTCGGGCGCGAGGCGCCTACTCGAAGGCGAAGATCCGCTTCCAGTCGTTCTGCATGCTGATGATCGTCCAGCCCTTGGCGGTGGCCTCGTCGTGGAGCTTCTGCGGGAACGCGCCGACCTTGGTATCCGGCAATCCGGTCGCCGGCCCGTAGGCATACTCGCGCTTGCCGTCGTCGTGCAGGACCAGCATCGCCAGACGCGCGCCGTCGCCGGCGGTGGTGTATTCCAGCATCTGCTGGTCGCCGGGCGTGTTGCCGAAGGCGGCGTTGGGTCGCCGCCCGATCATCAGATGAATTCCCTCCGCCTTGCCGCCGTTGTTGTCGTTTAGCACGAGCTTCGGTTCCTTGGTCAGGAATGGCTTGCCGCTCTTGTCGTAGCCGAATTTGGTCGCGCCCGCGGTTCCAACGACCTGCTCCGGTGGGATGCCGTAGACGCGCTCCGCGTACTGGCGAACGAAATCCTGGCCGCCGCCGGTCACGATATAGGTGCGGAAGCCATTGGCGCGCAGGTAGGCCAGCACTTCCTGCATCGGGAGATAAGTGAGCTCCGTATACGGCCGCTTCCAGCGCGGGTCGCGCGCGGTCTCGAGCCATTGCTTGGCCTGCGCTGCGAAGTCCTGCACCGACATGCCGGTGAGCGTCGCCACGGCGAGCCTCTCCAGGTCCTGCATCGAAAGCTTCGCTATCGCCTCGCGATTTCCGGCGATGACCGTCTTGAAGGGCTCGACTTTCGCCAGCTCGGGCTTGGCCTTCACCACCGCGGGGACGCGGTCCAGGATGTACATCAGCTGGGAATAGACCGGATGCTCTACCCAGAGCGTGCCGTCCTGGTCGAAGGTGGCGACGCGCTCGGACGACGGCACGAAATTCGGGCTTCCAACTGTCGTGGTCGTTTGCACAAAGGTCACGATGGCCTTCTTGGCGGCGCCATCGTTCCACGACGGAAGCGGGTCGGTCTGCGCTTGTGCCGCCGTCGCCGCGAGCAGCAGCGTGAGCAGGATTCCGACAAGAGAGCGCGCTGGATTCATCGTTGATTCCTCGTTATGGTCGCAGCGAGGCGGCAAGGCTGAGCAGGTTTT
Source organism: Betaproteobacteria bacterium (assembly GCA_040005035.1). GTDB lineage: Bacteria > Pseudomonadota > Gammaproteobacteria > Burkholderiales > Casimicrobiaceae > PALSA-1003. The sequence goes on along the minus strand of JBDTZQ010000131.1, from coordinate 1,462 downwards.
GCGGGACGACCCGAATGACGCCGTGCCGTGGCGAGTCGATATCCGCGATGAGCATGAAAGCGATGGCAACCACAAGCGGCAGAACCGGCAGAAGTACGGCGGCGCCCTTGTCGCTGCGCGAGCCGAATCCGAGCAGCACGTTGCAGCAAACAGCGATCGCGGCCATCAGCGCCCACGCCGCCGTCGGAATTCGGTTCAAGAATGCAGCCTGTGTGTAACCCTGCGAGTTGAGAACGTCGTTCATGCCCGATAGGGTCAGCGCAATCACCGGCGTCGGCTCGGCAGCAGCGCGCGAGCGCACCACCGACCATAACTCGTCCTGCAACTGGGCGGTTCGCGCGTCGGCCTGGTCGAGCGCCGGCAATTCACCCGAGTAGAACTGAATGCGCCGCGCGGTATAGGCCCGCAGGAGCGTCTTGACCTTTGCTGCGTCCGACGCTGGAAGAAGCTCCGCCCGGACGTATTCGGTGCCGATCGCGTTGGCTTCCGCTTCTTCGTATGTCTTGCGCAGGTCGTAGCGGTTGGTCGCCATCGAAAAGCTGAAACCGATGATCAGGCCCAGCAGGGTCAGCGTCGCCGCGAGTATGACGCCGAAATCTTCGCGGAGGGCTGGGTCGCGCATGTCTGCATGCGCGCGGGCCGCCGCTCCGACGCGCGCCGCAATCCACAGCCCAGCGAAGGTCAGGACGAAAACCAGCAGAGGGTAGTGCGTTATGGTTTCCATGAGCTCTTGATCGCGAAAAAAAGCGCGCGTGCATATTAGAGCACGGGCGCGCGGTGTTCTCACGCTTTGCCGGCGATCGCGACCCATGCTACCCGAACTCGGCGGGGACTTGACCGGAGTCGTCGGGGCGACTGTGACTCCAACGGCAGTTGCCGCGCACCGTGTTTGGGCGTAAAACGCAGATTTTTACGAGGAGGAATCATGAATCGATTGCTTGCGGTGTTTTCCGCAACCGTGTTCGCGACGGTGTCAGGGTCGGCGCTTGCCGACGCCTACAGCGAGATGCAGATGAAGCCGCTGACGCCGGAGGCGACGGCGAAGATGAAGGTCGAAGTTCAGGCGGCGAAGACGAAGTGGGCGTCGATGACGGCGGATCAGCGCGCCGAGGTCGCCAAGTCGATGCGGGGCAAGAAGCTGGGGGAGCTGACCGCAATGGAGCGCGTTGCGCAGAACGACGACATGGGCGCGATGAGCAAGACGCAGACCGCGCAGTACAAGTCGGAATGGGACGCGGCCAAGGCTAAGTACGACACGATGACTGCGGACGAGAAGAGCGCGCTGCGCAAGGCCACGCGCGAGAAGCGCCTCGCCGATCTCAACATGATGGAAAAGGTCGGCCAGAACGACGACATGGGCCGCGAGTTCTAGGGCACATCACTCCACGACCTTGCGTCGTGCCTCCTTGGTTCGGCCGCGCTTGACCTTGCTGTCGACGCGCCGCAACTGGGAGCCTTTGGT
>JBDTZQ010000130.1:0-8535 GCA_040005035.1 Betaproteobacteria bacterium | reverse complement strand
GTGGGGCGTGACCCTGGCCGAAATCAACCGCGTGGCGGGGATCGGCACGGATGCCTGGCTCAACGAGCAGTTCGCGGCGCCATCGGCGTCGTACACGGCGTATGCGCAGCAGAACATCAATGCCAACAAGCAGGGCGCCAACGGCTGCACTGATCCCGTTTACGGATGCCCCTGGCAGGTGAACTTTCCGGCGTTCTATCAGCGAGCGTTCGAAGGCACCGATCAATTGCGCCAGCGCGTGGTGAATGCGCTGTTGGAGATGGTCGTCATCTCCATTGCCAACAATCGCGTCCAGGACGCGGGCACGGCGATGGCGAATTACCTCGACATGCTGGGCACCGACGGGTTCGGCAACTACCGCGAGCTCCTGAAGAACGTGGCGTTGCATCCAGGCATGGGCGTCTACCTCGACATGCTGGCCAGCTCGCTTGAACAGCCGAACGAGAACTTCGCGCGCGAAAACCTGCAACTGTTCTCGATCGGCACGGTGATGCTCAACGACGACGGCACCCCGCAAAGGGATAACCTGGGCAATACGATTCCAACCTATGCCGAGGACGTCGTCCAGGGGTTCGCCAAGGCATTCACGGGTTGGCATTTTGCCGATCAGGACATGACGAAGTCGTGGAAATTCTCTTGGCCTGACGAGAACTGGACGGTGCCGATGAAGCCCTGGACGGCGCGCCGCTGCCCGCAGGACGGACATTGGCCACCGGGGACCACGACTTGGTGCGATCTCAACAATCCGGCGAAGTCGTATCCCCCTCCGCACGACACGGGGACCAAGAAGCTCCTGCAGTACGCAGGAGCTCCCTATGCCAACCTGCCGGCAGGTCAGACGCCACAAGCCGATCTCGACAACGCGATCGACAACATCTTCAACCACCCCAATGTCGGGCCCTTCGTGGTCAAGCAGTTGATCCAGCGCCTGGTGACGAGCAACCCGACGCCTGCCTACGTGCAGCGCGTGGCGCGAGTGTTCAACAATAACGGCAGCAGCGTGCGCGGCGACATGAAGGCGGTCGTGCGCGCCATCCTGACCGACAACGAGGCGCGAAGTGCGGCCGTCGCCGCCAGCAACACCTTCGGCAAGCTGCGCGAGCCGGTGCACAAGTTCCTGCATCTGCATCGGGCTTTCGATGCCCAGAGCAGCAGCCACTACTACAGCATCTGGGACCTTTCAGACCCCGAGCAACTCGGGCAGGCGCCGATCAGAGCGCCGTCGGTGTTCAACTATTTCGGCGCCGCGTTCTCACCTTCCGGAGCCATCGCGCAAGCGGGGCTCGTCGCGCCGGAGTTCGAGATCACCACGACGTCGGCCGTCGCCGGCTTTTCCGAGTTCACCAAGTGGGCGGTCGTCAACGGCTTCGGTCAATACTATAGCGACGCGAGTTTGTGGATCAAACCCAACTACGACCGGTACCTGGTCGGCCAAGGTGCGCTCGCCGACAATCCACAAGCCATGGTCGATGATCTCGATCTGCTGCTCACCGCCGGCAGCCTCAAGACACAATTCAAGAGCGACCTCGTGACCGCGTTGAGTAGGGTGACACGCAGCGCGATCGCGGATCAGCGTTGGGACCGTTTCCGCATTGCCATGTGGCAGATCATCCATTCCGCGGAATACGCGGTGCAACGCTAAGGACCCGCCATGGACCGCCGTCACTTCCTGCAGTCTCTGTCCGCCTTCGGCGGCGCCACATTGCTGCCCCAATGTTTTTCTCCCGCGATGGCTGCCGACACCTCTGGATACAAAGCGCTGGTATGCGTCTTCCTGTTCGGCGGCAACGACAGCCACAACAACATAGTTCCGTTGAGCAGCGCCGAATACAACGCGTACTCCACCGCGCGTGGCGGGCCGGCCGAGCAGAACGGGCTGGCGTTGCCGCAGAGCTCGCTGCTCCCGATTTCGAGCAATACGGGTCCGCCAATAACGGGTGCAGGCAAGACGAATTCACAACTCCAGAGTGGGGGCACTGCCTTCGGGCTGCACCCGGCGCTGACCAACATGGCGGGCCTGTACAACAGCAGCAAAAAGCTCGCAGTCGTGGCCAACACCGGAGTGCTGCTTGCCCCCACGACGCTCGCGCAATACAACAACAGGTCGGTGCCGCTGCCACCGCAGCTGTTCTCCCATTCCGACATGCAGTCGCACTGGCAGACGATGCACGCCGACTATCCCGCGATTACGGGCTGGGGCGGGCGCATGGCCGGGGTGTTCAACGCCGCGGCCACGGGCAGGCTGCCCGTCTCGGTCAGCCTGGGCGGTGGCGGGACGTTCATGAAGGCCGATGCCGTATCGGCCTACCAGGTACTTCCGATGCCCTACCGCAACGGCGCCATCGACACTGCCTCGCGCATCGCCAATGTTCCGCGCGCCGACGTCTGGTGGAACTGGACCGGTTCCGATCCTCAGGCATTGTTCGTGAACAACACCAACGTAGTTCGCGCCAACCTCCTGGAAAATCAGTATGCGCAGGTGATGGGAAACGCGCTTGCGGTGGGGCAATACGTCTCCGACGCGATGTACACGGAATCAACCGTCAACGGCAACACCGTCTACACGCTGAAGTACCCGGTACCTGGCAGCTGGCCGACCACCAACCGGCTCGCTGCGCAGCTGCATTCCGTCGCAGCGATGATCGCCGCGCGCCAGTCGCTCGGCGTGTCTCGACAAATCTTCTTTGTCTCGATGGGCGGGTTCGACAATCACGGCGACCAGTTTGGCCGCGACGCCGTGACCGGCAACAAGACACTGTTGGCAGGCACGCACTTCAACCTTCTGGCGCAGCTCGATGGCGCGCTCAAGGTTTTCTACGACGCGACCGTGGCAATGGGCGTCGACAACAACGTCACGACGATGACCATGAGCGACTTTGGCCGCACCCTCAAGTCGAACGGGAACGGGTCGGATCACGGCTGGGGGGAACATGCGTTTGTACTCGGGGGCGGGGTCAATGGCGGGCGCATCCTGGGCGAGATGCCGCCTGTTGCCCTCAACACGAGCGTGGATGTAGGCCAAGGCCGACTCCTGCCCACGACGGCATCGGACACCTACGCCGCCAGCTTCGCCAAGTGGCTGGGGGCCACCGATCCGGAGCTCGACGCGATCTTTCCGAATCTCAACCGCTTTTCTGCCCGGACTCTCGATCTGTTTGTGCAAAGTCCGGTCGTTGGAGGAGGGTCGCTTCCCGGCCCGGCGCATGGCAGCTGATCGGACTCTTCGGATCGGCGCGCGCTACGCTCGCGCGTGAGCAGACTCCGCCGGACTCCGACTGACAACCACCGGCTGCTGACGCGGCGAACTGCTTGTTGCTACCGCTTCGTCAGCGTCATGATCTTCCCCTCGCGCTTGAAGTCCACGCGATTGAGGAAGCTCATGCCGAGCAAGGCAATGGGCAGGCTATTGCTCTCCGCGATGACTGCGTCGACGTCGTGCACGGACATTTCGCCGACACGCACGGTAGCCAGCTTGAGACGATAAGCGGCCACTTCGCCGTTGGCCGTTGCGATCATGGTTTTCTGGCCGCTCTGATAGTCGAGCCCGAGGCGGCTCGCCTCGCGGGCTGGAAGCGTGATCAACGTCGCGCCGGTATCCACGATAAATCGAACCGGCTTACCATTCACTTCGCCATCGGCGACCAGTTCGCCCCGCTCGTTGGTTTGGACCTCTGCGTAGTTGGCCTCGACGGCGGTTCTCGCCTGCCTACGCGCAGAAACCACTCCGAGCTCCACGCGTCGTCCCTGGATATCGAACGTTGCGCTGTCACGCGTCACCGACAGCAGGATGACGTCGTCGCGAGCCTTCTGTCCGACGGAGAGCGTTCGCAAGGAACCACCGTCAATCTGCACGACGGCCTTGCTGGGGAACAGTCCCACGACGCTGACGTCGAGCGCGGCAGTACCGGTCGAGACGAGCAGGCCAAGGGCTATCGAAGCAATGCTACGTCGACGGTTCATGAGTGCCATCTGCGTTCGATCCGATCAGGGATTTTTTTCGGGTCGCCCAGCGAGAGCGACATCGATGCCGTGCGCGGGGGACAGAGGTATAGGCATGGCAGGGCTTTCTATGCACGTGTCATGCCAGCGCAAGAATTTCCTTACAATACAGCCGCCAAAGCCCTCGAGCCTCAAATCGAGCAGCTGGGGCGCCGCGCTGAGCGTCGGACCGTGGCAACGCGCGGCACCATCGCGCGCCGTTGCCGCTGCGGGAACAACGTAGGTTGGTTAGCCTCCTTCGCCTACGAGGCCTCTGCGGCGCTACCGATCACCGCGACCGGTGCGGACATTGGGTGCGCGCCGGACTGGCTGAAAAGTCGCGTCAGTCCGCTATGCTTCGCGCCCGTCGTGGAATCGAGCGTCGCCGGGTTTCACGGAGCCAGCGCGATCCGCGGAATCCACGTGGTGATCTCCGGCACGTAGGTGATCAGCAGCAGTGTGATTCCGAGCGGGAGATAGTACGGCAACATCTCCTTCAGCACGTCCTTCATCGTCACCTTTGCGATGTCCGCAACCAGGAACAGCGCGAGGCCCATCGGCGGCGTCAGCAGACCAATCATCAGATTGAAGACCACGACCATGCCGAGATGCACCGGATCGACACCCGCCGCCACGAGTGGCTTGGCGATGATCGGCGCGATGACCAGGATCGCCGTCGTGCTGTCGAGAAACATGCCGACGATGATGAGCAGCACGTTGACCATTATCAGGAGCACGTAAGGATTGGTCGAGATCGACAGCATGATCCCGGTCAGCTTCTGGGGCACCGATTCAACCGAAAGAATCCAGCCGAACAACGCTGCGACGGCCACGATGAGGAGGATGCCCGAGGATGCGCGAATCGTTTCGTACGCGGCGTCCAGCACGCCCTGCCACGTGAGCTCGCGATAGAAGAGGCTGCTGATCAGGATCGCGTAGAGCACGGTAACGGATGCGATCTCCGTCGGAGTGAACCACCCGAGCAGCATGCCCGCGATGAGGAGCACCGGCGCCACGATCGCCGGGAACGCGGGCTTGAAATCGTGCCACAATTCGCTGCGAGTCGGCCAGCGCGCAGCGCGCGGATACTTGCGCCGATGCGCCAGCCACCACGTCATCAGCATCAGCATGGCTACGCACAAAAGACCGGGGACGATACCACCGAGCAGGAGCTGGATCACCGACACACCCGTCACCGTCCCGTAGATGATCAGCGGAATCGAGGGAGGAAAGATCGGGCCGACGATGGCCGAGGAGCTGGTCACGGCCGCTGCGAACGGACCCGAAAAGCCTTTCTTGCGCATCGCGTCGATCTCGATGCGCCCGAGCCCCCCGATGTCGGCCAGCGCCGATCCCGACATGCCCGCGAAGATCAGGCTTCCGAAGATGTTGACCTGCGCAAGGCCACCCGGCATGCGGCCAACCGCGGTGTCAGCAAACTGATAGATGTAGCGCGAGATCCCCGCACTGTTCATCACGCTGCCGACGAACAGGAACACCGGGACGGCGACCAGCGGAAACGAATCGAGCGCGTAGAGCGTGCGCTGCGCGACGAGGTCGATCGGCAGGCCATTGGCGAAAATGTAGATCACGCACGGAATTCCGATCGCGAGCACGACCGGAAATCCGAGCATGAACAGCGCCAGGAACGCGAGGACGACGAGGAAGCCTTCCATCTCGATCCTAGGTGAGCACCGTATGCTTCTCTTCGGGACGACGGCGCCGCCACGTGTGCACCAGCATCACCAGCGTCTCCACCACCAGGAGCAGCGAGCCGATGGCGAGCGGCGCCATGAACAGCCAGAACGGCAGCTCCATCACCGCGGTCTGGTTCTGCAGGTTGTTGCGTATCGTGACCACCGCGGCGACGAACAACACCGCGAAGAACACGGCGCCCGAGAGGTCGATCAGCAGCTGGAGCAGCCAGCGCGGCTTCGGCGGAACGAGACCCTGGAATTCCTCCATCCGGATCTGCCCGCCCTGCTCAGTTACGTACGACGCCGCGATGAACGTCAGGCAGATCAGGAAATAGCGGGCGAGCTCCTCGGCACCTGCCATCGGCACGTTGAAGATGCCGCGCATCGTGATCTGCGCCAGCGGCGTGATCACCAGCGCAGCGAGCAGCGCCAGGCTGATCCAGCGCACCGCAGTTCGGATGAATCGGAGCAACCGCACCGCGCAGCCTTACGTCATTTCACCGCGCGAATCTGCTCGATGTAGCCGCTCCAGTCCGGGAAATCCTTGTTCACCTGCGCGAGCACGGCCGTGCGGAACGCGTTGACGTCGAGCCCATCCTTCTCCTCGACGAAGATCATCCCCTTCGCCTCGAGATCCTTGCGGTATTTGGCCGAGGTCTCGCGGTCCCAGTCGAGCGTCCTGAGCCCGACTTCGACCATCGTGTCCTCCATGATCTTGCGGTCCGCCGCCGGAATGCCCTGATACGCCTTCTCGTTGATGAAGACGGCCAGCACCGACTGCATGTGGTTGGTCATCATCACGTACTTCTGCACTTCGTAGAGCTTGAGCGTGAAGATGTTGGGCAGCGGATTTTCCTGTCCAACGACCAGTCCCGTCGCCAGCGCAGTCGCAAGCTCCGACACCTCAACCGGCGTCGCGACGGCGCCCATCCCCGTGATCATCGACGACCAGAGCTTGATCGGCACACCGCGATACTTCTTGCCCTGCATGTCCTTGGGCGAGAGCACCTTCTCCTTCGAGGTCAGCTCGCGTGTGCCCTGGAACAAGCTCGCGACTATCCGCATGTTGCCCTTCTCGACGAGCTCCTGATTGATCTTCTGCAGCGCGGGCGACTGGCGCGCATCCGTGGCGTGCATCGCATGCTCCGGGTCGCGATACATGAACGGCGTGTTGAAGACCGCCGTCGTCGACACGATCTTGCCCAGCGACCCGAAGTCGTGGTGGCCCATCGAGATGGCACCCGACTTCACGCCGTCGACCATCTCGCCCACGCCGCCAAGCTGCGAGTTCGGGAACACCTGGATCTCGACGCGGCCGTTGGTGCGTTCCTTGACGAGCCGCGCCACTTCGTCGGCGTAGCGCGTCTGCGGTGCGTCGGCCACGCCGACATGCGCGTAGCGAAGCTTGACCTGCGCAAACGCCGGCGATGCCATCCACGCGGCGGCTACCAGCGCAAGTGCGAGCGTTGGACGGAAACGGAATTTCATCTTTTATCCTCCTTGAGTGAAGCCAGACTGGAATGGGGCACAACCTCGTCGGACAGTTTAACGTGCGTACCGGCGTGCGCGTCGACCTCGTAGAGCTTGAACACCGCGGCCGTGTCGAGCTCGGCGTAGCCGCGGCGGACCAGCATCCGGTAGAGCGACAACGCCTCACCCGCCATCGGCACCGGCGCCTTCAGCCCGCCCGCGAACGCGTTGACCATCTCGAGGTCCTTAAGAAGCTGACGCGCGTAGCCCTGCGGCGCGAAATCGCGCTGCGCCATGCGCGGGTACAGCTTTTGAAGGAGCGTGCCGTCGGCATGACCACCGGCGAGACATTCGGGGATGCGCCCCGCATCGATGCCCGCGGATTCCGCAAGCAGCAGCGCTTCCGCCATCACTGCGTGGCCGCAGCCCACGATGAGCTGGTTGATCATCTTGGCCACCAATCCGCTGCCCATCGGCCCCATGTGTGTGAAGCGCGCAGCAATGTCGCGCATCAACGGGGTCACGCGCGCGATATCGTTGGGCGTTCCACCCGCCATGACCGTCAGCGTGCCGGCTGCCGAGGCCGGGGGACCGCCGGAGACGGGTGCGTCGACCCAGCCGCAGCGGGCGTGCTCGAGCAACCGTACGCCGAAGCCCTTGCCGCGCGCCACCTCGTTGGTTGAGAAATCAATGACGAGCTGGGGCGCCTCGATGACGTTCGCCACGCCGTCAGAACCGAAGACCACCTCCTCGACAGCGTCGGTCGTCGGCAGGTTCAAGAGGACGAATTCGGCTCCGCGCACCACTTCCGATACCGACGCCGCACCCCGGGCACCGACGCCTGTCGCGAGATGAACCTGCTTGTCCGAGATGTCGTACGCAGCAACGTCGTAGCCGAGCGAGACAAGCCGCGTGACCATGGGAAGCCCCATGAGTCCGACGCCCACGTAGCCGACGCGAATAGGCGGCACCGTTATCGCTCCATCTCGTAGATTCGAATGGCGTTGTCGTGAAATAGCCCGCGCTGCTCCCCGCCCGAGAAATCGCGCACGATCTCACGGAAACCACCGAAGATAGTGTGGAAGCTTGCGCAGAGGCTGTCTACCGGAAAGTTGCTTGCGAACATGCAACGCTGCGGGCCGAAGAAATCGATCGTCGTGAGCACGATCTCGCGATTCGCGGCAGCTGTCCAGGGTTGGCCCTGCTGGCCCAGCCCCGAGATCTTCACCGCGACATTGGGACACGATGCCAGCGTTTTCATCGCCGCCCTCCAGCCGGCAACGCCTTCGGCGCTGCGATCCGCCGGCAAACCCGTGTGATTGAGGAGGATCGGCGTGTACGGGAAATCGCTCGCGAGCCGTGTCGCCTCCGCGAGATGCCACCACGGCGT
>JBDTZQ010000220.1:0-2555 GCA_040005035.1 Betaproteobacteria bacterium | reverse complement strand
GAGATCACCAGGATCGTCATGCCGTGATATAGCCCGTTCAACGGATTGTCCGGGTGATTGAAAAAGAAGATGTAGCCCAGCCCCAGCACCATTCCGGGCACGCCCATCGGGATCGACGCCAGGAGCCGGATAAAAGCACGCAGCCCGTTCATGCCGCGGGTCTTTTCGAGCAGGTACGCCCCGCCGAAAATGATCATCGTGCCGAATACCGCCGACAGCAGCGCCATCTTGAGGCTGTTGAAGAACGCCGAAATGACGCCGCCGTCGATCAGGCCGAACGTGTAATGGCGCAGGCTGAAGGACTTGTCGTAGGGCCAGAGCTTGATGAAGGAGGTGTAGATCGCCATCCCGAGCACCGCGAGCAGTAGCACGCTGATCAGCACGCAGTAGACGAGCATCGTCGCGTCGAACCAGCGGTCCGACTTCGGCGCGTAGGCGACTGCACGCGAGGAGAACTGCGCGCGCTGCCGTCCCTGCATCGTCCAGTCGACGATGAATGCGAGCAGCACCGGCACCAGCAAGATCAGGCTGACCACGGCACCGCGGTTGAAATTCTGCTGGCCGATCACCTGCTTGAATATGTCGAGCGCCAGCACGCTGTAGTTGCCGCCAATCACCTTGGGGATGCCGAAATCGCTCACCGTGTACGAGAATACGACCATCGCGGCGCTGATGAGTCCATACTTGGCGCCGGGCAGCGTGATCGTGAAAAAACGCCGCAGTGTCGGCGTGCCGAGCGATTCCGCCGCCTCGTACAACCGGCCATCGGCCAGTAGCAGCGCGGTCAGGATGATCATGAGCGCGTGCGGAAACACCGCGTAGATCGAGCTCAGGATAATGCCGATGGGCCCGTACACCTTGGCGCCCCCGAGCAGGCCTTTCAGCAGTCCCTGCGTGCCGAACCACTGGATGAACGAGATTGCCGCCAGCAGCGACGGCGCCAGGATAGGCGTCAGCGCGATCACGCGGAACGTGCGCTTGAACGGCATGCAGCTGCGCGTGAGCGCATAGGCGAAGGTGAAGGCCATCGGGATGGTGATGGCGGTAACCGCGAACGCTACCGACACGGTGTGCAGGATCGACTGGCGTAGCGCCGGGGTCTGGAAATAGTCGTAGAACTGGCGAAGCCCCACGAACGCGCCGTCCTTGTCCTGCACGCTCTTGACCAGGATCGCGGCCAGCGGCGCCAGCAGGAACACGACCAGCAGCACGCACATGCCGATCAGCAATCCTTGCGCCAGCCGGTCGTGCCAGTGCGACGCGGGCTTGGCGCGCAGGGCGCCGGCGATCGCGATGGGTCCAACTGCGGGTCCGGCGGCTGCGGAGCTCATCGCGATGCGGCGGTTCTAGGCGAGCAGGCGCAGGCAGTCGGCGGGGAGCCCGATATGCAACGCCGAGCCCTCTCCCAGGCTCATCTCGTCGATGCTGTGTCGCGATATATTGATGAGCAGCGGCTGCTCCTCGACACCCGCGATCGCCACGGTGACGTGGCAGAAGGCGCCGAGAAACTCGACCTTGACGACCTTCGCTTGCGCCGCATTCACGCGCGACGACGCCGCGCCGTTGATCACGACGTCCTCGGGACGCAGGTAAAGGCGCACGCGCGTGCCCGGTGCCACCGCTGTCGCGCCATGCGCGCCGTCGAGGAGCAAGGTCCCCATGCGAAAGCGGCCGCCGGCCTCCGCGACCGCGGTGAGGACGTTGATCTTGCCGACGAAGTCGGCGACGAATGCCGACGCCGGCTCGCGGTAGATCTGTTGCGGTGTGCCGATCTGCTCGATCGCCCCGTGATTCATGACCACGACGCGGTCGGCCATCGACAGCGCCTCTTCCTGGTCGTGCGTCACCATGATGGTAGTCACACCGAGCCGTTGCTGCAGCGCGCGTATCTCGCCACGCAGGCGCAACCGCTCCAGCGCATCGAGCGCCGAGAGCGGCTCGTCGAGCAGCAGCAGGCCTGGCGAGGTCGCCAGCGCGCGTGCCAAGGCGATGCGTTGCTGCTGTCCGCCGGAGAGCTGCCCGGGATACTTCGCCGCGGAGTCCGGCAATCCGACCAGCTTTAGGAGCTCGCCCACCCGCCGGTGGATCTCATCGCGGCCCTTGCGCCGATTCACCAGCCCATAGGCGACGTTGTCGAAAATCGTGAGATTCGGAAACAGCGCATACGACTGAAACACGATGCCGTAGTCGCGCTGCATCGCGGGCAGTCGCGAAATGTCGCGCCCGGCCTGCAAGATGCTGCCGGTGTCCTGCGTCTCCAACCCGGCGATGATGCGCAGCAGCGTCGTCTTGCCGCAGCCGGAGGGCCCGAGAAACGTGACGAGCTCGCCGGGCTCGATCGCCAGCGCCACCGACTTGAGCGCGGTGAACTTGCCGAAGCTCTTGCGGACGCCGTCGAGCTTGAGGTAAGGCGCTGGCGCAGAGTTCGCCACGGCGGTCACGTCCGACGCGCGACGCGCCGGATCGATACGGCGCGTCGCATGCTGCTGATTATTTCGCTTCCGACTTGCCGTCGTAGCGCTTGGTCCACTCGGCGAGGATCTTGTCGCGGTTCT
>JBDTZQ010000129.1:0-8570 GCA_040005035.1 Betaproteobacteria bacterium | reverse complement strand
GGAGGAGAAACGAGCTCATTCCGGCGCGTGCGCCGGCAGCCGGTGGTGATGGCGCACGGGAGACCACAACACGGCGGCGATGGACAGCACGATGCCGAGCACGCCGACGGTGATCAGCGTCGCGCGCAATCCCACCATCGTGGCAAGCGCGCCGCCCACCAGCGATCCCAGCGGCGCCGCGGCGACGCCGAAGAAGCGCATCGTCGCGGTCATCCGACCGAGCAGCCGGTCGGGCGTGATCGCCTGCCTCAGCGCGAGGTAATTGATGCCCCACTGGATCGCCCCGAAATCGAACACGAGCATGGTGAGACCGAGCATGAGCGCGGCGAACCACGACGGTCCTCCGATCAGGCCGTACGCCTGCCACGCGAGCGCGGTGACGATCAGGCCGTTGACCAGCATCGGACCGACTCCGTAGCGCTCCGACAGGCGCTGCGCGAGCACCGAGGCGAGCACGCAGCCGACGCCGCCTGCGGCGAACGCGAAGCCGATCGCGCCCGGCGAGAGCATGAGCTCGCGCGTGGCGAACAGGATCAGCACCGCGATCTGCATGTGGTGCAGGAACTGCCAGGTGCCGGCGAGCCAGGCGAGCCCGAATAGCGTGCGGTTGCCCCATACGAGGCGCAGGCCTTCGCCGATTTCGCGCCACACCCCCGAGCGCGCGCCCGGATGCGGAACGTCGTTACGCGCCTCGACGCGGCGCAGCAGCGTCGCCGCGACGAAGAAGGCGATGGCGTCGAGCACGATCGCGAACGGCGCGGTCATGAGTTGCACCAGCGCGCCGGCGATGCCCGGCGCGATCAGCGCGGCCGAGGTCTCGCCGAGCGCGGTCTTGGCATTGGCTTCGACCAGCCGCTTGCGCCCGGCCATCTGGGCGAGCAGCACCTGGTACGCGGCGCCGCCGACGACGTTCTGCACGCCGCACAGGAATCCCACTGCGAACAGGATTTCGATCGAGAGCGTGCCCATCCATGCGGCAACGGGAATGGCCAGCAGCACCAAGCCACGGCCGATGTCCGCCACGATGATCACCGGCAGCTTGCGCACGCGATCGAGCAGCACGCCCGCGTGCAGGCTCACCAGCGCGAACGGCAGCGTCTCAAGCGCCACCAGGATGCCCATTTGCATCGGCGTGGCGTTGAGCAGCAGCGCCGCCGTCAGCGGCAGCGCGAGATTGGTGATCTGCGCGCCGAACGACGTGATCGTGAGCGACGTCCACAGCCTGCGGAAATCGCGCGAGAGCCAGAGCCCGCGAAAGCGCCGTCTGAGCAAAACAAGAGAGGATCTCGGTGTCGTATTTTTCATAAGCTTTTCCTCCGGCCGCGACGCGAGAAGGCGTGCGGCCGCCGGGTCATCCTGCACCGGCGGAATTCCAATCCCGGGGAAAAACTGGCCCTGAAATCGGTTCCCGCCTCACCTGCGCGGGAACACGCTCAGGCGGCTACTGGGGCGTCAGCGGCGAGGACAGCGGCATCTGACGTGTGGCAATGCCGGAGTCGTGCGCGTCGATGGAAGAGCCCCACGCGAACGCGCGCGCCGCGATGCGGGTCGCGGTGACGATGGTCGTCGGCGTTCTGGTCATGGTGGGGTCATTCCTCGATGTTGTTTGAGTGGTTGTCCCGATTGTACTCAGGAGGCGCAACGCTGCGCAATCACCGCGCGGGAATTCGGCGACGGGCGGCGGCAAGTGTTGCGCGCACGCCACGATCGTCCCACGCGCCACCGCATCGGAGACCGGCGGTCCTGCCGGTGCGTGCGCGATCACTGCTTCCTCGTCGCCGCGTCACGCACCGCCAGATCGAAATCCCAGTAGCGCCACGGATTCCAGTTGAACGGCGTGTATTTGAACCCGATCATCCACGGCTGCAGCAGCACGTTGTCGTAGCGGTACGCCGTGAGCTTCATCGGCGCGTAGATGCTTACCAGCTTGGAGAGCTGCCGTATTACCTTGTCGCGCTCGGGACCGTTCTTCATGCGCTTGCCTTTGTCGTAGAGCGCGTTGAACTGCGGGAGGTTGAAGCGGGGCAGGTTGGACAGTCCTGAGTTCGGTCCATAGAGCATTCCGAAAAAACCGAAGCCTTCGGGTGTCCCGGCCGTGTTGCCGAGTCCCCACATTTGCAGCTGGCCGGCGCGCGCCTGCTTGAGCAGGTCGGGAAATTTCTGCAGCACGAACTCGACGCGGATATGGATGAGGTCCAGGCTCTTCTTCCACAATTCGTTGAGCTGTCGCTCGAAATTCGCGGGCGGGCTGTAGATCGTGAGCTTGAGCGGGCGTCCGTCCGGGAGCTCGCGCCAGCCGTCGCCGTCGCGGTCGAGGTAGCCCATCTTGTCGAGCAAGCGGTTCGCCGCGGCAGGGTCGAATTTCGCCGCATCGACGAACTTGGGGTCGTGCCCGATCACCGGCGGCGGGAGCATCTGCGTGGCGGGCGCACCCTGCCCCTGGCGCACGATCGTCACTTCGTCGTCGACGTTGTAGGCCATGCTGATCGCGCGGCGCAGCGCGATCTGCTCCCTCGAATAGCCGCCGACGATGGGGTCGTCCATGTTGAAATATTCGAAGGTGATCGACGGCATGAACTGCTGGACGTGCTGGATGCCGCGCTTGGCGAGCGGCCCGCGCAGCTTGTCGTTGCCGTCGAGCACGTTGTGGATCAGGTCCGGCGGCACCGGATTCGACACGTCGAGCTCGCCGTTGATGAACGCCAGCAGGCGCGGATTCGCCTCCTCGATGATGATCATTTCGATGCGCCCGATCATCGGGATGCGCTTCCCTTTCATCACCTTCATGATCTCGGCGTCGGCGGGATCGTCGCTGTCGGGGAAATACTGCTCGCGGAAAGTCGGGCTCGCCTCGACCACGACCTTCTGCGACCTGCGCCATTCCTTGAGCAGGTACGGCCCGGTGCCGATCGGATTGGCCATCACGCGGTGCGAAGCGTCGCCGTAGGCTTCGACGACTTCGCGCGCGACCGCGGCCGTCGTGTTGGACGTGAGATCGTCGAGCAGGTCGTAGTCCGGCGCCTTGAGCGAGAGTTCGATGGTGTAGCGGTCGAGCGCCTTCATGCCCTGAAACTCGACGTCGTAGACGTTGGCGCCGGACTTCGCGGCGGCGAGGAACGCGTCCTCGCCGATGAACCGATCGGTGACGACCTCGATGTTCGGCGCGCGAAGCTTGGGATCGATCAGCCGCTTCCATGAATAGATGTAGTCGTAGGCAGTGAGCTCGCGCTTCTTGCCCTTGAACGCCGGGTCGTCGGTGAACTGGATGCCCGGCTTGACCTTGATGATCCATTTCTTGCCGTCGTCGGAGATTTCCGGAAGCGCCACGGCGGTGTTGGGGACGATCTTGAACGGCCGCGCCAGGTAGTCGTACTGATACAGCGGATCGAAGATCACGCGCGTGACAAAGCTGGAATACAGGTCGCTGATCGCCTGCGGGTCGAAGCCGGTCTCGGCGGCCGACACCGCGACTCGCAGCGTCTTGTTCATGTCGGCCGCGCGCGCCGGCGTCGACGCAAGCGAAGCCGCCGACAGCAACGCGACCAGGACGGCGGTCAAGGTTGCGGCGGGCGTGCGGCGCTTCATGGCACGGTACCCTCAGCCCTTGAGCAGCTTCTGGATGTCGCCGCGCATCGCGTCGGGCTCGACATTGGGCGCGTAGCGCTCGACGACGCGCCCCTCGCGGTCGACCAGGAACTTGGTGAAGTTCCACTTGATCGCCTCCGAGCCGAGCACGCCGGGCTTTTGCTTTTTCAGGTGCTGGTACAGCGGAGCGGCATCGGCGCCGTTGACGTCGACCTTGGCGAACAGCGGAAACGTGACGCCGTAGTTGATCTCGCAGAACGACTCAATCTCCGTGGCTTCGCCGGGCTCCTGCGCGCCGAACTGGTTGCACGGGAAGCCCAGTACCTCGAGCCCCTTGTCGTGCATCTTCTCGTACAGCGCTTCGAGCCCCTTGTACTGCGGCGTGAAGCCGCACTTGCTGGCGGTGTTGACGATGAGCAGAACCTTGTCCTTGTACTGGTCGAGCTTCTGTGCCTTGCCGTGGATGTCCTTGACGGTGAAATCGTAGACTGATGCCATGAGCGCTCCTGCGGGTGCGGTGAAACTGGATTATCAGGCTTCCGGCGGTCCGTAGCCACCGCCGCCCGGCGTCTGCACCACGAACACGTCGCCGGCCGCCATCTGTACCTCGAAGGTCGCGCCGTGCTCCTCGCGGCGGCCGTCGGCGCGCTCGATCCAGTTGCGTCCGGGCGCGCCTGGCTGGCCGCCGGCCACGCCGAACGGCGCGACACGACGACGGTTGGCGAGCATCACCGCGGTCATCGGCTCCAGAAAGCGCACTCGGCGCTCGCCGCCATCGCCGCCGCGGTGCGCCCCCGCTCCGCCGCTGCCGGCGCGCACGCAAAACGCATCGAGCCGCACCGGAAAGCGCCACTCGAGGACCTCCGGATCGGTGAGGCGTGAATTGGTCATGTGCGTCTGCACGACGCTGGCTCCGTCGAAGCCTGGACCGGCGCCGGCGCCACCGGCGATGGTCTCGTAGTACTGATAGCGGTCGTTGCCGAACGTGAAGTTGTTCATGGTGCCCTGCGACGCGGCGAGCACTCCGAGCGCGCCGTAGAGCGTGTCGGTGATCACCTGCGAGGTCTCGACGTTGCCCGCCACCACCGCGGCGGGGAAACGCGGCGCCAGCATCGAGCCTTCGGGAATGACGATGCGCAGCGGCTTGAGGCAGCCCGCGTTCATCGGGATCTCGTTGTCGACCAGCGTCCGAAACACGTACAGCACCGCGGCCTTGCATACCGCCGAAGGTGCGTTGAAATTGGTCGGCTGCTGCGCGCTGGTGCCGCTGAAGTCGATGGTTGCCTCACGGGCAGCGCGGTCGATGCTGATGCGCACGGCGATGCGGGCGCCGCTGTCCATCTCGTACTCGAACTGTCCGTCCTTGAGCACGTCGAGCACGCGCCGCACCGCCTCCTCGGCGTTGTCCTGCACGTGCTGCATGTACGCCCGAACCACCTCGATGCCGAAATGCGCGACCATCCGGTGCAGCTCGGCGATGCCGCGCGCGCACGACGCGACCTGCGCGCGCAGGTCGGCGAGGTTCTGCTCGATGTTGCGTGAGGGGTACTTTCCGCCGCCCAGGATCGCGCGAAGCTCGTCATCGAGAAAACGTCCCTCCGCGACCAGCTTCACGTTGTCCAGCAGCACGCCTTCCTGCTCGACGTGCGTCGAGTCCGGCGGCATCGACCCCGGCGTGATTCCGCCGATGTCGGCATGGTGTCCGCGCGACGCCACGTAGAATTCCGGCCTCGCTGCGCCAGCGGAGTCTGGTTGCTCCAGGAACACCGGCGCGATGACCGTGACGTCGGGCAGGTGCGTGCCGCCGTTGTACGGCGCGTTGAGCACGTACACGTCGCCGGGCTTGAGGGTCCCGGCGCGCGCGTCGATGATGGTGCGCACGCTCTCGCCCATCGACCCGAGGTGCACCGGCATGTGCGGGGCGTTGGCGATGAGGTTGCCTTCGGAGTCGAAGATCGCGCAGGAAAAATCCAGCCGTTCCTTGATATTGACCGAGTACGCAGTGTTGGCGAGCGTCACGCCCATCTGCTCAGCGATGGCCATGAACAGGTTGTTGAAGACCTCCAGCAGCACCGGGTCGACGCTCGTTCCGATGGCGTGCGTGCGCTGGAGCTCCACCACGCGCTCAAGCACCATGTGGTCGCGCGGCGTGAGCAGCGCCTGCCAGCCAGGCTCGACGACGGTGGTGGCGTTGTTCTCGGCGACGATCGCCGGGCCCTCGATGCGATCGCCCGGCCGCAGGTCGGCGCGCGCGTAGAGCGGCGCCTCGTGCCACACCCCACCCGTGTAGACGCGCCGGCGCGTCACCGGCAACGCGTCGCGATCGCGCGGCGCAAACGACGGCATCGCCTCGTCCGGCGTGGCCATGGCGCCCGACGCTTCCACCGCGATGGCCTCGATCACCAGCGGCCGGTCCGGCATCAGGAAACCGTACTGCGCACGGTAGCGCCGCTCGAACTCGGCGACGATACGTGCGATGTCAGCGTCGCCGGCATGCCGGTCGACGTCGCCCGCACCCGCGACAGCAAACGGGATCTCGAGCGTGGTGTCGGTGCCCTCGTACTTGAGGTGGAGGTTGCGCGCGATGGCGATCGACGAGCCGGCGATACCCTGCGCCTCGATCTCCGAGCACGCCGCGGCGGTGAGCTTCGCGAAGACGCTCTCGCAGGCTGCCAGCGCATCGACGCCGAGCTCCTGCTCGATCGCGTGCTGGCGCAGCGCGCGGACATCGGCGAGTCCCATGCCATACGCCGAGAGCACACCGGCGAGCGGATGGATGAATATTCGCGTCATCCCCAGCGCGTCGGCGACCGCGCACGCGTGCTGGCCACCCGCGCCGCCGAAGCAGCACAGCGTGTAGCCGGTGACATCGTAGCCGCGCTCGACCGAGATATGCTTGATGGCGTGCGCCATGTTGTCGACGGCGACGCGCAGGAACCCTTCCGCGATCGTCTCGGGTGCGCGCGGCGCGCCGCCCGACGCCCCGAGCGCCGCCGCGACCGTCTCGAATTTCCGGCGCACGATGACGTCGTCCAGTGGCTGGTTTGCGTCCGGGCCGAAGACGTGAGGAAACAGCGACGGGTCGATTTTGCCGACCATGACGTTGCAGTCGGTCACGGTCAGCGGGCCACCGCGCCGGTACGACGCGGGCCCGGGATTCGCCCCCGCCGACTCGGGCCCGACGCGAAAGCGCGCGCCGTCGTACGAGCAGATCGATCCGCCTCCTGCGGCGACGGTATGGATACGCATCATCGGGGCGCGCAGCCGCACGCCGGCCACTTCGGTCACGAACGCGCGCTCGTATTCGCCGGCGTAGTGGGTGACGTCGGTAGACGTGCCTCCCATGTCGAAGCCGATGATCCGGTCGAAGCCCGCGAGCTTCGACACCTCCACGGCGCCGACGATGCCGCCCGCCGGCCCGGAAAGGATCGCGTCCTTGCCCTGGAAGCGGTGCGCGTCAGTAAGGCCGCCCGACGATTGCATGAACTGCAGGCGGACTCCGGGGAGCTTCGACTCGACCTGTGCCACGTAGCGGCGCAGCACCGGCGAGAGGTACGCATCGACCACCGTCGTATCGCCTCGCGAAACCAGCTTCATGAGCGGGCTGACGTCATGGCTCACCGACACCTGCGTGAAGCCGATGTCGCGCGCGCATTGGGCGAGCCGCGTCTCATGCTCGGTGTGGCGATAGCCGTGCATGAGCACGATCGCGCAGGCGCGGATGCCGTCGGCATGCGCCGCGACCAGTTTCGCGCGCGCGGCGTCCAGATCGAGCGCCTCGACGACCTCGCCGAGCGCGCCGATGCGCTCGTCGATCTCGACCACGCGCTCGTAGATAAGCGTAGGAAGCACGATATTGCGCACGAACAGCTTCGGTCGATTCTGGTAGGCGATGCGCAGCGCGTCCGCGAAGCCGCGGGTGATCGCGAGCACGGTGCGCTCCCCCTGGCGCTCGAGCAGCGCGTTGGTGGCCACCGTCGTGCCCATCTTTACCGCGTCGATGACCCCGGCGGGAATCGGCGCCGTCGCGGTGAGCCCTAGCAGGTCGCGGATTGCGTGCACCGCGGCGTCGCGATATCGCTCCGGGTTCTCGGAAAGCAGCTTACGCGTGACGAGCGCACCGTCGGGACGCCGAGCGACAACGTCGGTGAACGTCCCGCCGCGGTCGATCCAGAATTGCCAGCCGGAATGCGCTTCGGTCAAGCTTACGATTGTGCCTCAACGCTGCCCTCACGTCTTGATGCGAATTGACAGGCGACAGGGTCTGACTTAGGTTCGGGGTGTCGCACTTCGGGGGATGTTAAAAATGAAGCGAATCCAGGTTATCGTTGCCGCCTGCAGCCTCTGCGTGGCGTCCGTCGCGGCCGCGCAGACCAAATGGGACATGCCGACCGCGTATCCCGCCACCAATTACCACACCGAAAACATCGCGCAGTTCGCCGCCGACGTCGACAAGGCCAGCGGCGGCAAACTCAAGATCACCGTGCATCCCAACGCGTCGCTGTTCAAGGCCAACGAGATCAAGCGCGCGGTGCAGGGCAACCAGGCGCAGTCGGGCGAGATCCTGCTGGTCAATTTCGAGAACGAGGACGCGTTCTTCGGCCTCGACGGCGTTCCGTTCCTCGCCACCAGCTACGCCGACGCGATGAAGCTCTACAAGGCGGAGAAGAAAACACTCGAGGACAAGCTCGCCAAGCAGGGCATCAAGCTGCTCTATACGGTCGCATGGGCGCCGCAGGGCATCTACGCCAACAAGACGCTCAACAGCGCCGCCGACATGAAAGGGCTCAAGTGGCGCGCCTACAGCCCGGCCACCTCGCGCATCGCCGAGCTGGTCGGCGCGCAGCCGGTCACAGTGCAGGCGTCCGAGCTGACGCAGGCGCTGGCCACCGGGGTGGTCGATTCGTACATGTCCTCGGGCTCGACCGGATTCGACACCAAGACCTACGAGAGCATCAAGAACTTCTACGACACGCAGGCGTGGC